>NZ_CALADU010000202.1 GCF_937890665.1 uncultured Subdoligranulum sp.
GGTCGATAGGAATCCTGGAAATGATTGTATTTGAAACGGCAAAACGGGGCGGACCCACCAAATTCGTGTGCATATGGCCTCTATGGGGCATCCTTTGGCGGGAGATGCCGTTTATGGACCGCGAAACTGTATCAAAAGTCTTGCAGGACAGTGTCTGCATGCAAAAGAATTGGGATTTGAACATCCTGCCACGGGCGAGTGGATGCAGTTTGATTCTTCGTTACCGCCTTATTTTACAGAATTTCTGAACCGGTTAAGAAAGGAACACCGTGCATGAAATCAGCACTCAGCGATTATCTTGTCATTTGTGATATGGATAATACCTTGCTTACGGCCAAGGAAGGCCTTCCGACTTGCAATCGGACGGTGATCCAGCTCTTCATCGAAATGGGGGGCTTGTTTACGGTGGCTACCGGTCGTCCTCCCGAGTCGATTCGCGCAGCATTGGAAGGAATCCGGCTTTCGTTGCCGGCCATTTCCTGCAACGGTGCGCTCTTGTATGATTTCTCCACAGAGTCGGTTTTGCATCGGTCTACGCTCAATCGCGAGCAGGCAACGGCAGCCATCTCCGACATCTTGCCGAAATTCCCTCGTTTGGGAGTCGAGGTGATGGCAGGAAATGGGGAAATGTATGTGATTCACGCCAACGAATACACGCATGCACATCAGGTGGATGAGCATTTGGGAAGCATTGCCTGCCCCATTGAATGTGTGCCGGACGGATGGGTGAAAGTGGTCTTTGCTTCGGATCCGGAAACCATCCGCAAATTAGGTCAATATGCGAAGACGAAGTATTATGGACGTGATAATTACTTCTTGGCAACCAACAATATCTACTTAGAAATTATGCCGGGCGGTGTTAGCAAGGCTACGGGAATGCATGATCTTTGTGCACTGATGAACAAATCCCAGAAAAAGACGATTGTAATTGGGGACTATTACAATGATCTGGAATTGATGCGTGCGGCTGGACATGCAGTGGCGGTGGCCAATGCACCGGCAGAAGTGAAAGCGAATGCCGATGAAGTCACGACCTGTACCTGCTCGGAAGGTGCGGTTGGAGAGTACTTATATCAGTTGATTCGTCACGTGACAGACGTGTAAGCCCATGACAAAGGGGGACCAATCGTGAAAGTGAGCGAATTGATGGATCCCAAGGGAATTCTTCTGTATGCCAATATCAACAATGCGGCAGATGCGCTTGGCATTTTGGTAGAGCTTCAGGAGGGTATTGGTGTCATTACCAACGGAACTGCCTATTATAACGCAGTATACCAGCGGGAGAACTTTGGTGGGACGACGGCGATAGGGGATGGCATTGCCTTGCCCCATGCCGGAAATGCGGGCGTTTCGGCACCGGGTGTTTCTGCACTGACACTGCGGCGTGGTGTAGACTGGGGCGCACCGGACGGGCGACCGGTTGATTTGTTGTTTATGATTGCCGTCCCGCAAGGGGAAGAGAGTCTTCACCTTCAAATTTTGGCCCGGCTGGTCAATTTGCTGAGCAGAAATACATTGGTGGATGCGCTGCGCCATGCCAGCAGCCCGCAGCGTTTTCTGGAATTGCTGCAAAAGGCAGAGAATGCCTGTTTCGGCGATTGAAACTATATTGTACTTTGTGGAAGGATCGAGCAATAGGAGCTCGGTCCTTTTTCAATGTAAAATCGTTGTGCGAACTGCACATGGGATGGTGTGTTATAACGGGAGAAATTGTGCAAGGTGAATATTGCTTTACTGCGGTGAAGTGTGCTATACTTTAAAGCACTAAATCGGCAAAGCGGAGCGGGCAACGTTACAGACCCGAGTTTTTAGCGGCGCCGATACGGTTTGGAGGAAGAATAATGAAAAAAGCAGTATCCCTGTTGCTGGCGGCGGCGATGACGGTTGGTCTCTCGGCATGCGGCAGCGCGGCGTCCAGTTCGGAAGCCTCTTCCGCTGCGGAAACTTCGGAAACTTCTGCCTCTCAGGCATCCGCCGACGGCACCGTATATAAAATTGGGATTTGCCAGTTGGTGCAGCATGACGCTTTGGATGCGGCAACACAGGGCTTTAAAGATGCACTGACCGAAAAGCTTGGGGCTGAAGGGGTCAAATTTGATGAACAGAATGCTTCCGGCGATACAGCCAACTGTTCTACAATCATCAACGGGTTCGTTTCGGCGGACGTGGATTTGATTCTGGCGAATGCTACCGCTCCGTTGCAGACGGCGACACAGGCCACTTCGGATATTCCCATCCTCGGTACTTCGGTTACGGACTACGCAACGGCGCTGGACATCAGCGATTGGACGGGTACCGTTGGCGGTAATGTGTCTGGCACTTCGGATCTGGCTCCGCTGGATCAGCAGGCGGCCATGATTCAAGAACTTTTCCCAGAGGCCAAAAATGTGGGTCTGCTGTACTGCAGTGCGGAAGCCAACTCTGTATACCAGTGCGACGTCATTGAAGGGTATTTAACTGACATGGGGTACACGGTGGAGCGGTATGCCTTTACCGATACCAACGATGTTACCTCGGTGGCACAGACGGCGGCAGATGCTTCCGATGTGATTTACATTCCCACAGACAACACGGCCGCTTCTAATACGGAGGCGATTGCCAATGTGGTTTTGCCTGCCAAGGTGCCGGTTGTGGCTGGGGAGGAAGGCATCTGCAAGGGCTGCGGTGTGGCAACATTGTCTATCAGTTACTACGATTTGGGCTACCAGACCGGTACTATGGCTTATCAGATCCTCGCAGAGGGTGCGGATGTTTCTACTATGGCAATAGAATATGCTCCCAATGTGACCAAGAAGTATAATGCCGCTAACTGTGAGGCGTTGGGTTTGACCCTGCCGGACGGGTATGAGGCGATCAGCGAGTAAGACAAAACGATAACGACAGCGGGAAAAGGGATAATGCTCTTTCCCCGCTGTTTTGGTGCTTGAAAATTATATTGCGGATGGAGGATGTTTCCCCATGGAATTTTTCACTTCGCTGCTCAATTCGATGCCCGGCGCGGTAGCGCAGGGACTGATTTGGGGAATCATGGCGATCGGTGTTTACATTACCTATCGAGTTCTGGATATTGCTGACCTTACCGTGGACGGTTCATTGGGAACCGGCGGTGCCGTTTGTGTTGTTCTGGTCTTGAATGGTGTGCCGGTTGGATTGGCGTTGTTAGCGGCCACGTTGGCCGGCATGCTGGCTGGTATGGTCACAGGTATTTTCCATACGGCCTGCGGGATTCCTGCGATTTTGTCGGGTATTTTGACCCAACTGGCACTCTATTCTGTGAATCTGCGCATTATGGGAACGGGGACCGGTGGTGGTAAAGCTAATCTGCCCATCAGTGTGGACAAATACAATCTGTTGGTATCGGCCCGCTATGTGCGCGATATGGCGATTGGCAACCCTCTAATCACCTTGGTGATTTTTTGCGTTGTATTGATTGCGGTGCTTTACTGGTTCTTCGGTACGGAGTTGGGCTGCTCGCTGCGTGCGACGGGCGCCAACCAGCATATGGCCCGGGCGCAAGGTATCAATACCAGCTTTGCTAAGGTGTTGGGATTGATGATTTCTAATGGGTTAGTGGCATTATCCGGTGGTTTGCTGGCACAGTACCAAGGCTTTTCGGATATCAATATGGGGCGTGGTGCCATTGTTATTGGATTGGCGGCGGTAATTATCGGTGAGGTGATCTTTAGTAAGATCTTCCGCAACTTTGCGCTGAAATTGACGGCCGCGATTATTGGCGCCATTATCTACTATATGGTCATGACATTTGTATTGCGCCTTGGCTTGTCTACTGACGACCTTAAGTTGCTGACAGCACTGGTGGTGGCGATCTTCTTGACAGTACCGTATTGGAAGAGTCGCTATTTTACCAAACCCAGCGTGAAGAAGGGAGGCAAAACCGATGCTTGAGATCA
Source organism: uncultured Subdoligranulum sp. (assembly GCF_937890665.1). The sequence goes on from NZ_CALADU010000202.1 coordinate 3,912, forward strand.
AAAATGTGTATAAAACCTTCAACGCGGGAACTGTCAACGAAAAGGTTGCGCTGAATGGGTTGGATTTAAAGTTAGAGGACGGCGACTTTGTTACTGTAATTGGCGGTAATGGTGCCGGAAAATCCACCATGCTGAACGCTGTGGCGGGTGTTTGGCCGATTGATATGGGGAAAATCATTATTGATGGGCAAGATGTAACGCGATTGTCTGAACATAAACGGGCTCGGTACATCGGACGAGTGTTTCAAGACCCTATGATGGGAACCGCCGCGACGATGGGAATCGATGAAAATCTGGCATTGGCGGCACGACGCGGTATGGCGCGCACGCTGCGTACCGGCATTACCAAAAAGGAGCATGAGCAGTATTATAAGCTGCTGCAAACGCTGGAACTGGGTTTGGAAGACCGTATGACCAGCAAAGTGGGACTCTTGTCCGGCGGTCAGCGGCAGGCAGTCACCCTGTTGATGGCTACCTTGAAAAAGCCTCGTCTACTGCTTCTTGATGAGCACACTGCGGCTTTGGACCCGAAGACGGCGGCTAAAGTACTAGCGCTCTCCGATAAGATTGTACATGAAAACCACCTGACGACCCTGATGATTACGCACAATATGAAAGATGCGATTCGATATGGAAACCGTCTGATTATGATGTATGAAGGCCGCGTGATCTACGATGTAAAAGGAGAGGAAAAAACAAAGCTTCAAGTAGGTGATTTGCTAAAGCGTTTTGAGCAGGTCAGTGATGGCGATTTTGCCAATGACCGAATGCTGCTGTCCTAACAAGTAAAACGCCTCAGCCCCCACAGGGTTGAGGCGTTTTGTCATTGTTTTGTAACCCGTTACATTTTTTGAAAAGGGATATTCAAACGATAGATTTTGTGCTATAATGATTTTGTTTATACTAGGTGGGGTATGGCTATCCGCCTCCTGCCTTACTACCAAGGAGGTCACTGTTACCGATGAGCCGTAATCAGTCCCAGTCCCGACCCAGTCTCAGCCCTATTCAGCGCAAAGCGTGTATTGTGCTGGCGTTATGTGTGTTGGCGGTGGTTATCAGCTTTGTGGTGGCATGGATTTTGCCGCAAAATTTGAATCTGTTTGGCGCCGGCGATTCCTATGACCCGGATCAGTACCCGCTGGATACCAGCTTGGGCGCTATTTTGGGGGATAGTTCCGCAGATGATTCCTACCTGACCCAGAGCCTGTTTGTGGGGGATCGTAGCGCCGTGTCTTTGCAAAAGGACGGACGCATTACGCTGGATCAGTATGCAGGAAAAGAGGATTTGAAGATCACTGACTTCTTGCAGGAGAGTTGCGTCGCGTTTGAGGATGATTCCAATACTTATACGATTCCGCAGGCCATCGCAAAGATGAAGGCTCGCCGTGTATATGTGATGATCGGCAGTAACGATGTGGATGGCTCGGTCACGGTAGATGAGTTTATCAGCGACTATAAGCAGGCCTTGAAAAATATTGAAAACGCCTATTCGTATTGCGACATTATTGCCTGTGCGATTCCGCCTGTTACCAAGGATAGTGACAAAGCTGCAGAAACGCAGACGATTATTGATCAGTTTAATCAGGCTATTGCAGCCGCGTGTGATGAACTGGGCTATAAATATCTGAATAGTACCGATATCCTAAAGGATAGCAACGGATATGCCGTAGCGGACTATGTGGACACCTCTACGGGGGCTTTCAATGCTGCAGGTGCCAATGCATTTTTGGAATATGTTAAATCCCATGCGTATCAGACCGATGATACCCGCCCGGATACCGAAGATATTCCGAAACGTGCAGAGCAAGCTTCCGGCAGTACGGCTACGCCGAAACCCAGCGCTACACCTACCCAGTTTACGGCAAGTTATTCGGTTGAGGATGCGAGCAAGGGTACATTGACTGGAAATGGAAAGACTGGGGTTTCCAGTCTGGAGATCCAAGGCAGTTCTGGTTCGCAGGTCAGTGTCACCGCGGTTCCCGCAGAGGGATATACCTTCTACAAGTGGAGCGACGGCGTTACGGATGCAACGCGATACGACAACCTGACCAAAGACATTTCTGTGACGGCGATGTTTAACGATGCCCGCGTGGAGTTGACGCTGGACCGTGGCGATACGACCATCAAGAAGGGCGAATCGATTTCTGTTACAGCAACGGTCAAGCTGGGTGGAAAGAGCTACGATAATACCAATGTGCAGTGGGCCGTGAATGACGAGCTGCAGATGAACGGTGGAACATTTACCTTTACACCCAGTGATGTAGGCACCTATGTGGTTAAGGCGGGCATTGAGATTAACGGCGGGTTCTCGACGGCTCAAATTACTGTGACGGTACAATCTGATCCCACGGCTATCAGCATCAGTGGTACCGGCACCATCACTGCCGGAGGCAGCACAACGCTGAACGCCAATGTGCAGAATAAAAACGGCGATGTGACGTGGAGCTGCGATGAAACTTCTTGGACGGCAACGGGGGACCAAGTTACCTTTACGGCCGATCAGGAGGGAACTTATCATCTGCGTGCAAGAAACAATGGTGCAGAAGCGGTGTTTGTCTTGACGGTTAATGCGGCTCCCACGCCGCAACCGCAAGCCACGCCGGATGGAAATAGCTCTTCTTCCTCTTCGGAATGATTTTATAATAATTAGGATGCCGCATATTTGCGGGAGGCCGTGAAGCCTCCCGCAAATGTGCGGCAAGAATAACGGGAGCAAAACATGGCAATTTATACGTGCGTCTTGTTGGATGTAGATAATACATTGTTGGACTTTGATGCGGCGGAGCAACAGGCATTGACGGCAATGCTGGAAGAATATGGTCTGCCACATGATGCCCATGCCTGTGAGGTATACCATCAGGTCAACCGTGACCTTTGGGACGCATTGGCGAAGGGAAAGCTAAGTAAGGCAAAGCTGTTCCAGACGCGTTTCCTGCGGTTTATGCAAGCAATGGAGCTGCCGGATAATGGGAAGAGTCATGCGATGAATGATCGCTACGAAGAGCTGCTTTCTACGCATGCGGATTTGATTCCCGGTGCGTTAAACGCCTTGGAAGAACTCGGAGAAGTGGCGACGTTGGCGACGGTTTCTAACGGAGCCGCAATGGTTCAACAAGCTCGCGTCCGCGACTCCGGAGTGGCTCGCTATATGGATGGCATTTACATCTCTGAAAAAGTAGGTGTTGCGAAACCTTCTGCGAAGCTATTCGAACATGTACTGAAGGATTTGGGGATCACCAACCGCAGCCGCGTTCTGATGGTAGGGGATGATTTGCTGGCTGATATCAAGGGTGGTCAAAATGCAGGGCTTGACACTTGTTGGGTGAATTTTAAAAACGAAGAAAATCATACCGGTATCCAGCCTAAATATGAGATTCATTCTTATGAGGAACTCTATAAAATCGTTATGGAGCCGGAAGAATTGGAAAACATTGGCGTACGCAATCGTCGCCATAGTAACGAAGCCTGAGCGTAGAAGACGGCACCGGGCTCTGTGCCGCTGCTTTTGAGGAAAGGCAGCGGCATATTTTAAGAGAAAAGGGAACAGGGAAAGAAGCACTATGCTACTGGAATTGCAAGAACTTGGAAAAAGCTTCGGCGAACATGAGGTTCTGCACGATGTAAATGCGAGCATCGAGCGGGGAGACCGAATCGGCATGATCGGCGCGAACGGCACGGGAAAAACGACGCTTTTGCGGATTTTGTATGGTGAAGCATTACCAGATACGGGAACGGCTGCTTTTGGAAACGGTGTGACTTGTGGGTATCTGGAACAAAACGCGCATCTGGATCCGACACTGAATGTTTACCAGACCATGCGGTTGGCCTTTACCCCTGCGTTGGAGGCCATGCAAAAACTGGAAATTTTACAAAAACGGTTGGCTGCGTACCCGCAAGAGCAGGAGATACAAGAGCAAATCAATCATTGTAATGCGGTGATTGATGCTATGGACGCGTACCAAATGGACACCCAAATCAAAAAGGTGTTGAATGGTATGGGATTCCCGGCACAGACTTGGGAAAAGTTGGCAGGCGTTCTTTCCGGCGGCGAGCAGACCAGACTTCGGTTAGCGAGGCTGCTGCTGGAACGTCCCGATTTGCTGATTTTGGACGAACCTACCAACCATTTGGATATTGAAACGATGGATTGGCTGGAGAACTACCTTAAAACCTACCGCGGCGCGGTTTTGGTGGTCAGCCATGACCGGTATTTTTTGGATGCGGTTTGTACCAAAATTTGGGAACTGCGGGGCAAATCGATTCAGGTATACCGGGGCAACTACTCTGCATATCTGCCACAGCGTGAGGCAGCCGATCAGCGTCAGCAGAAATTGCATGATGCGGCGGTAGAAAAAGCTGCCAAATTGCAGGAGTATATCGATCGGAATTTGGTACGCGCTTCGACAACGAAAATGGCGCAAAGCCGCCGTAAGCAGTTGGAAAAAATGGAAATTGTAGAGGCCCCGACGGCTGAAGCTTGGGAGCTGAATTTCCGATTTGAGTACGACATTGAACCCTATGACGAGCTAGTCATTATGAAGAACTTGACGGTTCGTATCGGAGAGCGGACGCTGATTGATGGATTGGATTATATCGTGCACCGCGGGGATAAGCTGATCGTGGCAGGTCCCAACGGTACGGGAAAATCCACGCTGCTGCAGGTTCTGGATGGGAAGCGGCGTCCCTCGTCTGGCATGGTACGACTGGGTAGTGGTGCCAAGCCCGGAATTTTTACCCAGCAGCAGGCCCGCCGCGCAGGCCGTGTGATTGACGCGATTTGGAATCAATATCCGCGCTTTACAGAACTGGAAGTGAGAAGCCATCTGGCGCGTTTTGGGTATCGCGGTGAAGATGTATTCAAAGACTGTGCTCAGCTTTCTGGCGGAGAATTGGCGCGGCTTCGCTTCGCAGAATTGGCGCTGGAACGGCCCAATTTAATGTTCTTGGATGAGCCTACCAACCATCTGGATATTTATATGCGGGAAAGCTTGACCAAGGCGTTGGATGCCTATACCGGAACCTTACTGCTAGTTACCCATGACCGGTATCTGATGCAGACCCTTGGATGCCCGATTTTGTATCTAGAAGAAGGGAAGGCGGCCATCTATCCTAATTTTGAGGCACTGAAGAATCGGAATGCGGCCAAACCGGAGATCACTTCTCGTTCAGAAGAGCCGACGAAAAAGCAAGGATATGGCAAAGAGCAGCGTCGCCGCCGTGCTGAAGTTCGGTCTAGACTAAAAGCAGTCGAAACGGAAATTGAAGAGCTGGGGGCCCACATTGTAGAGCTGGAAAACGAGATCAACGATCCGGAGGTTTTGCGGGATCACATCCTCTTGCGAGAAAAGTGCGATGAGTTGGATGATACGCGTTTTCACCAGCAGGAGCTGTTTGACGAGTGGGAACGGCTTGCGCAGGAGCAAGAAGAGATGGAAGCAGACGGGGAATGACGCTTGGTAACCGTTCTGTAACTTGTATTCTGGTGAAAAAGCGCTATACTAGGTGCTAAGTATAAGCATAGGAAACGCGATGGCATTGGGGTAAAACAGCCATCGCTTTGACGAGGCGGGGAGACCACTTTGCAGACGACCATTATCATTGCCACACATAAACCGTACTGGGTACCGGACGATCCTATGTATCTGCCGGTACAGATGGGGCATGCCATTCATCCGGCGATTGGTTATATTGGGGATGATACGGGCGAAAACATCTCAGAACGCAATGCAAATTTTTGCGAATTGACCGGTTTGTACTGGGCTGCGCATAATATTGATTCGGACTATATCGGCATTGTGCATTATCGGCGGTATTTCGGCAGTAGGAAAAAGAGTGTTTTTGCGCCCAAAAAAGAGCGTGTTATCGGCCACGATGAGCTTAGTGCGATTTTGGCCACTACCAATGTGGTATTGCCTAAAGAACGGCATTATTTTATCGAAACCAATTACACTCAGTATATCCATGCCCATCACAAGCAGGATCTTACGGTAACGCGGTCTATCATTGAGCGGAAGTGCCCGGAATACCTTCCGGCATATGATTTGTATATGTCCAAAACCCATGGACACCATTTCAATATGTTTGTCATGAAGCGGGAATTGCTGTGCCACTATTGCACATGGCTTTTCGACATTTTGTTTGAATTGGAACGGGAATTGGATATGACCGGATATTCAGACAATGACAAGCGTGTGTTTGGTTTTGTCAGCGAAAGATTGTTGGATGCTTGGCTGACCACAAACAACATCAGTTACGAAGAACTGGATTTGGTTTATATGGAACATCAAAATTGGCTGCATAAGGGCTGCGCGTTTTTAAAGCGGAAGTTCTTCCCCAATAACCATGAGTAATCCTATGCGTGTGGCTGCCGTAGTGGTGACTTACAACCGCCTGCCGTTGCTGCGGCAATGTTTGGCGGCGTTGCAAGCCCAAACGACCCCGCTGGCAGCTGTTTGGGTAATCGATAATGCCAGCACAGATGGTACGCAGGCGGCCGTTGCAGCTATGCACTGGCCTGCACTGGTGTACCGCAATACGGGAAAGAACTTGGGCGGCGCCGGAGGCTTTGCCTACGGAACCCAGCAAGCTGCTCAGGCGGAGTACGATGCACTCTGGCTGATGGATGATGACACCATCCCGGAGCCGCAAGCACTGGAGCAACTGCTCGCGGCGGATCAGGCGTTGGGTGGAAATTATGGTTGGCTTTCTAGCCGAGCGTTGGCGCAGGATGGGACCGATCAGCCGATGAATCGCCAGCGAATCACGCCTTATACGGATTTGCCGAATTATGAGCAACCATATGGTTCTGTGGTTATGGCAAGTTTTGTATCGCTTTTCCTGCCGACGGCATCTGTGCGCCGGTTTGGTTTGCCAATCGCAGATTTTTTTATCTGGTCGGATGACTGGGAATATACACGACGTATTTCACGGGAAATGCCTTGTTATGTAGTGGCAGAGAGCCGCGTGTTGCACGCAATGAAGAATCCGGGGACCGTCAATATTGCAACAGACACCCCTGAACGGTGGGCAAGATACCGCTATTTTTATCGAAATGATGTGGTATTGTACCGCCGGGAAGGAATTCGTGGTTGGAGCTGGCTGGTTGCCAAAGACTTGTGGCATACATTGCAGGTACTCAAAGATACGCGGGGCAAACGGTTAGCAAGAATTTCGATTATCTGGAAAGGATTTGTGGCGGGGATTTTCTTTCGGCCCCCTATTTCCTATTTGTCATGAACATTACAGAAACGATCGTGCGCAAAGCTGCGCCTTATAAAGCGGTAGCGCTGGATGTGTTTGACACCTTGATTCATCGGGATGTAGCAAAGCCTACCGATTTATTTCTTTTACAAGGGGAAACTTTCGCACAGGCACGCATTCAAGCAGAGAGGGAGGCCCGTGTCGCAACGCAGGGGGAGGTGACCCTTGCTCAAATTTATGCTCGGCCCTGTCTGGCTGGATGGAATCCAGCGCAGGAGTGCGGGCTGGAACTTTCCGCTGTGGTGCCGAATTACCCGATGCTGGAAGCGGTTCGCCAGCTACATGCGCAGGGAAAGCGCCTGTACTATATTTCGGATATGTATTTGCCACAGGAGCAAATCTCCGCGATGCTTAGGCGCTGCGGATATGATATGCTGGATGGCGGCTTTGTTTCCAGCACGTATGGAGTCCAAAAACGAAGCGGCAAATTGTTCCATCGGTTTTTGCACGAAACGGGACTCAAAGCCTCGGACGTGCTTTTTGTCGGTGACGATTGGCGTGCGGACGTGTTCGGCGCTGCACTGGCCGGGATTCGCGCATGGCATGTACCGAAGCGTGCCTCTTTGTGCTCGTCATCGGAATCGGAAGAATGGATTGGTGTTGCTGTACAGGCCTTCGTTCGCAATCGTCTGGGGCGAATAACAGATCCGGCCGAGGCTCTAGGCTATTCGATAATTGGCCCGTTAGAAGTGGCTTTTTGCCAATGGATTCGGGCGGGCCATCAAGACAAGCCCTTGTTCTTTTTGGCACGGGACATGTTCCTGACAAGGGAAATCTATCAAACGCTCTATCCTGAACAGCCAACCTCTTACTTACAGGTGTCCCGCCGCAGTCTGTGTCCCGCATTGCTGCAGAAAAAGGCCTATACGCTGTTGATTGAGGCTTTACCGCGTCAGATTTTGACAGGAAAGCAAATTGCAGAGTATTGTGGTGTGCAATGCCCCAAACATGCGATTCAAGAAACTTTTAATCTGAAAGATACAAAGGCCGACCAGAATCTGATTGCCTTGCTGAAAGAATTTGAGCTTCCGCAGGACTCTCTGGCGGAAGGCTATCTGCAGCAGAGCCATCTGCAAGCAGGAAATTGTTTGGTGGATATTGGCAGCGGCGGAACCACCCAAATGCTGCTGGAAAGTCTTCTGAATATGCCGTTACAGGGTTTACAGTTGTCTGGCGATGAACGCCTTCAAACACGGCCCATTGCAAACCGGACTGATGTGTTTCTCTCTTTGGATTCCCAACAGACTACGTTGTATTGGTCGGCACAGCCCATGCTGGAACGGATGATTTCCGAAGATGTCGGGGCGACCGTGGGCTACCGGCAGGGCCGTACCCACATAGAGGTATGTCGGCAGCCGCAGGCAACAGAGCCAATTCTTCAAAAAATACAAGATGGCGCCAAAGCATTTGCATATGATTGGCAAAAAAGTGTTCTTCGGAATCAAAGAATCCCCCAAGCGGCGGCAATCGAGCCGTTTTTACGGTTGGTTGCCAATCCGACCCGGCAAGAGATTGATCTGTTAGGACCGCTGACGGTGGAAGATGGCGGTGTATATCCATTAGCCTCTCCCAAAACATTGTCTAATTATTTGTGCCACCCACAGGATTTAAAACGGGATCTGGCGCAGGCTCGATGGAAAATCGGCTTTATGAAAAAGTTGTTGCCGGGACCGCTCCCATACGGACGATTGTATCAGGTAATGAAAAAGAAGTAGAAAGGTAGAACAACCCGTGGCAGTACGGATCAGTATCATCATACCGGCTTATAAGGCTGCGCTGACGTTGCGGGCGGCGATAGAGGCCATTCTCTCCCAGCCGGTGGAAGGATTGGAAGTGCTCATAGTCAACGACGGATCTACCGATGAAACGGCTGTAGTGTGCCATGATTTGGCCTGTCAAGATGCACGGGTGCAGGTTATTACCCAAAAAAATGCCGGCATCTGCGCGGCAAGAAATCGTGGGCTGAGTGCCGCCACCGGGGATTACATCGCTTTCTGCGATGACGATGACCTTTTTTTGCCGGACGCTTTGCCCCGCCTGTTAGAAATTGCTGAGGCAACACAGGCGGACGTGGTTCGTGGGGACTACGAGCTGTTTCGAGAAGCTCAAAATGGTCAGTTTGCACGCCAACCGCACGATGGCGGGCAAGCCAGTTATTTATGGAAAGATGGCTATGAGGTCTTTCTGCAAAACAGTGGGCCGCAGTTTGTTTGGAATGCCCTCTATCGCAAAGAAGCGTTGGAGGACATTGTGTTTGATGAGCGCTGCCGTTATGGATTAGAAGATTTTATTTTTAATATGACACTTTATGCCAAGACGGATCGCGCAGTGTATTCCCCGTTGGCAGTATACAGGCATTTCGAGAGAGCACAAAGCACATCTTTGTGCCGCTCTGTCGAGGCCTTCCGTGGTCGTGTGCGGGCGCTTGGACCGTGGATGGACGCGGAATATGCCGCTCTAACAAACCGATGCCCAGTTGCGCAGCAATCCAGAGTCTGGACACTGCGCAAAACAGAAGCAATCACTTTCTTGATGCATCAGCTTCGAGATGCCAAGGCGCCAACTGCCTTGCGGAGATTTGCATGGCGCTCTCTGCGGGAGGTTTTGGCAGGCTATCCGGGTCACAGACTTGACTTTTTACAGATTGCAAGGCAAAATAAGAAGAAAACGATGGCGCTGCTTCTCTATCAACTTCGATTGCAGCGGCTTTATGATTGGTTTTAGTGCATAGACAGCACAGAATGAAGTGAGGAATTGCCATGAAAACAATTCTGGTAACAGGGGCGGCTGGGTATATCGGCCGCCACGTGGTAAAAAATGCATTGGATCGCGGATACCGGGTTATTGCGTCGGACTTCGCTTTCAAGGGACTGGATGAACGGGCAGAATTTTGCGATGTTCCGATTTTCAGTGGGGATCAGGACATCTACCGTCAGCTGGGAAGCCCTGATATCTGCATCCATTTGGCCTGGCGCGACGGATTCCGTCACAATTCTTCGGCACATATGAAAGATTTGTCTTCCCATGTGGTCTTTTTGAACCATATGGCCGAGGGCGGTCTGGAATCGCTGAGCGTAATGGGTACCATGCATGAGGTTGGATATTGGGAGGGGCCCATTAATGAAAGCACTCCCTGCAAACCTCAGAGCCAGTATGGCATTGCCAAAAATGCTCTGCGCCAAAGCTTGATGCTGTCCTTGGCAGACGGTCCCTGCAAATTGCATTGGCTGCGTGCGTACTATATCACTGGCGACGAGGCACACGGAAGTTCGATTTTTGCCAAATTGGCGCAAGCAGAAGAAGAGGGAAAAAAGACGTTCCCCTTCACAAGCGGCAAAAATTTATACGATTTTATCGATGTTGAAGAACTGGCCAATATGATTGTGGCTGCCAGTGTGCAAAACGAAATCGAGGGTATCATTAACGTCTGCACAGGAAAGCCGCAATCTTTGGCGGACCGTGTTGAGCGTTTCCTCAAAGAGAAAAACTACAAAATCAAATTGGATTATGGCGCATTCCCAGATCGTCCGTACGATAGTCCTGGCACGTGGGGGGATGCAACCAAGATTCAGAAAATTTTGGAAAAGGAACGGGTATGAAAAGACTAGGGATTTTCTTCTTTTATGAGAAAAATGGTGATGTGGACGATTTTATCACCTACTATCTCACCGATCTAGTCAAAAATCTTAGCGAATTGGTGATTGTTTGCAACGGCAAACTTAGTGAACAAGGGCGTGCAGCCTTTGCTCCCTTTACGGATCACATTATTGTACGGGAGAACAAAGGACTGGATGTTTGGGCGTACAAGACTGCGCTGGATTCCTATGGCTGGGCACAGCTTGCGGAATTTGATGAGATTGTTATGACAAACTCTACGCTGATGGGACCGGTGCAGCCTCTGCAAGAGATGTTTGACGCGATGGCGCAAAACGAGGACCTCGATTTCTGGGGGCTGAGTATGCACCATGGGGCAAAATCCAATCCGTTTAAGGGGAAGCATCTGTACCGCTATCTGCCGGTGCATATCCAGTCGCATTTTATTGTCTACCGCAAACGGTTCGTGCAAAGTCCTGAGTTGCAGAAGTACTGGGACGAAATGCCCATGATTGAAAACTATACCGATTCTGTGCAACGGTATGAGGCTGTTTTCACCAAACAGTTTGCGGACCGCGGCTTTAAATGGGACGTGTATGTTAAAACCGATGATCTGAAAGATTTTACCGACTACCCGCTGTTGGTTTGCCCGGTTCGTCTGCTGCGCGACAAAAAATGTCCTCTGTTTAAGCGCCGCAGCTTTATGCACACGTTGGAAGCATATTTGAATGATACTGCCGGCGAACCGGTGCGGGAACTGTACGAGTATCTGCGGGATGAAA
>NZ_CALADU010000203.1 GCF_937890665.1 uncultured Subdoligranulum sp.
ATCTCATGAAGTTCCGTTTGTCAAGAACTTTTTTGAGATTTTTTTGAAGTTTTTTTCGTGAGCCGAAGCTCTCGAAAAAGCCTTCAAAGGCTGTTGTTATGCGGTTTTCAGCGGCTTTCCGTGTCGCTCTCGCGCCGGACAGCTTGATTATAATACCACCGCGAAACCACTTTGTCAACACCTTTTTTCAGATTTTTTGACATTTTTTTGCGATCTCTTACAGGTCAACGATATATCGTCGTTTCCCGCTGTGGTAGGCGTATCATATCATATTGTTATCTTACTGTTAAGGCCGCCTTTTTACTTTTGGAGATCCTTACAAACCAAACGCAAAAAAGCGTGCACATTGACGAAGGCATCGCCAACATGCACGCTTTATTATAGTGCAGTCCTAGATTCTCCCAACAGTTGTTCCCGCATCCACTGCAAAACCTTTCGTTCCCGTCGAGAGATTTGCACCTGCGTAGTCCCCAACACCTTGGCCGTTTCGCTCTGGGTTTGTCCGCCAAAGAAACGCAAGCGAATCAGTTGACGGTCCCTTGGTTCTAACTTGTCCATCACTTCCTCCAGACCAATGCGATCCGAAAGACTTTCCTCCGGGGAATCTACCGGCACATCCCATTCCCGTTGCCCCTCTTCTTCATCGGTGGGCGTCAGCGACAAAGCCGGCAGAGATGCCCGAATCGCCAGTGCGATCTGTTCCGGGGTAGTGTTTAACGTTTCTGCCAACTGCGCGACCCCCGGTTCTTTTCCCGTGCGTTTAAGGCTGCGTTCCCGCTCTGCATTGATCTTCATACTTAACTCTTTCAAGGAGCGGCTAACCTTGACCGTACCGCCATCCCGAAACAGCTTCTTGATTTCCCCCAGAATCACCGGTACCGCATAGGTAGAAAAGCAGACGCCCCGCCCCGTATCAAACCCATCGCAGGCTTTGACCAAACCCAAACAACCGGCAGCATACAGCTCCTCATACTCAATGCCCCGGCCCTTGAACCGGCCAGCGCAGGCATGGACCAACCCCAAATTTTTCTCAATAAACTCTCCGCGCGGCAGCAGGTCAATACTTTGTGCTGGCATACCAGTTTCCCCCTTTATAAGATATGTAAGGGGTCAGTCGCGCGCTTCCAAGCGTTTGGTCAAAGTAACGCGGGTACCTTTGCCCGGTGTGGAAGACACCCGCACCTTATCCATAAAGCTCTGCATCACCGCAAAGCCAAGGCCCGCGCGCTCGGATGGATCGCCGGTGGTATACATAGGTTCCATCGCTTTGGCCACGTCATCCATGCCTACACCCCGATCGCTAATGGTGATTCGCACCAAGCCGCCCTCATAAAGGCCCGCCGTAAGGGTAATGGGCCCAATGGCATCCGGGTAGGCGTGAACAATGCAGTTGGTCACCGCCTCGGACACTGCCGTTTTTAGGTCGGCCAACTGCGGCACCGTAGGATCAAGCTGCACCAAAAAAGCCGCAAGCGCCGCACGGGCAAACCCCTCATTGACAGACCGACTGGCAAAAGTAATCTTCACTTGATTGAGCATTTTCATGGTTCTTTCCTCTCAGGCATAAGTGATGCGGGCAAGGTCCAACATACGGCGCACCGTAGGCGGGGGATTTTGTACCGTAAGCCGCCCCCCCAGCGACACAATATGCCGGTCCCGTCCCAAAATCAGCCCAACACCAGACGAATCCATAAATGTAACACCTGAAAAATCCAACGTCAGAAGTTCCGGCAGGCGTTCGTCTACCTGCGCGTCAATTTCCCGTCGGAGTGACTGCGCCGCATGATGATCGATCTCACCGCTCAGATACGCAGCCAGCGTGCCGCTGCCCGGCACAAAGCAAACCTTTGCCATCGAGGTTGTCCCCTTTTTCCACGGATTGGGCGATACCGTAAAGTAACCGCCAAAAATCAGGCAACAGAAAAAGCCTGTATCTTTACGATACAGGCTTTGCCGTAAATATTTTGTTGGAACAGGGCGGCAAACGGTTATTTTTCCGCCTCTTTAAGCAGCCACGGACGGGCTTCGGCCGCCAAATAGAGGGAACCGCAAACCACAACACCCGCCAGATTGTTTTCTTCCGCATAGTTGACTGCCGCCCGCAGTGCCTGCGGCACGCTGTCCGCCGCCTCGGCATCCATATGGAACCGAGCCTCCCGCTGCAAATCCTCGCCGCTGAGTGCTCGCGGACAGTTGGGCGTTACGGTATACACCTTGGCAAAACAGGGTGCCAAAACTTCCAGCATGGTTTTATAGTCTTTGTCGGCCAGCATCCCCAACACGCCCACAAGGTTCTCCTCATACTTAGCCTTTTGCAGCGTTTCGGCCAGCGCACGGGTACCATCGGGATTGTGGCAGCCGTCCAGCAGCAACAGGGGATGGCGACGCAGCACTTCAATGCGGGCAGGCATGCGGGCAGTCGCCAAGCCTTGCAAAATCGCGTCATCCGAGATCTCATAGCCGTATTCCCGCCAAAGCGCCAAGGCGATTTCCACAGCCATTGCCGCATGGTTGGCTTGATGGGCGCCGGGCAGCCCCAGCGCCGCTTGATACCCACCATAATCCACACGGTTCTCTAGCCGTTTGCCGGGAAGCTGTCGGATGTCGTCCATCTCCGGAGTGATAATGCTGGTATGTGCCTCAGCCGCGGCCGTCAAAATGGACCCCATGGCTTCCGCCGGTTGGTCCGGGTAGCAAACCACCGCACAGCCTTCCTTGATGATGCCGGCTTTTTCGGCGGCAATTTTATCCAGCGTATCCCCCAGCAGTTCCATATGGTCGTACCCGATGCGAGTAATGGCTGCCACCAAGGTATGGGGCACCACGTTGGTAGCGTCATAGCGGCCGCCGAGGCCGGTTTCCAACACGACCAAATCACACTTCTCCCGTGCGAACCACAAAAGCGCCAGCGCAGTGACCGCCTCAAACTGAACAGGGCCTTCCCCGCCCTCCTGCCGGATGGCCTCGGCTGCGTCCAACACCTTTTGGGCCAGCGAAGCCAATTTCCGCGGCGAGATCATCTCGCCATTGATTTGAAAGCGTTCCCGGAAGTCCACCACATACGGGCTGATGGTCAGGCCGGTCTTATAGCCCGCCGCCGTCAGAATCGCAGCCGTCATGGCCGCCAGACTTCCTTTGCCATTGGTCCCGGCAATATGGATACACTGCAGTTCTTTTTCCGGATTCCCGAGATGATCCAACAAATTTTGCATCCGTGCAAGACCGGGCTTTCCACTGCCCAGCCGCGGCAATGCGTGCAGTGCCTCGATGGCTTGTTGCGTAGTCATTCTGGCTGTTCCTCCTCTTCGTTGGGCACCTGCGGCTGCTGTGCCTCATACGCACGGTGGGCTGCCCGCTGGGCCAGCCGCTCATGTTCCTGTTCCCGCTGCGCACGCCGCAGTTCTTCTCGTTCTTCCCGCAGAGCGCGGTTTTCTTGTTTGATCTGAGCAAAGGCTATTACCACCCGGACAATCAACAAGATCACCAAGGCGACAAAAATGCCAGCCACCACTCCCAGCATATCGATCCAGACATCAGTGACCAAAGAAGTTCGGTTGGGAATGAACACCTGGATCGTTTCGTCCATCACGGCAGTGGCCAAACCGCCCAACAGCGGCCAGCTGATATGCCGCACAAAACGAGCCGTATAAACCCGCAGGCAGAGCATCAGCAAAAAGCCTTCCATCATGAACTCGAGGAAATGGGCCAGTTTGCGAATGGTATGTTCGGAGAGCGGTCCCAGATGGAGCCACCCCAGCGTTTCATTGACGGTTTCCATAGCCGCCTGACTGCGCAGCGAGGACTGGGCCCCCGTCTGCAAAGAATTGCGAAAGATATAGGCCACACAGGCCAACAGCGCCAGTGTGAAAATCACACGAAATGCGATCAGCCATGGGCTTGTTTTTTCTGTTTGCATAAAACTCCTTTTTGTAACAGTACTCCTCTATAACTCGCTATTATAGCACCCCTACCGTCCGGCGGCAAGTCAAACCCCACAAAAAAAGGCGAAACCTTCTGCGGTCACGCCTTCCTTCTTTATAATACAGCCGTCAGCACCAGTGCATACAGCGGCAAAATCACAATACTGCTCAACGTAGAAAACACCACGGCTCCCGCTGCCAGCTCTTCATCTTGTTTGTACTGGATGGCAAGCATCGTGGTCATGGCCGCCGTAGGGCAGGCCTCCAACAGCAGCACGACGGTAGGCACCGTTCCGTGCAATCCCAACAATGCAAACAACACCAGCGTCACCGCCGGGATCAGCAGCATGCGTACCCCCAGTGTGCGAAACAAGTTGGGATTGTGCAGCAGCTTGGGCAGATTGCCGGAGGCAATGGTCGCACCGGTAATAATCATAGACAACGGCGTATTCATATCCCCCACCGAACCTACCGGGTCGGCAATGATCTCTGGAATCGGAATCCGGGCCAAATAGATGATCAACCCTGCCACTACCGCCAAAATACAAGGACAGGTCACCACGTTGCGGACAATCTGCTTCGGGTCAGCCTGTCCACGCAGGTACGTCGCGCCCACTGCCCAAATCAGAATGTTAAACATAGTGACAAAGGCGCTGGCATACAAAAGGCCCTCGTCACCAAACAGCGCCCGAACCAGCGGGAATCCCATATAGCCCGCATTGGAAAAAGCACAGGCAAGCCAGATAATTCCTCTTTTGTCCCGCGGGGTGCGCATTGTAACCGCAAAGGCAACCACCATCCCCACTACCAACGCCACCGTACTCAGGGCAAAGGTCACGAGCAGATTGTGGAAAATGGCCGGGTCAAAGTCCACCATATAGGAATCCAATATCATCGCCGGTGAAACTACATACAGCAGCAAATTGGCCAGCACAGATTTTTCCTTTGGTTGAAACACGCCCCACTTGCAGCACACAGCGCCGATCAAAATCATGAGCAGAAGCCGCAGTACTTGTTCGGCGGTGATGACAGCCAACTCCATATATACTTCCTCCTCAAAACACAGCCTTTTGCACTATATACCGACCAAAAGATCTTGTCAAGAGTTTTTCGCAGCGGAAAGATTCCCTCTTGACAACCACACGGCGCTGCGGTAGGATACATATTATATAAATGCAGTGAGAAAGAGTGCGCTTGTTCTGTTTTTGCAGAGAGTCGGCGGTTGGTGTGAGTCCGACAAAGCAGGCAAGGCTGCTGTCGCTTTTGAGCAGGCACGGCGAAATCCAGCCAGTAACCGTGCACGGGTTTGCCTCCGTTATTCGGGCAGGCAGGTTTTTTCCTGCCGCAAAGCGGCCTTATTGTAATAAGGCAACTTGGGTGGTACCGCGACTTGAATTGTTTTTCAGGCCGTCCCATGATCGTTCATGGGGCGGTCTTTTTTATTTTTAAAAAAACAGCCCCGCAACAACCAGTAGGAGGTTTTGTTTATGCCGAAAGAACTCGCCAAACAGTACGCACCGCAGGGTGCCGAGGATCGCATCTATCAAAATTGGTGCGACAAAGGGTATTTCCATACCCAGATCGACCGCAGCAAAAAGCCGTTTACCATTGTGATGCCGCCGCCGAACGTTACCGGCCAGCTTCACATGGGCCATGCCATGGATGAAACTTGGCAGGATATTCTGACCCGCTATAAGCGGATGCAGGGGTATGCCGCCCTGTGGGTACCGGGCACCGACCACGCCTCTATCGCAACCGAAGCCAAAGTGGTGGCCAAGATGCGGGAAGAGGGTTTGACCAAAGAGATGGTCGGCCGGGACGGCTTCCTTGAGCGGGCCTGGGACTGGAAGAACACCTATGGCAACCGCATTGTCAGCCAGCTGAAAAAGCTGGGCTGTTCCTGTGACTGGCAGCGGGAGCGCTTCACCATGGACGAGGGCTGCTCCGACGCCGTAAAGGAAGTATTCGTTCGCCTGTACGACAAGGGCCTGATCTACCGCGGCAACCGGATGGTCAACTGGTGCCCCCACTGCAACACCTCGATTTCCGACGCCGAGGTGGAGTATGAGGCCAAGGAAGGCAGCTTCTGGCATCTGCTGTACAAAGTCAAAGAGACCGGCGAGACGCTGGAACTGGCCACCACCCGTCCCGAAACGATGCTGGGCGATACCGCCGTGGCGATCAACCCCGATGACCCCCGGTACGCCCACCTGCATGGCTGCCATGTAATTCTGCCGTTGCTGGACCGCGAAATCCCCATCGTCTGCGATGAGCACGCCGACATGGAGAAGGGCACCGGTGTGGTGAAGATCACCCCCGCCCACGACCCCAACGACTTTGAGGTGGGCAAGCGCCATGATCTGCCGATGATCCGTGTGCTGACCTACGATGGCCATATGACCGGCGCCGCCGACAAGGCTGCCGCGGATGCTGAAAAGACCGCTGGACGCGCGGCCGCCGACGAGCCCGATGTGCTGGACTGCGGCAAGTACGCCGGTATGACCGCCATGGAGGCCCGCAAGGCGATCTTGGCAGACTTGGAGACCTGCGGCGCGCTGAAAGAAACCGAGAGCATCACCCACGATGTGGGCACCTGCTACCGCTGCCATTCGGTTATCGAGCCGATGGTGTCCAAGCAGTGGTTCGTCAAGATGGAGCCGTTGGCTGGTCCCGCCATTGAGGCCGTGGAAAAGGGCGACATCAAGTTTGTGCCCGAGCGGTTCACCAAAAACTATATCAACTGGATGAAAGGCGGCCGAGACTGGTGCATCAGCCGTCAGCTGTGGTGGGGCCACCAGATCCCTGCTTGGTACTGTG
This sequence comes from uncultured Subdoligranulum sp., assembly GCF_937890665.1. Next base: position 6,738 of record NZ_CALADU010000203.1, read on the forward strand.
ACGACTGCGGCGAGACGGTGGTCGCCAAGACGGCTCCCTCTGTCTGCCCCAAGTGCGGCAGCGCCCATCTGACCCAAGATCCCGACACGCTGGATACCTGGTTCAGCTCTGCCTTGTGGCCTTTCTCCACGCTGGGCTGGCCCAACGAAAACGCCGAGGATTACAACTACTTCTACCCCACCAACACGCTGGTCACCGGCTACGACATCATTGGCTTTTGGGTTTCCCGTATGATCTTCTCCGGTCTTGCCTATACCGGCAAAGCTCCCTTCGACACGGTGCTGATCCACGGCATTGTGCGGGACAGTCAGGGCCGCAAGATGTCCAAGAGTTTGGGCAATGGCATCGATCCGCTGGAAGTCATCGACCAGTACGGTGCCGACGCGCTGCGCATGATGCTGATTGTGGGTTCCACCGCCGGCAACGACATGCGGTACAGCGACGAAAAGGTTACTGCCAGCCGGAACTTTGCCAACAAGCTGTGGAACGCTGCCCGCTTTGTGCTGATGAACCTGCCGGAGGACTTCACCCCCGGCATGCCCGACGAGGCCCTGTTGGACATGAGCGACAAGTGGGTGCTGTCCGAGTTGTCCAAGGTTGCCGCCGAGGCCACCGCCAATCTGGACAAATACGAGTTGGGTCTTGCCGCCGAAAAGGTAGAGAACTTTATCTGGGAAGTTTACTGCGACTGGTATATCGAGATCTGCAAGTCCCGCCTGAACAGCGACGATGCCCTGCAAGCCGACACTGCCCGCAAAGTGCTGGTCTATGTGCTGGATAAAGCCCTGAAATTGCTGCATCCCTTTATGCCGTTCATCACTGAGGAAATCTATCAGGCCTTGCCGGGCAGCGAGGAGACCATCATGCTCCAGACTTGGCCGGGCAATCTGGAGATGCCGGTCTGGGCGGACGAGTGCGCCGACTTCGAGAAGCTGATGGACTACATTAAAGCGGTACGTGCTATACGCAGCGAGATGAATGTCCATCCGGCCAAGAAGACCACCATGGTCATCGAAACCTCCTCCCCTGCCGCTTTCGAGAAGGGCGGTGCCTATCTGGCTCGCTTTGCCTTTGCCACCGACGTAACGCTGACCGCCAAGTACGACGGCCCCACCGAAGGGATGGTCACGGTTGCCACACCCCATGCTCGGGGCTTCATTCCGATGATGGAATTGATCGACCGTGAGAAGGAATTGGCGCGTCTGAACAAGGAACTGACCAAGGCAGAGAAAGAGACGGCCATGTTCCAGAACCAACTGAACAACCCCAAGTTTGTGGAGAAGGCGCCTGCCAAACTGGTAGAAGAGACCCGCGCCAAGCTGGCCGCCGCACAAGAGAAGGCCGCTAAGATTCAGGAATCCATCCAAGCGCTGGGCTGAGAGCCGACGCTTTCATAAAGGAGCGAATACCAATGGATGCAGGAATGACGCGTGAGCAGGCTTGGGCCCTGCTGCGAGAATACAACCAAGAGCCTTTTCATTTGCAGCATGCATTGACGGTGGAAGCTGTCATGCGCTGGTTTGCCGGGAACTTGGGCTACGATGCCGACGCAGATTTTTGGGCACTGTGCGGGCTTTTGCACGACGTGGACTTTGAGCGCTACCCCGACCAGCATTGCACCAAAGCGGCCGAGATTTTGCCTGCAGCCGGTGCCAGCGAAGCGTTGACCCACGCTGTGTGCTGCCATGGGTACGGCCTGTGCAGCGAGGTGAAACCGGAACACGAGATGGAAAAAGTCTTGTTTGCCACCGACGAACTAACCGGCTTGATCGGTGCCGCCGCCAAGATGCGGCCCAGCAAAAGCTGCACCGATATGGAGCTGTCCAGCCTGAAGAAGAAGTTCAAGGATAAAAAGTTCGCCGCAGGCTGCTCTCGGGATGTGATCCGTCAAGGTGCCGAGATGCTGGGCTGGGAGCTGGACGCCCTGCTGGATAAGACGCTGCAGGCTATGCGCGCCACCGAAGCCGACATCCGCACCGCTATGGACGCTCTGTAAACCGCCAAGATTCCTCACAAATACCTGCGCCCCGCTTTCGACGAACCGTCGATTGCGGGGCCTTTCTCTATATTCCGCATGCCGAAAGTCAATGGTCAGGCGTGTATTTTGGGGCATACAAAAAGTCCCCGCGCCATACAGCGCGGGGACTTCATCGTTCCAACACAAAAATTGCAAGGGGGTTCGTCAAACCGGTGATTACTTGCCGGCCTTCTTGGTGGTCTTCTTGGCAGCAGGCTTCTTGGCGGCCGGTTTCTTGGCGGCGGGCTTCACAGCATCGCTGACCGCCTTCACAGCATCATTGACCACGGGTTTGGCCGCCTTCACAGCCTCTTCCACCACCGGCTTCGCAGCCTTTACAGCCTCATCGGCAGCGGGCTTGACGGCCTCGGTGACAGCCTTCACGGTATCATTGACCGTCTTAACGGCTTTTTTGGCCGTGGGGGTGGTGCTGGCCTTCTTCACAGCCTTCACCACTTCCTCCGCAGCGTCTACCGCCACATCGGCCATATTCTCTGCGGCAGCCTTCGCCTTGGCGGCGGTGGCCTTCGCGCTGGTCTTGGGCTTGCGGGTCACTTCGCTGATAGTCCAGTACTGGGTGGTACCATTCTCGTCCCGCCAAATCTGCAGGGCCGCGCCGTTATCGGTGTTCATGCCCACCACGTCCAGCAGCTTGCCGGCAAGGTTAGACTTGATCTTGACGCTGCCGTCGTTGGAAGGCTCCACGACCCACAGCTGGCTGGACGCCGGAGCGCCCTCCCACTGATGCACGCGAGTGCCGTCGCTGACGCCGCCGCAATCCAAATCCAGCATTTTGCCGGTGAAACGGTTCTGGATGCGGTACACACCGTCACCAGCGGCGACGAAGTTCCACTGCTGCCATTCGGCGTTCACGTTATCCCACAACTGGATCTTGGCGCCATTATCGATGTTATAATCCGCAACCTCCACGACTTTGCCGTTGGCGGCGCTGATGGTATAGAACTTACCGTCGGTAAGTACGGTCTGGGCAACTTTCTTTTTGGGTGCCATATCGGAATTCCTCCTAATACGTTGGGCGGCCTCTTTCTTTTCCCTCTGGCCGCATTCTGTTCCACTGCAAAATTGCGTGGCTACGTTCTCTATTATAGCCACTTTTTCCCAATTCGTCAACTTTTTGGCGCTGTTGCGGCATTTTGCACAAAAAAGCCGGAATGGCACAAAGCCATCCCGGCAATTTTGATTGATTCAGGCTGCGTTTTTACCGTTCTTTTACGAATTTTCTGCAAAATTACCGGTGTACAAACGATAATACCGGCCCTTTTGGGCAATCAATTCGTCGTGGGTGCCACGCTCGATGATGCGGCCCTGCTCCAAAACCATAATGCAGTCCGAGTTGCGCACCGTAGACAGACGGTGGGCAATCACAAAGGTGGTACGGCCATACATCAGACCATCCATGCCATCCTGCACCAACTTCTCGGTACGGGTATCAATGGAAGAAGTGGCTTCGTCCAGGATCAGCACCGGCGGGTCGGCTACTGCCGCACGAGCGATGGCCAACAACTGCCGCTGGCCTTGGCTCAGGTTGGTGCCGTCGCCGGTCAGCATGGTATTGTACCCGTCGGGCAGATGCTTGATAAAGCCGTCCGCATTGGCCAAACGTGCCGCCGCGATACATTCCTCGTCGGTGGCGTTCAGCCGTCCATAGCGGATGTTCTCCATTACCGTGCCGGTGAACAGGTGGGTATCCTGCAGCACGATGCCCAGCGAAGAACGCAGCGCATCCTTCTCGATGGATTTGATGTCATGCCCATCGTAGAGGATCTGGCCCTTCTGGATGTCATAGAAGCGGTTGATCAGGTTGGTGATCGTCGTCTTGCCGGCACCGGTAGAACCAACGAAGGCAATCTTCTGGCCCGGACGACCGTACAAGTTGATGTCGTGCAGCACGATCTTGCCCGGATCGTAGCCAAAGTCCACATCTTTAAAGACGATGTCGCCCTTGAGCTCGGTATAGGTGCTCTGGCCGTTGGCATCGGTCTTTTTCCAAGCCCAAGTACCGGTGGGCTGATCGGTTTCGGTCACCGTGTTGTCAGGCAGATACTTGGCATGGACCAAGGTGATGTCGCCTTCGTTGACTTCCGGCTTTTCATCCAGCAGCGCAAAGATACGCTGGCCGCCTGCCAACGCCATAACCACCGAGTTCAACTGCATCGAAATCTGGGTAATAGGCTGGTTGAAGTTGCGGGTCAAAACCAAGAAGCTGGCCAGTTTGCCCAGCGTCAAACCGCCGAAACCGGCAATGGCCATAGCGCCGCCGATGATGGCGCACAACACATAGCTCAAGTTGCCCAACTGGGCATTGACAGGCATCGCCACCAGAGAGAAGGCATTTGCCTTGTCTGCACTGTGGAACAGTTCGTCGTTCAGCTCGTCAAAGCGTTCGATTGCAGCTTCCTCATGGCAGAAGACCTTGACGACCTTTTGGCCGTTCATCATCTCTTCGATGTAGCCATTGACGCGGCCCAGTTCCCGCTGCTGCTTCACAAAGAATTTGCCGGAACGGCCGGTGAGGAACTTGGTGCAAAGCAGCATGACGCCCACCATGAACAAAGCCACCAGCGTCAGCGCCGGGCTGAGCACCAACATGGAGATCAACACGCTGACCACCGTAATGCAGGTGTTCACCAACTGCGGCAAGCTCTGGCTGATCATCTGCCGCAGCGTATCGGTATCATTGGTGTAGATCGACATGATGTCGCCGTGGGCATGGGTGTCGAAATACTTGATGGGCAGCGTTTGCATATGGGTAAACATTTCATCACGCAAGTTTTTCAGCGTTCCCTGCGTAATACGTGCCATCATACGGTTTTGCAGGAAGATGGCCAAAATGCCCACTGCATAGAATGCACCTACGCGGGCAATGGCCCGGATCAGGCCGCTGAAATCGCTGCTCTTTTCCAACAGCATGGGCGTGATGTAACCATCGATCAGCGTTTGCATGAACAAGGTACCTTGTACCTGTGCAAAGACGCTGATGAAGATGCAGCACAACACGGCAATGACCGGGAACTTATAGAGGTGCATGACATAGGCCAGAATGCGTTTGAGAATTTTGCCGGGGTTGGCCACTTTGGGACGCGGACCGCGGTTACGGCCGGCGCCTACCTGAACCACTTTCGCCTGCTGTGCCATTACGCCTCGCCCCCTTTCTCGTCAAAGTCGCCGGACCCCTTGGTCTGGCTGTTATACACTTCCTGATAGATTGCGTTGGTCTTCAGCAGATTTTCCGGCGTATCATAGCCGCTGATATGTCCGTTATCCAACACAAGGACATGGTCAGCATTTTCCACGCTGGAGATACGCTGGGCAATGATAAAGACCGTGGTGCCGGGGATTTTCTCGGCAAAGCTATGGCGGATTTTGGCATCGGTAGCCGTATCCACCGCCGAAGTGGAGTCGTCGAGAATGAGAATCTTGGGTTTCTTCAGCAGGGCACGGGCAATGCACAGACGCTGCTTCTGACCACCGGACACGTTGGTGCCGCCCTGTTCGATGTAAGTTTCGTATTTGTCAGGGAAGCGCTCAATAAACTCATCGGCACAAGCCTGCTGGCAGGCCGCTTTGATCTCGTCATCGGTGGCATTGGGATTGCCCCAGCGCAGGTTCTCGGCAATGGTGCCGCTGAACAATTCGTTCTTTTGCAGCACCATGGCCACACTGTTGCGCAGGGTTTCCAGATCATACCGGCGCACATCCACGCCGCCAACCTCGACGCTGCCTTCCGTCACGTCATACAGACGGGGCAGCAACTGTACCAGACTGGACTTGGCCGAACCGGTACCGCCGATAATGCCAATGGTTTCACCGGACTGAATGTCCAGATTGATGTTCTCCAACGCCTTCTCGCCGTCTTTCTTATAGGCAAAGCTGACGTTCTTGAATTTAACGGAACCATCCTTCACTTCCATGATCGGGTTTTCACCGTTGGCCAGATCGGATTTTTCCTCCAAAACCTCGGCAACACGCTTGGCAGATGCAGCAGACATGGTGATCATAACAAACACCATAGAGAGCATCATCAAGCTCATCAAGATGTTCATGCAGTAGCTCAGCATGCTCATCAGGTCACCGGTGGTGAAGCTGGTCGCACCGGACAGCACGATCAAGCGGGCACCCAGCCAGGAGATGATCAAAATGCAGCTATAAACCGCCAAAGTCATCAGCGGGGCGTTCCAAGCCAGAATCAGTTCGGCACGCATCAGCAGCTGCCGGACATTTTCACTGGCCTTGCGGAACTTCTCTCCCTCGAACTTTTCGCGGACGTAAGCCTTGACTACCCGGATGGCCGAGACGTTTTCCTGCACACTTTCGTTCAGGTCATCATACTTACGGAACGCACCGGTAAAGTAGTTGGTGGCGTGCACCATAATGTACATCAACGCACACCCCAGCAGGATCACCGCTACCAGATACACGCTGGCCAACTGGGCATTGATGGTGAAAGACATAATCAACGCCACAATCATGCTGGCGGGCGCACGGATGGCCATACGCAGCATCATCTGATAAGCGTTCTGGATATTGGTCACGTCGGTGGTCATACGGGTAACCAGACCGGCCGTGGAATACTTATCAATGTTGGCAAAGCTGAAAGTTTGGATATTGCGGAACATGCCCCGGCGCAAGTTGCGGGCAAAACCGGTGGCTGCATGGGACCCAAACATAGCCCCCAAAATACCCACCAGTAGGCCGATGAGGGCAGCCAACAGCATTTTGGCACCTACCGAATAGATGACCTCCATATTGCCGGCGGTCACGCCGTCATCCACGATGGTCGCCATCAACCTGGGGATGATCATTTCCATGATAACCTCACCGATCATGCAGATCGGGGTGAGGATCGAAACCAAACGAAATCCTTTGGTTTCACGTCCAAGTGTCTTGAACAAGATTGATTGCTCCTTTCTACCTTTACATACTGTTCTTTCCGAATAAGGGAATGCGAAAACCGCATCTAGGGCGCTCAGCCCTCCCCCATCACGCTTTGTGCATTGGACAGAATCCGCTCCAGCACCGCCCTTGCCACAGCTTGCTGTTCCGGCTGGATGCCGCGCTGCAAGTCGCGCTCAAAGTTATCGATGCTCAAGCGAATGCGCTCATGATACGCCACACCTTTCGGGGTTGCACTCAACCGTTTGAGGCGGGCATCCTGCGCTACCGAACAGCGGGTGATAAAACCGTCCTGCTCCATCGCCTGCAAAATGACTGTCACGCTGGAGCGACGAAGTTGCATCCATCGCTCTACATCCCTTTGGAAAATATCGCGTTCTTCCTTATTGGCACGCACAATTTCCCCCAGCAGCATGCCCCGTACCCCGGTAAGTTCCGGTGTGACTTCTGCGGCAATGCGTGCATCCATCGAGCGACGGATCACACGGGAAGTTTGGCTGACCAATGCCCCAAAGTGATCACTGCAACAGCAGCCCGGCGCACAGTCAGACTGATGTGTTTTCGTACCTCTCACCCGCCCTTCTTTTGTTAGGTATCGAATTGTTCGTATGCTAACATTCTTTAGCGCATTTAATCAGTATAGCATGGCTTTTTAAATTGTCAATACAAAAGAAAATAAAAAAAGCGCCGCCCTTTTCCTTCTCGTCAATGGAAAAACCCGACTCCTGCCACCGAGGCAGGAGTCGGGTTTTCTCAACTTTTTGTACTTTTTATCGGTTATTCCGGTGCTTTCATACTCTCGACCATCGAGATTCTACGCAGCGAGCGCTGCATTACAAGATTTACCAACGTGCTGAAGAGCAAAGTCAGCGCGATGGCATAGACAAAACTCAGCGGCTGAATATCCCGTCCGAACATAACGGCGTCCACTTCCACCGTGACAATGATAAAGCGGTGCAGTGCTATACCGCCGAACACGCCGAACAGCGTTCCAATCAGCGTCAACGCCACGCTTTCTCGGTTGACATAGGCATTGACCTCGCGATCATAGAAGCCCAAGACCTTGATGGTGGCGATCTCTTTGACACGCTCGGCAATGTTGATATTCGACAGATTATACAACACCACAAAGGCCAAACTTGCCGCGCAAACGATGATCAGTACCACCACTGCGTCGATGGAGTTGAGCATATTCAAGACCTGCACAATGCTGTCCTGCGTGAAGGTCAGGCTGGCCACATTGTCCATCGCCAGCAAAGTTTCCGATACAGCATCGCGTACTTCCTGATTGTCATCGGTCAGTTTGCTGAGAGCTGCATTGTAGCTGACCGGCGTACCGAAGCCGGCCTCATAGGTAGCGGCACTCATATACACATAGTTGCTGATGTAATGCTCGCATACCCCACTGACGGTAAAGGTGCCGGTCTGCTCGTCGCCGTTGGTCAAGGTAATGGTATCCCCAGCCTGTACCCCCAAGGTCTTGGCCAGCTTTTCGGTAAGGACCACACCCTCTTCTCCCAACGGGACCGCCTTGCCGCTGACCCGCTCGTGCAGATCAAGGAAATTGGCGAAGCGCTGCACATCCTGCGGGACCATCAGATAGACATCCACACCGCCCTCCGGCGGAGATTGACGGGTCGTTTCCATAGAGACGGTCAGCGACTCGGTGATGGGATTTCCTTCTGTTAGATAGTCGTAAACTGTCCCCGATTCCAGCGCCTCTTCCTTGGTGACCACCGTCATCAAGTCGTAATGAGAAACCGCACTGAACTGTCGGGTGATGATCGCATTAAGCGAATCCGAGATTCCAAAGCCTGCCACCAACAGCGAAGTACAGCCCGCCACCCCGATGACTGTCATCCAGAAACGGCGCTTATAACGCAGCAGATTGCGGCAGGTCACCTTCCATGTAAATAGGAAACGGCGCCACAACGGGG
>NZ_CALADU010000204.1 GCF_937890665.1 uncultured Subdoligranulum sp.
ACGACCACCACGACCACTTCACCGATTCCAGCCCCGCCACCAACTGGAAGAGCTGTCTGGAACACGCCGAGAAGATCGGTCTGGGTAGCCGGGAATACGAGCTGATCAAGATCTAAGTTTTCTTCCTTTTGAAACCAAATGCCTCCCACACACCGGAAAGCAATCCGGCCTGTGGGAGGCATTTTTACATTTTTTCTCGGTAAGCAGCCGCTGCCCTTCCGGCTTTAGCCCCCACCTCGTTGTAGGCTTGCTGATAATAGTGGTAGGAGTCTTTCATCAGCCCTCGGGCCTGCATGGTACCGAAATCATCGCTGGCCAGCACCACGCCGGGGCCTTCCCTCGCCAGTTCGCACTGCGCGGCATGGATGGCGGTGTAGTCACACCCTTTGACACCGTTATACTGCCCGATAGCCACCAGAAAGCAGGTTTCCAGCCCCGCCTGCCGGCACTGCGCCCATAGGTTCCGGAACCGGGCCTTATACAAAGCGGGCGTGGTTTCCCGGTCACCGTCTGTTTCTCCCTGACACCAAACCAGAAAACGATGACCTACCGGCATGGACACTTCTTGCAGATAGGCATTGGCTTGGGCAAACCGCCCCAGTGCATCGGTGAGCAGATCCTGCTGCCCCTGCCATTGGGCAATCTCGGTCCCGCCTTGACTGGCCGACACGCCAACCACCGGCACACCGGTCTGCTCATAGTAAGCATTGACAAAAGCGGGGACCAGCGACCCAGTCTTTTTTCCCGGCTCAAAAATACCGTTCGGGTCATTTTCTTCGGCACCGAAAGGTTCTGCTATAGGATGCAGCTGCCCCGGGTCGGAAACTGCCCGGTATTCATATCCAGCACCGGGCGTCAAGGACGGCGCCGGTTGGGGCCACTGTGGGCTGGTAATGCCTCGCCCCGCCATATTGGATTGTCCGGCAAACAAAAGAGGTCATATTCCATAGCAAACGTGCCCGTCCTTTTTACAGCATTGGCCGCCGTTTTTTCGGCGGCAGTTCTATTATAGCACCGTGTGCAAGAGCGGGTGTTTCTTTAAGTATACATTTTGATACTTCTTTTTAGGCTTGTGCCTTCAATTGCTTTAATATCCGTTTTGCGTCACACCGTACTCGGCTTGCGAATGCGTGAACCCTTCAAATTCCAGCTGTTCAATCAGACCACTTCTAGAAAACGAGGAATATTCTAAATACTGCTGCGCTTTCAGCGCTGCCTGTTCATTCCAATCTGCCCCGCAATTATCGGCTGCATACGTTGCTTCGCTATTGCTGAATTCCTCAAATTCTAGCTGTTCAATGAGTCCAGTATAAGAAAATGCTGTGTATTCTAGATAATCGTATGCTTTTTCCAACGCCTGTCGCTCGCCTTCGGTGGTCGGTTCACTTCCTTGCTTATCTATCGCCGATTGAACCCCATCTGCTAAAGCTTGGGCCTTTTCTACCATAGAAAGTACTTCTGTTGGCTCATCACTCGTTTTTATAAAGGCCAACATAGCACCTGCTGCGTCTTCATCATTTTCCAAGCAAAGGTATCCTGCCAAACTTGCTTTATCCGTCGTTGAAGAAGATACCATTTCAGCCTGAATTACGGTATTACTTTCACCATCATCACCTTCTTTGCAAAGCTGGTAATAGACTCCCTCTTTATCTTGGTTTATATATTCCCAAGTTAAATCAACCGTTATAACTTCTTCTAAGGATAGTTTTGCTGTTCCGTCTTCGTACACGCTCAAAAGCGTATTTGATAAGTCCTCTTGCACCTCGGTGCCGGTTTCATCAATTGCTTTATCATATTTCCAAGTTCCAACCAGAGCCTTTTGACCATCAATTTTTTGCTGTTCACCGCTTCCCAAACATGCACATGCGCAAATCAGTAGAAGTAGGCATAATAAAACTAGAACCCCTATCTTCATTTTCTTGCCTTCCATATATACACTCCTTCCTTGTATCTTAAAACCCATAATAGTTCCCACTCAAATCAGATAACCTATAGGTATCAACCGGCACATTGGATATTCCCACTGCATCGAACTGCCATGTTTCTCCCGCGTCAAAATTAACAATATTATCCATCGCAGTTCCCAACAAATTTCCTGCTTCATCGTATAGCGAAAACTGAACACTTGCATAGTCCAGCATTTTATCTCCGTTATTTCTGACTTGACCTGTAATGTGGATGCTTCCAACGTTCTCATCGTAAATACCTTCCACAGAATCCATACCGCCGACCAACTCTAGTACTTCCAAATCTTTTGTTGGTGTTTGTGTCGGTGTTGGGGTTGGTGTCACTGTTACAGTAGGTTGCTCAGTTCCTGTTTGCGATGTTCCAATATTGTCCTTAGTAAAAAACAGTGGAATTCTATAAACAAGATAAATTATCAGAACCCAAAACCACCATCGTTTGTAAATCGGCTTTTTGTTCTTTGCACCGCACTTTGGGCATCGTTTAGCACTTTTAGCCATCTGTCCGCCACAAATCGGACAAATCTTTAATCTGTTTTTTGTTCCACAAGATGGGCACTTTTTTTCTTTGCTATCAAATTCTGTTTCGCAATTAGAACAAGTAACATTTGGCATCTTCATCCGCTCCTCATTTTTAATTTTCACCAATAATATACCATATTTATGTTTATATTTCAACATATATTAGATATATAATACAGTTCAAAAATCCGTCATAATAGCCATAGGTGGTGATACTATGGACGAATTGAAAATCACAAAAAAGACCGAACCCGTAATGTTTACCATCCGGGTAGATAAATCCATTGTCGATTTTTATGACGATTTAGCGAAAAAGACGAATCGATCGCGGAACGAATTGATTGGCCTTGCCTTAGAGTTTGCCAAAGACAAAATCATAATTGATTCTTAACTGATTTTCATATTCAAATATGATAAAATCCTGCGGTGTCCCCATCCAGCAAAGGGAGGTACCGCAGGATTTTTTCCTTGTATATGGTGTATATCCAACAAAAAAGCGCCGCCGCGCTCCTTACGGAGTGCGGCGGCGTTTTTATGCGGGAAGATTCAGATTACAGCTCAGCGAAGTACTTAATGGTGCGGACCATCTGGCTGGTGTAGCTGT
>NZ_CALADU010000205.1 GCF_937890665.1 uncultured Subdoligranulum sp.
GGCGTTTGTTTTTGCGTTCGCCAACCATTGGTATCCCTCCTTATTGTGCTTCGTAGTGGACCCAGGACTTCTGCGACTTGAACAGCAGCAGGGTGGCCACGCCGATGATGAGAACTAGGATCCAGGCCAGGGCACAGGAATAGCCCATGTGGAAGTTGGTGAAAGCCGAGCGGTACAGGTACAGCACATAGGTCAAGGTGCTGTTCATGGGGCCGCCGTCGGTGATGATCTTGCTCTCGGTAAAGATGCGGAAGCCGTTGATGAGCTGCTGGATCAGGTTGAAGAAGATGGTGGGGGTCAGCATGGGCATGGTGATCTTCCAGAACCGCTGCATGGGGGTGGCGCCGTCCATGGCGGCGGACTCATACAGCGAGGTGGGGATCTGCTTGAGGCCCGACAGGAAGATCAGCATCGAGGAACCGAACTGCCACACGCCCATCAGGATGATGACCGACAGGGCGGTATCCGGGTTGCCCACCAGGGAATACTGCTGTTCGATGCCGAACACCTTCAGCAGGCTCATGACGACGCCGTCGTTGCCGAAGATCTGCTTCCACACCACCGAAACGGCGATGCTGCCGCCGATGATGGAGGGCACGTAGTACAGCACCCGGTACATCGCCATGCCCATGTGCTTTTTGTTCAGCAGGTTGGCAACAAAGAGGGCGAAGGCCAGCCGAAGCGGCACCATGACAAAGACGTAGACGAAGGTCACAGTCAGGGCCTGCCGGAAGTTTTTGTCGGTGGTCAGGATGGTGACGTAGTTCTGCAGGCCCACCCACTTGGGCGCGGACAGCAGGTTGTAGTTGGTAAAGGAATAGTAGATGGACATGACCGCCGGGATCAGCCACATCAGCAGGAATCCCACCAGCCAAGGCGCCAGCAGCAGGTAGCCGGTGGCGTTGTCCTTGGCTCGGTAGTGGGCTTTGGGCTTGATTGCCTTCGCTTTCATCATAGCGGAGAAAACCTCCTTCATCGGGAATGGACCGGAGACAGAAAAAGGGGGAAGGGCGGCAGCCCTCCCCCCGGAACGGATCAGTTATTGGTCGCCAGGATGGAATTGGCCTGCTCACGGAAGGAAGCGGCCGCTTCCTCCGCCGAGACCTGGCCATAGAACACGCTGTAGGCAGCGTCCTTGAAGGCCTGGTTCACTTCGGCAATACCGACCGGATCGGGAGCCGGGGTCTCACCGCAAAGCGGTGCGGCAATATCCACATAGTCAAACATCTGCTTCTGCTGTTCGTTCAGCATGCCAGAGCCCACCAGGTATTCGCGAGCCGTGGAGGAGACAGGGGTGCCGCGCTCGCCCTTCATGATGGCGTTGGCTTCCTCAGAGTTGATGAACCAGTCGATGAAGGCAGCGCATTCTTCCTTGTACTGGGAAGTCTCCGCCACCGAGAAGAACATGCCGGGCTTCATCCACAAGCCGCTTACGCCACCCTCCACGGTGGGAGGCGTAGCCATTTTCAGGTTGGGATTAACGTTAGCCATCAGGCTGGTAAAGTTGTTCCAGTTAAAATGGAACCCGCACTCATCGGTTGCAATGGGACCGGCTTCGATGCCCAAAGTCACCAGCTGCTCGTACTCGTCAGGGTCAGCAGCACCGCCTTTGTCCATCATATCCTTCCACATGGTGAAATAGTCAGCAGTCAAAGTGTCGTCTTCAAAGCCGAGGCTCTTGTTATCGTCGGCAAAGAGCTGTTCGCCATGCTGACGGATCCAGTAGTTGAACATATTGGTGTCGTCCACCGGGCCGGTGGAGGTGCCCAGCTTGCCAGTCTTTTCATAGATGGTGTTGCACATATTGGCGAAATCATCCCAGGTCCAGTCGCTGGTGGGTTCTTCCAGACCGGCGGCTTTCAGGCAGGCAGGGCTATAACCCACTGTGACGAGCGAAGTCGACAACGGCATAGCGATCTGTTTGCCATCCACGTTACCGCTGGCCAGGATGCCCGCGTCGATGGTGGAGGTGTCCATCGTGCCGTCCTCCATGTAGGGGGTCAGGTCCGCCAGGGAGTTGTTGGCCGCGTAGGTGGACACGTAGAGGTAGTCCATCTGGACGATGTCGGGCATAGCGCCGGTGGCGGTGTCGGTGGCCAGCTTCTCAAAGTAGCCGTCCCAGCCGGAGGGGGTGGCCTCAAAGTGGATGTTGGGGTGCAGCTCGGTGTACTTGTCCAGGATCTGCTGGGTGTACTCATGCCGGGACTGGCCGCCCCACCAGGTGATCCGCAGGGTGATGTCCTCGTCGGAGGAAGAGGCGCTCTCCGCTGTGGTGGAGGCCGTATCGCTTCCGGCAGATTCGGAAGTGCCGGCTCCTGCGGAGCCGCCGCAGGCCGCCAGGCTCAGAGCCATCGCGCCGGCCATGGCGGCAGCGGCGGTACGCTTGAACAGTTTACGCATGTGTGATTCGCTCCTTCTTTTTATTTTGTAGGCGCAGGGGAGCGTCCTTCCCTGCCGGTGGACCGTGCACGTCCTTTTGACAGTTCCTATTGTATCGGTTTTTTGCACAAAGCAAAAGGCACAAAGCCGGGGGCCATGGTGCACAAAACCGGCAAGGCGCGGGCCCGCTCAACGGGGGCAACGCGCGCGCACTGCCGCCGCAGCGGCGCCCGGCTCCGCAGCCCCTTCGACAAAATTTTACCCAAAACCGCGCACTCGGCGCAGGAGCGCCTTGCACACGATTTTGGGTAAAATTTCCCTGGCGGTGTTCCCGCCGGCGGTACGATCCCCGGCCGGCCTCCGAAATGCGCATGCGGGCGCAGTGCCCGCCGATGGGAACGGATTTTGATTTATTGCCTGTCTGCAGGCTGATCCCGCATCTTCTCCCGGTATTCCCCGGGGGTCATGCCGAACTGTTTGCGGAACACCCGGCTGAAATACCGCCCGTCCGGCGGGTAACCAACCAACTCGGCCAGCCGGGCGTTGGTCACGTTGGGGTCGCAGTCGATCAGCCGCCGGGCTACCTCCACCCGGCGGCTCTCGATGAAATGGGTCAGCCGGGTGCCGGTGCGGCGGCTGAACATCCGGCTCAGGTGATCCTCGCTGACAAACAGGCAGTCCCGGGCCAGCTTGAGCAGGTTGAGCGCGGGGTCCGCCAGGTGGTCGTAGACGGCCTCATTGATCTGGCGCATCTGCAGAGCCGCCCGGTCGTTCCGGAGCTCATGGGGCAGCGCCAGCCGCTGGGCCAGCGCCCGGGCCACGCCGCACAGGGTCAGCTCGGGCAGCGGCGCGTCGGCGGCCAGCAGTTTCCAGGCCAGGGTCCACAGGGCTTGCTGCCGGTCGGGGCCGTACCCGCGCAGCTGCATTTTGGCCAGACCGGTGTACAGTTCCAGCAAAAGCTGCTCGTAGTCGGGGGCGTTCTGGATGGCCCGGTAGTCGAAGAGCCGGCCATTCCCCGCCGCCGCGCCGCCGTACCGCAGCAGGCCGGTCTCCTCCCCGCCGCCCAGCGCCAGTAGCGCTGCAGTCTGCCGGTAGAGCTCCGGCAGGCCGCCCAGGGCTCCGGGGGCGCTCACCGCTGCCTGCAGGGGCGCTTTCTCGAACCGGCGGAACTCCACCTGCAGCCGGGCGAAGGCCTGTTCCAGGCCGGCGCCAGCGGCAGGGTCCAGCAGCAGGAAGGTGTCCTGCTCCTGGCCGCCGGTGCACAGCAGCGTCCCGGCGGGGAGCAGGTCTGTCATGATGTTGCCGATGACGAACCGTTCCAGGTAGTCGAACCCGCGGGTCAGCCGCACGGTGGCCAGCAGCACCGGCCGGCCTTCCCCGCCCAGCCGCTCCATAAAATGGCGGGTGGCTGTGCTGCCCACCTGGGCCCGATCCAGCACCAGGTCGCAGAAGATCTGCTCCCGGGCGTGGGGCAGCAGCACCCGGGCGTCCCGGGCCTGGCTGGCCTGAGCCTGACGCTCGGACAGCTCGGCCTTGACCTTGTCCAGCACCGCCAGGATCTTTTTTTCGTCACAGGGTTTCAGCAGGTAGTGGCGCACCCCCTCCTCCATGGCCTGGCTGGTGAACTCGTACTCGCCATAGCCGGACAGGATCACATACACCACATCGGGAAAGGTCTGCTGCGCCTGGCGGATCATCTCCAGGCCGTTCATCACCGGCATCTTCACATCCACCAGGACGATGTCGGGGCGGAGGCGCTCCATCATCTCCAGCCCCTGCACACCGTTCCAGGCGGTGCCCACCAGCTGGATGCCCTGCTCCTCCCAGGGGATGAAATGGGCCATCCCCTCGCGCTCGATCTCCTCGTCATCCACGATCAGCAGTTTGTACATCCTCTTCCTCCTTCTTGGGCAGCGTCATCCGCACTCGGGTGCCCTGCTCCGGGTCGCTGTCGATCTGCCAGCCAAAGCTGCCGAAATACAGCTGCAGCCGGTCATGGATGTTTTTCAGCCCGATGCCGTGGCCCTTGGGTTTGGCCGCAAAACGGCGCACGGCGTCCAGTTCCTCCGGCGTCATGCAGGGGCCGGTGTTGTGCACTTCCAGCAGGATGTCCGCTGCCTGCTCCCGGGCCGTCACCGTGATGGTGCAGGGGGTCAGGCTGTTCTCCACCCCGTGAAGGATGGCATTTTCCACCAGGGGCTGCAGGATCATCTTGGGCATGGTCCAGCGGTCCAGGGCGCCCTCGGTCTCTACCTGGAAGGCGGCCCGCCCGTGGTAGCGGAACTCCTGGATGGCGATGTAGCTCTGGACCAGCTCCACCTCCCGGGCCACGGTGGTGGCGTTCTCCCGGGCCAGGGCGGCCCGCAGCAGCTGGCCCAGCTCCACCACCACCCGGGCGGCGTCCTCGTTGCGCCCGGCGCGGATCATCCAGTTCACGGTATTCAGCGTGTTGTTCAGAAAATGGGGATTGATCTGGGCCTGGAGCATCTGGTACTGGGTCTGCTGCAGCAGGATCTGTTTTTTGTAGTTTTCCCGGATCAGGGTGTCGATCTGCTGCAGCATGACCCGGAACTCGCCGGTCAGCTGGCCGGTCTCGTCCCGGTAGGGGTGGTCGGGCAGCATGGCCAGGGCGGCCTCAAAGTCGTCGCTCTCCACCACCTGCATCGAGGCGCTCAGCCGGGCCAGCGGCCGGGTGATGAGCCGGGCCAGTGCCCGCATCACCAGGCCGCCCACCACAAAGAGGGCCACGAACACCCCCAGCACGATGAAGCGGAGGGCCATGGTCTGGCCGAAGATCTGGCTGTAGGGGAAGATGTTCAGATACAGCCAGCCGGTGGCGGGGTCAGTCATCCAGCACACGAAGTAGGACTGCCCGTCCTGCCGCCATACCCGGTATCCCTGGTCCCCCTCCACCGCCGGGGGATCGGCCTCGGCGCCGCGGTAGACCATGGTGTCCTCGGCAGTAACATACAGGGTGCCCGGCGAGGAGGTCATGGCCTGCAGCTCCCGCTGGATCACGCTGGCGGCGTCGCAGGTGACCAGGCAGCTGCCCAGGTATTCCATGCTGGAGTCGATGTGCTTGCGGATGTCCCGCCCGCCTACCAGATAGGGATAGTCCGCCGTGGGGCTGGTCAGCAGATAAGCGCCGTCGGCCCGGTGGAGGGCTTCCAGCAGGGGGGCGGTGTCCAGGGGACCGGTGTCGGTGCCCACCAGCATCTCGCTGCCGTTGGTGTCGATGAAGCGGATGTTCTTGACGATGGGGTGGGTGCGCGCCTCCTGGATCAGCTGCACCCGCAGCTGGTAACGGGCATAGTCGTAGGCGGAGGTGCCAAAGACCAGCGTTTTGAGTTCCGAGAGCTGCTGCTGCAGTTCGGGACTCACCGCCAGATCGTAGGTGAAGCTCTCCACGTCCTCCAGCTCGTCGCTGACCTGCCGGGCAAAAAAGTCCAGCGATTGGAGGGACTTTTCGTACAGGTTCTGGTCGTAGATGCCGAAGGAGATGTTCAGCGCCGCCAGCATGACCAGGCAGATCACCAGTAGCAGGGCGAAAAAGGCCGACACCATCTTTTGGGAGAGGGAGAGATCGTGAAAGCGGCGCAGCAGTTTTTGCATCCTGTGACTTCCTCCTTTTTTGGCCGTGGCAGCCCGCCAAAAACAGGGCAGCGGCGCCAGCCTGCCCCTGCAGTGCCGGGCACCCCTGCCCTGTTGTCGATGATACCATTATAGGGGCTGCCGCAGGGCATTGTCAACGGGCGCGGTGCAGGCGCTCCCGCTCGGTACACATCAAAAGGAAGGCGCCCATGCCGTGGAGGTCGTTGGTGCTCACCGGGCGGCCGCAGTAGTAACGGTAGTCCCCCACCCCTGTGCCGATGCAGACCTGGCCCAGGCAGAACTCGCCGTCCTGCCCGGTCAGGCTGCGGACCACGCCGTCATAGCCGCGGCCGGCAGCGGGCAGCAGCGAGGGGGGCAGGTAGCCCAGCCGCACAGCCTTGTACAGGGCCGCTGCGAACAGACAGGTGCAGGAATTTTCCGGCCAGTTGCCCGCCGCTCCGGCTTTGTCCACCACCTGATACCAGCGTCCATCCTCCCCCTGATAGCGGCAGAGACTGTGCAGCAGGGACTGCAGCAGGGCGAGGATCTGTTCCCGGGGGGCAAACCCGGCGGGCATGGCGTCCAGATCGTCCAGCAGCGCCAGCGGCACCCACCCCAGGGAGCGCCCCCAGAACTCCGGCGAGCAGCCCGTCCCGGGATCCGCCCAGGGGGCCCGGCGGGTCTCATCCCAGGCGTGGCGCCACAGGCCCGTGGCGTCGTCCCGGGTGTTGCGCGCCATCAAAAAGATCTGTTCCGCCACCTGCTGCCACAGCGCCGGTTGGCCGGTCAGGGCAGCGTATCGGGCCAGGAAGGGGCCGCCCATGTACAGGCCGTCCAGCCACATCTGGCCGGGCAGGTCAGGTTTGTGGCAGTAGCCGCCGCAGGCACAGCGCGGGATGCGGGCATACTGGGCATACACGGCGTCCATCGCCCGGCGGTAACGGGGATCGCCGGTGGCTTCCCACACGGGAAACAGCAGATTGCCTGGCTGGAT
>NZ_CALADU010000206.1 GCF_937890665.1 uncultured Subdoligranulum sp.
TTCACCACCACCATTCATTTTCGGGGTTGACTTTTAATAGTTAATCTTTCTGTAATCATCAACGCAGACACTGGGGAAGTCCGCCAGCGGATCAATCTACCTGACAACTACTGGAACGGTTCCGCCCATCAGCCGAACATCTACCTTAATTTGGGCGACACGCTGCTGGTGGATTGCCGGTATGAGCCCTATACCCGTACCATCATCGATACCGACGGCACCCCTTATACCGTGGATACCAACCATGAATATCTTGGCCTGATCTCTACGGAAGATTTCCTTAACGGGGTCCCCCATTATACAGAAGTAGGCGAATACACCACGTAATGAAAAACCGCCCCGGCATGTTGCCGGGGCGGTTTTCTGTTTTACCGTTCAGCCCTCAAAATGTTTGGCGACCTGTTTCAAGTTTTCGATGATGGGCAGATGCTGGGGACATACCCCCTCGCACTGACCGCAACCGATGCAGTCGCTGGCCTTGCCGAACGTCTTAGTCAGGTTGTCGTAATATTCCCCCTGCGGCGTCCACGACTTCCCCTTGATTTCTTGCAAGTCGGCGTTGTACAGCGAGAAATACTTCGGGATGGCAATGTGCATGGGGCAACCGTCGGTGCAGTAAGAACAGCCCGTGCAAGGCACGGCAATGCTGGAATTGATGATGGAGACCGCCTGTTGGATGCGAGCCTCTTCCTCCTCATTGAGCGGCTGGAAGTTCTGCATATATCCGGTATTATCCAGCAACTGGTCCATATTGCTCATGCCAGACAGCACCATTTTTACATTGGGTTTGCTGGCAGCAAACCGGATCGCCCACGACGGCACCGAAGCTTCGGGCGCATACTGCTGGAACAGCGCCTTGACCGCCTCCGGCACATTGGCCAACGTGCCGCCCTTGACGGGTTCCATGACAATTACCGGTTTGCCATGCTTTTCCGCTACCTCGTAGCACTTGCGGGACTGTACCCCTTCGCTATCCCAATCCAGATAGTTGAGCTGCAACTGGACAAACTCCACCTCCGGGTGCTCGGTCAGCACCTTGTCCAGCAAGTCTGCGTGATCGTGGAAGGAAAATCCGATGTGTTTCACCAGACCCTGCCGCTTTTTCTCTTGCAGCCAAGTAAAGCAATCCAGCTTTTTGTAAATTTCGTAATGCTCGGTGCCTACATCGTGCAGCAAATAGTAATCAAAGTAACCCGCCCCTGTCTTTTGCAGCTGGGTGTTGAATACTTCGTCCCGATCCTGCAGGTCGTGAATAAAGCCGGCATGCAGTTTGTCCGCCAGTGTGAACGACTCCCGCGGGTGGCGGCTGGTCAGCGCCGCCTTGACGGCATTTTCACTCTGAAAGGCGCAGTACATCCACGCCGTGTCAAAATAAGTAAAACCACGCTCCAAAAAGGTATCCACCATCTGTTTGGTCTGTTCTATATCAATGCTGCCTGCATTGTTGGGGTCTGTCAGCGGCAAGCGCATCAGGCCGAAGCCCAGCTTTTTGGCATTCTGAAAAATATCCATCGTTCGGTTCCTCCGTTCGCTTATATGGCAGATTCTTCTGCCTCTTTCTTTTTGGTTGTATTATACATCTTAAAGCATGCTTTAAGTCAAGCATCCCCTTCCCCATTGTTTTCAATTTTTTACTGTACTTTTTGGCGAAACCGTGTATAATAAAGGTTGCGTATGCAATTTTTTACAATACAGGAGAACCCCATGAAGAAGAAAATTTTGTACCGTACCACTGCCTGTGCGCTGGCGCTCAGCCTGACGGCTGTTCTGGCCGGCTGCGGCAGCTCTGCCGACAGCGAGTCCACGGCCGAGACTGCCACCGCAGAAACCTCTACCGCAGAAACCGCTGTGGATGAGTCGGCTTACGCCTATCTGGCCGACTTCAGCTACTCGCAGGGTTTTGATGAAAACGGCTACCTCAAAGGGGTGACCGCCTCGGATTACGTCACCCTGCCCGATGATTATGCCGACATTACCATCGATGCTGCGCTGGGCGAAGTCAGCGACGAGGATGTAACGGATTACATCAACAGCAACATTTTGTCCAACTTCCAGACAACCAATCAAATCACCGACCGGGCCGCTGCGCTGGGCGACACCGTCAACATCGACTACGTGGGCACTATCGACGGCGTAGAATTTGACGGCGGCAGCTACGAGGGCTACAATCTGGAACTGGGCAGCGGCAGCTTCATCGATGACTTCGAGGATCAGATCGCGGGGCACACCCCCGGCGAAACCTTTGATGTAACGGTGACCTTCCCGGAAGATTATCCGCAGGGCGATCTGGCTGGCAAGGATGCCGTCTTCGCCACCACGCTGAACTACATCAGCGAAACCGTCACGCCTGATTTGACCGACAGTTGGGTCGCGGAAAACCTGACCGATCCCATGGGTGTGAGCGACGTGGCCAGCCTGCAGGCTTTTGTCGAAAAGCAGATTGCCTTCAACAACCAGTACTCCGATGTCTATACCGCTCTGCACGACAAGGCCACCTTTGCAACAGAATTGCCGGAGCCTGCCAAAGAGTATTTCCGGGATGTTCTGCTTTTCGGCGTGTATAGCTATGCCCAGAACTACAACGTCAGCATGACCGATATGGTGAGCTCCGGTGCTTTTGGCTCCAGTTACGCCACGGTGGAAGAGTTCATCAACGATATGGACAGCAGCATCACCACGCAGTTGGAGCAGACGCTGCTGCTGCAAGCCATCGCTGAAAAGCAGGGCCTTGTTTGCGACACCGAAACGCTGAATACGGAATTCGTAAACCAGTTCGGTGTGCGGGATCCCTCCAGCTTCACGCAGGTCTATGGCGAGAACTACGTCAAGTGCCAACTGCTGGACAGTCTGGTTATGCAAAACCTGATCAACAACGTGAAATACGAATAAAGTGATTTTCTTTTCCCGGTGCGGTTCTTCCGCATCGGGATTTTTTATGCCTCCCCACTTGACACCAAAGGACCGCCGTGCTATATTGATAGCAAGAAACAGTTAGATATTTTTCTAAATATCTATTCAGAAAGGAGTTTTGAGATGGGAGATGCCTTTAAGGCCCTAGCCGACCCCACTCGGCGCCGTATTCTGGAGCTTTTGGCGCAGGGAGATCTGACTGCCGGGGAAATTGCCGCCCACTTTTCCATGACCAAGCCATCGGTGAGTCATCATTTGAACATCCTCAAAACCGCCGGCCTGATCTGTGACCAGCGCAATGGGCAAAACATTGTTTACAGCGTGAACCTGACGGTATTTCAGGAACTGGTCAAATGGTTTTACGATGTAGACCTTGTGAAAGGAGCACCTGACGATGAAAAATAAAAAACTGTATCTTGCCTTATTGGCCGCCTGTTTGCTTAACTTTTTGGCACATTTGTACTTTTACCCTTCCCTGCCGGACACTGTACCGACCCACTGGGGGTTTGACGGCCAAGCCGACGCCTGGGGCCCCAAATCCAGCACGCTCATCATCTGCGCACTGCCTTTGCTGATTTTGCTGATGCTGGCTGTCCTGCCGAAAATCGATCCTCGTTCGCAAAATTACGAAAAGTTCGGCAAAGTCTATCGTGGTTTTACCATCGGCATCACCCTGTTCTTATGCGCCATTTCTTGGCTGACCGAACTGACCGTTTACAACGTGCTGCCCAACAGCAGCAACCTGATCATGGTACTGGTCTGCGGCGGATGCGGCGTTTTGTTTATCGCACTGGGGAACTACATGCCCCAAGTCAAACAGAACTATTCTTTCGGCTGCAAAACACCGTGGGCCCTTAACGATGAGCACAACTGGAACCGCACCCAGCGCATGGGCGGCATTGTCTTTTTAATAATGGGTATTGCGTTTTTGGTGGCCGCTCTTTTTGCCAAAGTTTTGGGAGAAACGGGTCTGCTTGTCCTGCTTCTCGGATCTTCGCTGGGCGGAACGCTCTGGATCTATCTGTACTCTTACTTGGTATTCATCGGCAAAATGAAATAATAAAAACCGGACCGTTCATAGAACGGTCCGGTTTTTTGTTTAGGCGTTTGCCGCGTCTTCTAAAATTCCGGCGATGAAATCCGGCACCTCTTGCGGGTCAATCCCCATAGTATAGGCTACCTCGCTGTGCAAAATATTCTGCGCTTCCCGCAGGGCGCTGTCCTCATAGCTGGAAAGCTGCTTGCCCATCGCGTGGCGGTGACGGCGCTCTGTGTAAATATCGCGGATCATCCGCAGCAAAGCATGCCGGTCGCCGCTTTGCAGCGTCCGACGATAGCGCTCCTTGCGGGCTTCGGGGTCGGGATCATGTTCCGGCGCCGGCTCGTGCAAAAGATCCAGCACCTCCTGCTTCGTGGGAAGTGCGCGCATACGGTCCAGCAAAACCTGACTGTTACACGGTACGCAGATTTTCATGCTGCTGTCATAAACAGGTTTCAAAATATAGCACTCACACGCCTGCCCAGCCAACTTCATACTCTTCTTTTCCGCAATCGTGCATACACCGCTTGTTCCGTAACTTACCGCATCCCCAACCTGAAACATGAGGTTTCCTCCTTTTTCAAAGCTTATATTTGTCTTAGCATTCTTCTACTATATAGTATAGTACTTTTTTCCAAAAAATGACATGGGCTTTTTGTACAAAAATCACGTTGTGCCGACCAGCTTTGTATGACACCCAAAGAAAAAATCCCTCTGTTGCCAGAGGGATTTTCCTAATTTTGTTGCTGTTAAAGGCTCGAATATCCGAAGCTGTTTACCAAAGCGTCAATCTTTTGCCCCGCTTTGCACCACGGACAGCTATGGGCATCATAGCTTTCGTAATCCGGCAGGTCGTTGGGATCGAAGATGCTCGTCACCGGGAAGCCTGCGCATTCCTTTTGGGTGGCAAAAATGGCTGCAATGCCCACCGGTGTACCGCCATAGTAATTGATGGCTTCCACCGCGCTCTGGACCGTGTATCCTGTGGTGACAGAAGCCGCCAAAACCAGCACATGCCGTCCAGAAATCATAGGTGCGGTGTTGTCACGGAACAAAAGCTGACTGCCCACGGTGTGTTCCGGCGTTACAATATAAATGGTTTGATGCGCATTCATATTGGCATACCCAGCCTTGGTCAGTTCACTGGCCATGCAGGCGCCGATCACCTCTGTGCCGTCAAGACAGAGAATGGTGTCCACGATGGTATTGAGGGTGTATTCCTGAATCAGTTCCGCAGCCACTTCGCGCGCTTCGGAAAGCCGGGATTTTGTCAGCGTCACATCGATGTAGTAGTTGATGTGACTGTGACTGGTGGCAAAATGCCCTTTACTGACACGCAACGCAAGGTTGCTCTTTCGCGTAGGCAGTTTGACAAGGTTCATGGCCATTGGAAGTCCCTCCCTTAAACTTTCTACTTTATATTGTAAAGTTTTTTTAAATCGATTGCAAGAAACGCATTGACCAAAATCCCCTCTGCCTTTTTGGGCAGTTTTGCGTCCTCGGCTTTACACCGTGGGGGCAAACTGTTATAATACAATTACTTTGTAAAGTGGGGAGATTTGCGGTATGGGCTATCGGGTAAAACCTTATAACGGAGACACCTTGCCGGTGCCGGAGATCGTGCTGAAACATTTGGCGCAGGCCGACGGCGACACCGTGCGGACCGCTCTCTATGTACTGCAAACCAAGGACACCGACCCGCGTACCATCGCCCGGGCATTGGGTTTGCCCAGCATCGAAGCCGCTCGCCGCGCCTTGCAATATTGGGCCGGAGCCGGCCTTTTGGAAAGTGCCCGAGGAGTAACCGTTGACGCCCCCGCCGAAGAGAAGTGCGTCAATCTGGACCTTTCCACCCTAAATGACCCCTATATAGCTGTCCTGTGTGAAGAAGCCCAGACAGCTTTCGGCAAGGCACTGAGCCGCAGCGAGATGCAGCGTTTGGTCGCCTTATACCTGCAAGAAGGCTGGAAACCCGATGTGATCCTGCTGTGCTGTGCCGAGGTAGCCCGGCAGGGCCGCCGCAGCGTGGCAGCGGTGGCGCGGGAATTGGCCCGTTGGCGGGAAGACGGTGTGGAGTCCGGAGAAGATGCTGAGCGTCATCTGCGCAAAGTCAAGCAGCGGGAGGAAT
The DNA here is from genome assembly GCF_937890665.1 of uncultured Subdoligranulum sp. Next base: position 6,078 of record NZ_CALADU010000206.1, read on the forward strand.
GGTGCGCCGATGCAGCCGCCCAGTTTGGAATTGAGCCTTCGGCATTGACCCGTTGGGAACGGGGCGCTATCGCCCGTTGGCATGAAGAGTGGGGCCTTGACCGTGAGATGATCGATGAGGCATTGCTGCGTGCCGGCAGTAAAAACACGGTACGCTATGTGGACGGCATCCTGCGGGCGTGGCGTGCACAGGGCATTACTACCGTGGCTGCTGCCCGCGGGCAGGGACAGCTGGCCGGCAGCAACATTTTGACCACCGAACGTCCCGCCGCCCAGCAACCGGCAGCCAGCGCCCAGAAAGATCTATTTAACCGCAACTGGGCGGCCATGTTTGACGAGGAGGGCTAATCCATGCGTACCAAAGACGAATTGTTCCGTGCCGCGCAGCGCGAGATTGCGTCCCGCCGCCAGTATGCCGTAATGCAGGCCGAGACAGCCCGCCGTGCAGCGTTTGCCGCCCACCCTGCTCTGGCCGCCGCAGACGATGCACAGATGCGCGCCGGGTTGGCCTTGGCCAAAACCGCCGCGCTGGGCGGCGACGTCGACGCAGCCCGTGCCGCGCTGGCCCAAGCTGACGCAGCCCTTGTCGCAGCTACCCAAGAGGCCGGCTACGGGGAGAATGCCTTTCAGCCCGCCTACTCCTGCCCGCTATGCCACGACACCGGTATGTACAACGGGAACCCTTGCCGCTGTGTTGCCGATATTGCCCGGCGTCTGCGGCGGGATGAGATCAACGCAGCCAGTCCCTTGGGGCTGTGCCAATTTTCTACCTTTGATGTGAACCGCTACTCCCCTGAGGTGGAACCGGAACTGGGCATCTCGGCCCGGGCCTATATGGAAAAACTGCTGCATTTCTGCGAAAATTACGCCCAAAAGTTCAGTTGTAAGAGTACGAACCTGCTGTTTATGGGCCACACGGGGTTGGGCAAAACCCATCTGGCCCTAGCCATTGCGGACGGCGTCTTAAACGGCGGTCATGATGTGCTGTATACCAGTGCCGCCGCACTGGCTGCCCGACTGGGGCGAGAACATTTTGATTTTGACAGCGGCGACGAGTGGCTGAACCCCTGCCAAGAAGCCGATCTGTTGATTTTGGATGATCTGGGCACCGAGTATATTACCCCGTTGACGATCAGTGTCCTGTACGAACTGATCAACACCCGGATGCTCACCGAACGTCCCACCATCTATACCACCAACATCACCGACCAGAGCGTTTTTGTGGCCCGTTATACCGAAAAAGTGGCCAGCCGCATGCTGGGCGGATGCAAGATGTTCAAATTTTTTGGCACCGACCAGCGCCTACAATAAGCAAACAGCCGCATCGGATTTTGTTCCGGTGCGGCTGTCTTTTGTCTCTATCGATTTTGGTATCTGCGCAGAATATGAAAAAGCCGCGAGCCTACCCTAACGATACGCTCGCGGTCCATCTACACAAGTCGGAGTGACGGGATTCGAACCCACGGCCTCTTGGTCCCGAACCAAGCGCGCT
>NZ_CALADU010000207.1 GCF_937890665.1 uncultured Subdoligranulum sp.
GCGGACCGGCAGCTGATGACCAGCCTGTCCCACGACATCCGCACACCGCTGACTACCTTAATTGGGTATCTGGACGCGGTCCACCGGCAGGTGGTGACGGGGGCGGAGCGGGAGCAGTATCTTGAAACCGCCCGCCGCAAAGCCCACGACCTGAAAGCCACCACCGACGAACTGTTTACCTGGTGCAAGCTCCATTCGGGGGAAGCGGCCCTGCAGATGGCCCCCCAAGAGTTGGGGGAGCTGACCCGCGGCGTGCTGGTGGACTGGGTGCCTTTGTTGGAGGAGCACGGCATCGACTATGCCGTGGATATCCCCGACGCGCCCTTCTGGGTCGCCTTAGACGAGGAGGGCTACCGGCGGATCCTCAACAACCTGCTGCAAAACGTACTGGTCCACAGTCAGGCCACCCAGATCGCCCTGCGGGTCCGGCAGCGGAACAACGAGGTGACGGTGCGGCTGGCGGACAACGGCGTGGGCATTGCCAAGGGGGATCTGGACCGGATCTTTGACCGGCTGTACAAATGCGACCCGGCCCGGACTTCCCATGGCAGCGGGCTGGGGCTTTCCATTGTGAAGCAGTTGACGGAGCGGATGGCGGGCCGCATTGAAGCCCAGAGCAAGCCGCACTGCGGCACTGTCTTCTGCCTTACCTTTCCCCTTTGTCCGCCGCCCGATTTGCAAGGAAACCCCAAGGTTGCGGCAAGGCGGATGTAAGGTACTTGTGGTAGGCTGATTGCAAGGAGGCGAACCAAACCATGACCAACTATCTGATCGAAACCCAAGACCTGACCAAGCAATACGGCAGCCAGACCAGTGTGAACCGGCTGAACCTGCACCTCAAAGCCGGGCGGATCTACGGCCTGCTGGGGCGCAACGGCGCCGGCAAGACCACCACCATGAAGATGCTGCTGGGGCTGACCCAACCCACCGCCGGGGCGGTGTATCTGTTTGGCATGCCGCTGCGGGGCAACGAGAAAAAGATCCTGCCCCGGATCGGCAGCCTGATCGAGTCGCCGGGGTTTTACCCCAACCTGACCGGCACCGAAAATCTAAAAATCTTTGCCACCCTGCGGGGGATCCCCAACGCCCACTCCATACAGGACGCGCTGGAACTGGTGGGCCTGCCCTACCGGGACAAAAAGCTCTTCTCCCAGTATTCTCTGGGCATGAAGCAGCGGCTGGCCATCGCCTTGGCGGTGATGCACGACCCCGAACTGCTGATTCTGGACGAGCCCATCAACGGGCTGGACCCCATCGGCATTGCCGAGATCCGCACCTTTCTGCGCAGTTTGTGCGACGAGCGGGGCAAGACCATCCTGTTGTCCAGCCACATTCTGTCCGAGATCTCGCTGCTGGCCGACGACGTGGGCATCATCGACCACGGCGTGCTGCTGGAGGAGGAATCGCTGGCCGAGCTGGAAGCGAAAAACGGCCGGTACATCCACCTGTCGGTCTCCGACGCGGCGCAGGCGGCCCGCCTGCTGGAAACGGTGGTCCACACCACCCGGTTTCAGGTGGAGGACGACCACGGGCTGCGCCTGTTGGACTTAGGGCTCTCCCTGCCTGAGCTGGCCCGCACCATGGTGGACAGCAGACTGGAGCTCTACGACCTGCACCTTTGCGAGGACACGCTGGAAGATTACTTCAAGCGGGTGACCGGGGGTGAGGGAATTGCTTAGTCTTGTACGGTGCGAGCTGTACAAGCTCAAGCGCAAGCATCTGGTTCCGGCACTGGTGGGCTTGGGGCTGCTTTTACCCCTGCTGCTGGCCCTCTACGAATGGCCCACCCAACAAGGGATGGCCTCGGTCACCGCCACCTACAAGGCCGGCCGGCTGGATTATTTCACCGTCTGCCTATGCGCCTACGGCTGCATGCTGCTGATGCCTTGCCTGCTGGGTGTGTTGGCGGTCCACCTGTTTTTTCTGGAACGGGACAACGACACCTTCAAAAATCTGCGGGTCATCCCCGTGACCAGCGCCCAACTGATTTTCGCCAAACTGAGTACCCTGTTGTTGCTGGAACTGGCCTTTGTGGCGATCCTTTACGGAGGTCTTGTCTTCTTTTTTACGGTGCTGGACATCGGCAGCCCGGCCCATGCGGGACGGTACTTGGCGTTTACCCTCTGCAACGGGCTGCTGGCCTTTGCCAATTCGCTGCCGGTGGTGGTGTTGGTGGTCTACTGCAACCGCAGCAACCTGATCTCGCTGCTGCTCTGCTTTTTCTACGACATCTTTAGTTGGGGTGCCGCCCTTGTGGGGATGCTGGCTGCCTACACCCACCCGCAGCTTTACCAACTGCTGCGGCTGCATGCCCCGCTGTGCGCCCTGCAATGGACCACTTGGCAGTTTGCTGACCCCGCCCAGCGGGCTTCGCTGGAAAGCACCTTTCCCTTTTTGCCCAGCGGCCTTCATACGGTGGGGCTGCACCTTCTGGTGGCGGGCCTCTCCTTGGGGCTGATCCTTCGGTTTTATAAAAAGTGGGCGGGGTGAGTGCGATGATCCGAATTCTTTACACAGAACTTCTCAAACTCAAGCGGTATTCGGTGGTGACGGCGGGGCTGGCCATGACCATTCTATCGGTGCTGATGACCCTTTTTTATGCCACCGCACAGGATGGCACCGTCTGGACCTTCGCCTACTACCTGCATACCATCCAGTCCAAGAATGTGCAGTATTTTTTCCCGCTGATCCTCGTGCTGGTGGGCGGCTTCTGCATCACCCGGGAGGAAGGGGACGACACCCTGAAGAACCTGCTTACCGTGCCGGTGTCCTACCGGCGGCTGCTGGCGGCCAAGGCCGGGGCGCTGCTGCTCCTGACCTGTTTGTTCAGCTTGTTCTGCGCCGTCTTTGCCGTGGCGGTGAACCTGCTGTGCCGGTTTCCCGGCATGACGCCGGCGGCGGTGGTGCAGGCGGCCCTCTCGCTGCTGGCCACCAACCTGCTGGTCTATCTGGCGGTCAGCCCCCTGCTCTTTACGCTGGCTGCCCGCCGCAGCACCTTTTTGTTCAGCCTGCCGCTGGCCTTTCTGTATGGGTATCTGGCCACCTTTGAGGGCAATCCCCTGAATTTTCTGCCCACCAAGGCCTGCCTGATCCTCACCGACCCACTGTGCGGCGATGGCTTCCCCTATGTTTACACGCCGGGGCGCGCGGCTCTTTCGCTGGCAGTCTGCGGGGCTCTGGGGCTGGCGGCGGTGCTGCTTCACGGCGGGGGCCGCTTTGCCGAACCCGCCCGCCGGGCCGAGACCGTCCCCCGCAAGAAAGGATGGTGAAACCCATGGCATTCCGTCTGCTTCGCTGCGAGCTGTACAAACTCAAGCGTACCCCCTTTGTGGAGCTGGTGGCGCTGGCCGCCTGTCTGTTCCCGGTGCCCGCCGCCCTGCTGGCCCTGAACGGCGGCACCGACGGCAGCTTTCTCAGCCTCTCTTTCCTGCTGCTGGTCATGCTGGCCGGGCCGCTGCTGCTGCCCGTGGTGGGCGGCTGTCTGGCCGTACTGCTCTTCCTCCGGGAGCGGGACTGGGAGACCCTGAAAAACCTCTACACCGTGCCGGTGCGGTGGTCTGGGCTGGTAGCAGCCAAGCTGTTTGTGGTCTATCTGGGCTGCATCCTCTTTGCGGTCATCAGCCTGCTGGCCGCCGCGGCGACCATCGCGGCCACCGGCACCCCCGTGACTCCCCTCTTTACCAGTCTGGCGGCCGCCGGGCTGTTGGGTTTCTTCTACGCCTCGGCCACTTTGCCGGTCATTTTGCTGGTGCTCTGGCTGGACCGGGGCACGCTGGTCAGCATTTTGCTCTGCGTGCTCTACGGCGTGGCCCAAAGCACCCAGCTCTTCGGCGGGGTGTACGTCATCGCCGGGACCGGCTCGGCGGAAGCGGCCTCCCTTGCCTCTCCCCTGCTCTGGACGTTTCCCATGCTGGTGTTTCGCTGGTATACCAGCTTTGCGGCCTCGGGGCAGGTGGTGCTGCCGCCGGGTACCGCCCCCTTCTATCTCAGCACCCCGCCGCTGGTGGGGCTTTGTCTGGTGCTCATCGTGGTCTGCGGCGCCGCCATCGTCTGGCTGGGCCGCCGTCAGGAGGTGTAATGCCATGTTGTCTTGGATTTCGCTGGAACTGACCAAGCTGCGCCGCACCTCGCTGCTCTGGGTGGGCGTTGCCGCCGGGCTGCTGGCCATTCTGGTCAGCTTTTATCTGGCCGCCGCCGACAGGATGACCCAATACACGGTGGACATCTTTATGGGCAACCTCATCGCCAACAACCAGAGTTCTCTCTTCCCCTTTGTGGCGGTGCTGACGGTGGGCCGCATGATGGAAGCGGAACGCACCGCCCATACCTTGCCCGGCGTCCTCACGGTGCCGGTGCGGTTTTCCACCCTGCTGGCCGCCAAATTGGCAACCGGGGCAGTGCTGACGGCGGGCTACTCGGCAGTACAATGGGTGCTGGGGGTGGTCTGCTGCGTGGGGCTGGCCCTGCCCGGGGTGGAGCTTCTTCCCCTGCTGGGGGATCTGGCCCGGCTGCTGGCCAACAACCTCTGCCTCTATGCCGCGGTGCTGCCCGTGACAGCGCTGACCGCCCAGTTTGCCGGGGGCCATGTGGCGGGTACCGTGTTTGCGGTGGTTTACAGTTTCTGCTCCATCCCCCTCAGCGGCCACGGCTTCGCCGCCTTCTACCCCATCAGCGCCGGGTCGGTGCTCATGGGACTGGACGGCCCCGCCCCTACCGCCGCCCAGTGCCTTTGCGCCGGGGTCAGTCTGGGCGGCACCCTCTTGCTGGGGCTGCTTTTCACCGTTACCGCCCGGGACCGCACCGAGGAACGACAGCCCAAGCCGCCCCAACAGAGCAGAAAACATCTTTTCCATCCCGCCTGAGCCAAGGCGGCTTTCTGCCATGCACAGCACAAAGGACCGCAACAGTCGTTGCGGTCCTTTGTTTTGCCGGCGCGGTGCCCCAGCTCCACCGCGGAATGGTTCCTTACAGGGAAAAGGTTGCCACCCGGTAAAGGTTTTGGTCCTGTTCGGTTTCCATCTGCAAGGCCACGCCCGGCGCCTCGGTCAGCGGGTCCACAATACCCACCCAAAGGCTGTAACGGCCGCCGGGCAACGCCCCAGCCCCCGGCAGAGATATGGCCGCGGTGTGGCTTCCCGGACCCCAACTGGCAAACGGCAGGGTGGTCTGGCCGGACCAGACCGTTTGCCCCCTATCATCCCGCAGTTCCAGCGCCGCCGGCCAGCGGGCATACAGCGGCGCCAGACCGGTGTTTTCCCACTGGAGTTCGGCTTGCAATGTGGAAGAAAACATCGTGCGCCAGACCGTACACCGCCGTACCCCCAGCGTGTAGCCCATCTCGGCCAGCAGCGTGCGGAGGTTTTCCCCTTCGGTGCCGGACAGTTCCCCGTAGGCCGGGGCGTTGGGCCCTAAAAAGGTGGTGTGGCTTTGTTGCAGCAAGGACAGCGTGGTGGGGAACTGGGCGTCGGAAAAATACCATCCGTCCGCCTGCCGGGGCGAAAATTCGCCCCCCGACGGCGCCGCACGCCAGAAGTCCGGCATGGCGGGCAGCCATTCCCCGTTCTGGTCGGACTGGTAGCCTTCGGCGATCCATGAGAGCCACTGGCTGTGGGAATCCGGCAGGCCGAAGGAATCGTTGTACAAGCCCAGACCTTGCTCCCTGCCGATGGTATAGGGGCGGCGCAGCAGCAGTTGCTCTGGCCGGAAAACGTCCAGATAATCCTGCACATAGTCGTCGGTGATAGCCTGCGTGGGGAACGGGGCGATCCCGGCATCGGTATCCACATGCCACTCGCCCCAATGGCCCAGACTGCCCAGCTCCACAAAAGCCACCTGCGGGTCTTGGGCATAGCGCTGCCCCAAGGCAGCCACCAACGCCTGATGGGCTTGCCGAAAAACTTCGTTTTCGTAGTCGGGGCTGAAGCCTTGCCCATAATCGCCGTCGTACCAAGTGCCCGCTCCGTCCATGGCATCGTAGAGCCAGTCCGGGATGTCCCGGTGCCGCGCCTCGGTGGGGGTGTCGCAGACCAACCGCAGGATCAGCCGTACGCCATCGGCCCGCCACTGGGCAAAATGGCAGCGTTCTTCCAGCGCCGCAAAGTCATAGTTCCCCTGCTGGGGTTCCAGCTCGCTCCAATAGACCGGCACATAGGCAAAGGCCGCATAGGGGTCCTGCCGGTAATTTTCTCCCCAGACCACCAGCCCCTTCATGGGGTTGGTCACGGGTTTGTCCGACGGGGATATCTCTTCCGCCGCCAGCGGGATGCGCAGCCGCAGCAGCGCGGCCACCGCCAAGGCGGCCCCCAACAGCAGCAGCGGAATCCATTTGCGGGCCTGCATCAGGCCTCCAGATTGCCGCGGTATTCCACCAGCGTGACATCCTGCACCCCATCGATGTTCTGCACCGGCTGGGTAAGGTTCAGGTTGTCGGTTTTTAGGTAGAGTTCCATTGTCAGTTCGGTGGTGCCGCCCTTGACCACCTTGGAGCGGAATTTGCCCGGCTGGGCATGCAGACAGCGGCGGACGGCTTCTTCCACTTCCGGGGCAGAGCGATAGGTGACGATGAGCACATAGGTACCGGCGCTGCCTTTGATCCGCTTGAGAAAGACCAGCGCCAAGGTGACGACGATTCATGCCACAAAGGCGATGTAGTAGTATTGGGCGTCGATGGCAATGCCCGAGGTGATGGCCCAGAACAGGAACATCAGATCCAGCGGATTTTTGACTGCGGTGCGGTACCGCACGATGCTGAGCGCGCCCACCATGCCCAGCGACAGGGTGATGTTGGTGCTGATGGTGACGATGATGACAGCGACCAGCAGGGTCATGATCACCAGCGACAGGTTGAGGGCATGGTCGTACACCACGCCGATAAAGCAGCGACGGTACACCGCAAAGATGCCCATGCCCACCAAAAAGGCGATGACCAGTGTAAGGATCAGGGTCAGCGGTTCGATCTGGTCGGGGAACAGTTCCAGCGCGGATTTTTTAAACAGATCTTGAAAGGTCATAACGAGAAATTTCTCCTGTTCAGCGCGGTACTCACCGCAGGGTATGCCGGACCTGATCCGCACAAAGGCAGAACTTGGAGGCCGACGTCCTGACGAAGGAGTAGGCGCGAAAGATACTTTGAATATACTCCGGCAAAATACCGGTGAACTTGACTTCCAGAATCATCTGTCCTGGCGGCAGCACATGATAGCCGGGGGCTTGCGGGTCAAACAGATCCTGTCGCGGCTCCATAGCGGTAAGGGCTTTATCAAAGGTGATGCGCACCGTTCCTACATCGTTGACGAAGGCTTCCCGGTCATAGGCAATTTCCTCCGAGCTAGCCGCATCAATCCACTGACACACACTCTCCTTGGATTGCTGGTACGCCTCGGATGCCTTCAGGCTCAAGGGGTAATTTCCCCGATGAATGTTGGCATTTTCCAAACAATAGAACTGTTCCAGTTTACGGATGACCGCTTCCGGTTTTTGGGTCGTCGCGGCGTTGTCAAGATAAACCAGACGTTCGTCGTTGCGAAAGATGGGAAAAAACGCCCGAATGCTCTCTTTACTCATGTGGATTCACCTACGGGGTCCGAACGAAGAACCGCGCTGCACAAATCGTCTATGGACGCGATTTGTACCGCTTCGTCATCGGTCCAATGCAGCCCCAGCTCCCGCTCAATGAAAAAAGTCAGCAATGTTTTTTTCTGCAATACAAGACTGCTCTGATGGCAATCGTATTTTTCAACCTTTGACTGGATGACCTCATCCGGTAGAAGGGCGTCCGCCTTGTTCTGCCTTTTTATGCTCAAAACGATGAGTTTTTTGATGTCATCCGTTTCGTCTTCAGGAATCATCAGCTTGCAGCAAACCGCTTTCTTGAGCAGCGGTTTCAATGATTCCCGGTTCTTTTCCGACTGCGGCATTTTTCGTATTTCCTTCAAAATAGCTTTGGCTTCACTTGTCTTCTGAAGAATCTGTTCTACCATGAAATCGCCGCCTATGTGTATGATTTGCCGCAAGCCATTGAACTTTTGTTGTTTTTATTATACAATATACACAAATTATTTTTTTCCTGTAAAACCACACTTTTTTACATATTCATCACAGATGCTGGGTGGGGGGTCCATGTGAAAGCCGAAAAAATGTCCACACTCTATAAAATGTTTCTGGAAAATTTCACCGAAGAATTTTCAATTACGCACAAAGTTGCACCGCAGACGGAAAAAAGCAACTTTCACATGCACAAGCAGTTGGAAATTGTCTACACCATTTCCAACAATTTGAAATGCCGTACAGAGAAAGGGATTTACCCCATTCCCTCCAACTGTCTGGTCCTCATCAACTGCATGGATCTTCACTATTTTTTGGGAGACGCAGACAGCGGCCTATGCGACCGCTATGTCCTCTACTTTTCCCCCACTTTTATTTCTCATTTTTCCACACCGGAATCCAACCTGCTGGAAAGTTTTCAGTTGAGCCGCGTGGAGCGTCCCGTAATTCTGCAGGCAGAAGAAGATGAGATCGACGCCTTCCGTCGTTTAATGGATGAGATGATCGTCTATGAGCGTTCCTCCAATGCAGAGCCCCCCACTACCACATGCTTTCGAGGATACAGCGACATTCTGTACATAAAGTTTTTGCTGGGGCAATTTCTTTTACGTGTAAACCGTCTGTACTGCAAAACCTACGGCTGCAAGCAGGAGGGACTGGACAGGCATCAGGCCCAGATGGTCATGGAAATTTGCGACTTCATTCAAGAACACATGCAGGACGAGGAAAAAACCAGCATGAACTTTCTGTCCGCACATTTTCACATAAGCAAAACGCAAATCTACAATTTGTTTAAAAAAAATACCGGGCTCTCCGCCACCGGCTTCCTGACAGAGTGCCGGATCACCAGTGCCAAGCACTATCTGATCAACAGCGAGTATTCCGTTGAAATGATCAGCGGCATGGTGGGGTATCGGAATTTAAGCTCCTTTTCCCGCACATTTAAAGCGATCGCCGGCTGCAGTCCCCTGCAATATCGAAAAAAACACACCTCATTTGTGGAAGTGACAGAAAATGCCCACCGCACAAGTGACCCACTTCCTCACCAATCGTCGTGAAACTCCAACTCCGTTTTGCCAAAAAGCTGCGATGGACGCCTTGCAGAGGGTTCCATCGCAACCTTTTTGCTAAAGCTCCTATTCTGCATCGCTTTGCTTGGGCACGGTTTTCTTCCTAGGTTTGCCGTAAAGCGCCTTTCCTCCGTGTCAACATCTGCCCCATATGTGTTTGCCGACCTATGCCTTTTTCTTCCGATGTGGTATACTTCTCTCAACAGGCAAAGGGGATCTTTGGGCACGAAAGGCATCCCGAAGATCGCATTGGACCTGCTGCCTATACACTTCAAGGAAACGAGGGAAACATTCGTGAACGGATATACACCTTTTTTGTCCCGGCGCACTTTGTACGGGGCCCTTGCCGTTTCGGCGGCTTTGCTTGCTCTGGGGTCTTTTGTAGATTTTCCCCTTTCCTCTGCGCTGTACGATGCCTCGAATCCTTTTGCCATGTTTTTTGCCGCGTATGGCGCCATGCCTGCCCCCCTTGGCTGTGTGGCGGCGGGCACCCTGTTTGTATGCGGGCGCAGCCGAAGCCATCCCGTTTGGGGCATGGTGCAAGGTGTGGGCGGCGTCTTGCTGCTCATCGTGGGGGCTATGTTGGTTTGTTTTCTGCCCGCCCTGTATCTGCCGGTATCGCCGGCCCTTTTGGCCGGCATCGGTCTGGTGTTGTGCATCGGCACAGTCCTGATCGTCCGGCGTCTGGCCCGCGGTGCCGCCCCTGCCAGCATCACGCGGGTAGCACTGGCCATCCTTCTTGTGATTCTGTGCGAGCTGCTTGTGGTCAATGTCATCAAGGTTTGCTGGGGACGCCCGCGCATGCGGCTGGTCGTCAACCACCCGGAAGCCTACTTCTTCCCTTGGTGGCAATGGGGCACACCGCTGAAAGAGCTTCTCATGGCTACCGGGGTGGCTGCCGACGAATTCAAGTCCTTCCCCTCTGCCCATACCGCCAATGCTGCCACCATGCTTCTGCTGGGACTGATCCCCTATCTGAAGCCGCAGCTACAAAGGTACCAAAAGGCGTTGGTGGCCTTTGGCTTTGCGTGGACTGCCGTAGTAGCGCTTTCCCGCATTATGCTTGGTGCCCATTACCTGACCGATACGGCGGTGGGCTTTTTGATTGGGTTTCTGAGTGTGTATCTGCTCTGCGGTGCCATATTCCGGCCCCACAAAAAAACAAAGTTATAAAGTTGCCGCTTTTTCTTGGCAAAACAGGGCTTTCCGGTGCGAAAGCCCTGTTTTTTTCGTATCTGCGTCAGATTTCTTTTGATATTAAACCATTTTTCCCGAATCGCTCCGTCCGAGTTGTTATAACATCACGTTTCTGCCCAAAATTCAAGCTGTTATTTTGGGCAATTTGCCCCTTGACCGGATTTGAAAAATCGATATAATAGAATTAGAATAATTCTAAAAATTGGTGTTGACTACTGTGACAAAATATGGAAAGAAAATCTTAGAGATCATAAGTTCCTCCCGCAGCCACATGACGGCCGAGGAGATTTTTTTGGCACTTCGGCAAGTTTATCCCACAGTGGTACTTGCCACCGTGTACAACAACCTCAACCGCCTGCTGCAAGAGGATCTGATCCGTAAGATATCGGTGGAAGGAATGCCCGACCGGTATGACCGCATCCAGCGCCACGACCACTTGGTGTGCAGAAAGTGCGGCAAACTGATGGACATTGATCTGGGCGACCTTACCGAACAGTTTGAGAAAACGGCGGGAATCCCGATTTTATCATATGATTTAAAGTTACATGTTCTCTGTGAAGCCTGCCGGGAAAAAAGTAATTGAAAAGGATGTGAACCAACTGAACCATTTACCATTGTCAGTCCGCGTCGCCATTGAGCCGGACAACCCCAGCATTGTCCGTTGGGAAGAAAAGTGTATCCGCTGCGGCATGTGCAAAGAAGCCTGCACCAACCTGATGGGGGTACACGGGACCTACACGTTGGAAGAAACCGGCGGAAAAGCCCTGTGCATCTACTGCGGCCAGTGTGCCAACGTCTGCCCGGTGGACAGCATTACCGAGCGGGACGAAACGCCGCAGGTGCAAACGGCCATCGATGACCCGAACAAAGTCGTGGTGGTCAGCACCTCTCCTGCGGTGCGTGCCGCCTTGGGCGAAGCGTTTGGCATGGAACCGGGCGCCTTTGTAGAGGGGAAAATGGTCGCTCTGCTGCGGGCTTTGGGGGTCGATTATGTACTGGACACCAACTTTGCCGCCGACCTGACCATCGTGGAGGAAGCCAGCGAACTGATCCGCCGCATTACCGAGAAGGATCGTCCCCTGCCCCAGTTCACAAGCTGCTGCCCCGGCTGGGTCCATTTTGCGGAGCTCTACGCCCCGGAACTGCTGCCGCACCTGTCTACTGCCAAAAGTCCCATCGGCACGCAGGGCCCCACGGTGAAAACCTACTTTGCCAAGCAGATGGGGTTGGACCCCAGACAAATCGTCCATGTAGCCTTGACCCCCTGCACCGCCAAAAAGTTTGAAATTCGGCGGGAAGAGATGCACGCCGCTGCCGATTACCACGGCGTGGAAGGGATGCGGGACACCGATCAGGTGATCACCACCCGGGAACTGGCCCGGTGGGCCAAAGCCGCCGGCATCGACTGGAATGCCCTGCCGGATTCCGCCTACGATTCCTTGATGGGCAAAGCTTCGGGTGCAGGCGTCATCTTTGGCAACACCGGCGGCGTGATGGAGGCGGCGCTGCGTACCGCCTACGCCTATCTCACCGGCCACGATGCGCCCCAGACTCTGCTCCAGCTTGAACCCGTCCGGGGCTACGAAGGGGTGCGGGAAGCACAGGTGGAAATCGGGGAACTGACGCTGCAGGTGGCCGTCGTATACGGCACCGCCAACGCCCGTGCCTTCCTGCAGCGAATGAAGGAGAGCGGCAAACAGTACCACTTTGTGGAAGTCATGGCTTGCCCGGGCGGCTGCATCGGTGGCGGCGGACAGCCCAAGGACCTGATGAAAGATGCCGATGATACCCGCAAACGCCGCATTGCCGCCCTGTACCAGCGGGATGCGTCCATGACATTGCGCACCAGCCACGAGAACCCCGAGATCAAAGAGGTCTACGAAGCCTTCTACGGCAAGCCCCTCAGCCCGCTGGCCGAACAGATGCTTCACACCACCTATCAGGACCGAAGTGGTCTCCGCCATAAAAATCGCAATCCAAATCCCGAAATCACAGAAAAAGGAGATAAAAAGCTTATGAAAAAGTGGAAATGCAAAATCTGCGGTTACATTCACGAGGGTGACAGCGCCCCGGAGGTCTGCCCCATCTGCAAGCAGCCCGCTTCCGCCTTTGAACTGATCGAGGAAGCCCCCGCCAAGAGTACCAACAAATACGCCGGCACCCAGACTGAAAAGAATCTGGAAGCCGCTTTCGCCGGGGAGTCTCAGGCCCGGAACAAGTACACCTACTTCTCCTCCGTAGCTCAGAATGAAGGGTACGAGCAGATCGCCGCCCTCTTCCTGCAGACCGCCGAGAACGAAAAAGCCCACGCCAAGCTGTGGTTTGAAGAGCTGCACGGCGTAGGCAATACCGCCGAAAACCTGCTCCACGCCGCCGAGGGCGAGAACTACGAGTGGACCGACATGTATGACAGCTTTGCCAAAACCGCCGAGGAAGAGGGTTTCCCGGAGTTGGCCGCCAAGTTCCGTCTGGTAGCGGCCATCGAGAAGCGCCACGAAGAGCGCTACCGCGCCCTGCTGCACAATGTGGAAACGGCGCAAGTCTTTGAAAAGAGCGAGGTCAAGGTTTGGGAGTGCCGCAACTGCGGCCACATCGTGGTAGGCACCGCCGCCCCGGAGGTTTGCCCCACCTGCAACTACGCCAAGAGCTTCTTTGAGATCCACAGCGACAACTACTGATTTTCTTCTACAGGATCTCTGCCGTTTCCATCGGAAGTTTGGGAGTCGTACTCCGTTGTCTGCAGGTTGCATTTCTTGATGCTTTTCCCAAAGTTCACAGACCATGGGAGCAGACCAGCACGTTCATCAAGCACGGACACGGCCGTTCAGAATGTAGTTTCCCCGCCGCTGCGCAGGGTCCCTAACCGCTTCAGATTTCAATACAAATCATAACCCCACGTTGAACGTGGGGTTTGCAAAACGGCCCCATAGGGGCCAC
>NZ_CALADU010000208.1 GCF_937890665.1 uncultured Subdoligranulum sp.
AGCACAGCCCTTGGAGAGGGGCTCTAATAACTACTACTCTATAATACAAGGAGATGTCCCATGAAAAGACGTTGTTCCCCCTTGGTAGCTGCGGTACTGGCCGCGGCCCTGCTGGCCGGGTGCGGCGCCGGAAGCTCCACCCAGAGTTCTGCTGCTAACTACGAGATGAGCAGTGATGCAGCAGCCGCACAGGAAGCCGGCGGCGTGGAAAGCGCCTTGCTGCCCGAAGGTTCCGACGCCACGGCTGAAAGCGCCCAAAAAATCATCTACCGTGCCAATCTGGAGATGGAATCCACCGACTTTGACACTGCCCGCACCGCCTTGCTGGCTGCCGTAGACGAAAACGGCGCATGGTTGGAATACAGCCACCTCAGCGGCAGTGCCGAGGATCGGGACCGGTACGCTGACTACACCGTGCGCGTTCCGGTGGACAACTACTCCGCCTTCTTAACACAGGTCGGCGACGCAGGCAGCGTTTTGAGTCTGAACGAAAGCGCCGAGAATGTGACCAGCAACTACATCGATCTGGAAGCCCGGCTCACCTCGCTGGAAAATCAACGGGACCGGCTCAACGAGTTGGCGGACAAGGCTGAAACCACCGCCGATTTGTTGGAGATCGAAAGTCAACTTTCTGACGTGCAGTACCAGCTGGAAAGCTACACCCAGCAGATGCGTGCGCTGGAGGGGCAGGTCACCTACTCCACCGTAGAGATCACCCTGCAGGAAGTGGCCACCTTAACCCCCACCGGCACCACCTTCGGGGAACGACTGGTGGATGCTTTCGGCGGCGGTTGGAACGGCTTCGTTCTCTTTGTGCAAGGGCTGATCCTGACGCTGGTCTATCTGTGGCCGGTACTCCTTGTAATCGCTGTGGTGGTAGTCCTCCTCCTTCGCCGGGGACCGCGCCGTCCCACCGCTTCCAAAGGGCGTAAGGGATCCAAACCTCCCAAATCGGAACCTCCGACCTCCTACGGCATGACGCCGCCTGCTTCCTCTGACGAGGAGCCCAAACCCAAATATTGAGATGCAACATAACAAGGCCCCCGCCAAAGGCGGGGGCCTTGTTATGTTATGAGAAAGCCATTAAAGAGAAGTCCTTATTGTTTGGCCTGCATCCGTTTGCCCAGCAGGTAGGTGGCTACAAAGCCAAGAACGACCGCCACGATCATAACGACCAACGAAACCATCAAGTTGTAACTGGATCCGTTAGGATCAATGTAGGCGGGCAGGCTGATAAAGCCCGGCGTAGAAATGACATACTGGGTCATACCCAGCAAACCAGCTAACAGACCACCGATACCACCGCCAATCATAGCGCCGATCAGCGGATAGGTTTTGGGGAACAACACACCATAGACGCCCGGTTCGGTAATGCCGCACAGCGCAGTGATTCCCGCCGAGACGCTGACAGATTTTTCCTCTACCGACTTAGCCAGCAGTGCCGCAGCCAGACAGGCACCGCCTACTGCCACGTTGGCGGGCGCCATGCCGATACAGATCAGCGGATCGGAATTCACCGCCGCCATGAGTGCAAAAACGACCGGATAGGTAGCATTGTTCATACCGAAGAAAACCATCAGCGGCGTAGTGATACCGATGATCATGACGGCAAGGGGCGGCACAGCCTGATAGATGGCGTAAACGCCGTTGGCAAGCCAAGTTCCCAGCGTATTGCCAATGGGTCCCAACACGATCAACGTCACCGGTACCGTGATCAGCATGGTGATCAGCGGCACAAAAATCGTTTTGAGGAAAACCGGAGTATGCTTTTGCAGGAATTTGTAGACGACGCTCATGAACAGCACACCCAAAATGACGGGGAACACCGTGGAGTTATAGGTGATCGTCTGGATGGGAATGCCAAAGAAGTCCAATCCTTCAGCTCCATTAATACTGGAGTACAACAAAATTGCCCCCAAGAACGCGCCGAGGAAGCCGTTGGATTTGAGGCGGTTGGCCGCCGCAAATCCGATGAAGATGGGCAGGAAGTAGAAAGTAGCTTGGTTGATGGCATAGAACACTGTGTAGGTGCCGGATTCTGCCGAAACACCAAACACACTGGTCAGCAGCGACAGCACCGCACCGGTCAAACCACCAGCTACCAGTACCGGAATCACCGGGCTGAAGGTGCCACCAATGAAGGAGAGGATCGCATTGGCTACATTGCCATGATCCTGTGCCAAATCCTTCGCTGCCGCTTCGGCATCTTCCACCGCGCCGCCGGCTTTTATGCCGTTGAATTTCTGAATTTCCGCATACAGATCGGGCACATCCTGCCCGATAACGATCTGATACTCACCGTTTTGGATGATGACGTTGAGCACGCCGGGCACACCTTTTACCCCATCGGTGTCAAATTTGGAGGCATCCCGCAATACCAGCCGCAGACGAGTCATGCAATGCGTGGCACTGACGATATTCCCTTCGCCGCCGGCTTTTTCCACAATGCCTTGCGCCATGACTTGATAATTCTTTTTTGCCATTATTTCAGCATCTCCCTTCCCCAGTCCTTTCCGTTGGAGCGAATCAGTTTCGAATACCAATAGAAGGAATCTTTGGGAATTCGCTTCATAGACAGTTCTTCCACACTCTTAGCAGCATTCTGTTCCTCATCGGTGGTGTCAATATAGACCAAACCATACCGCTTGGCCATACCATTACCGGTGGAAAGCAAATCGGTGAAAGACCAAGGATTGTAAGCGATAACTTCGCATCCATCTTCAATGGCCAATCCCAACTGATAAATATGATTGCGCAAAAACTCGATGCGCTGTGCATCATGCACCTTGCCGTCAGCGTCCTTGCTCTCGTGGGCTCCGTACCCGTTCTCGGTGATCATCATGGGCAGGTGATAGTGGTCCCACAAATAGCGCATCATGTACCGCAGACAGACCGGATCAATCTCCCAATCCCAGTCGGTGTACTCCACATAGGGGTTGCGGGTCAGCGCATAACGGCCCGGTTCCACCGGGAAAACCATCTGCCCCTTAATTCCGTTCTTATTCAAAAGATAATCCTGCTGTTTGGCATCATGAGGTGCAAACTTGGCCACATTGCTGCGGTAGCAGTTCACGGCGATAAAGTCGATCTTTGCGCTCTTCATCAGTTCCTCGTCACCGGGACGGATGTCGGGATCAATGTCATTTTCTTCCCAGTAACGTTTGAGGAAATTGCTGTATTCTCCGTACACGTCGGTGTCGATCCACAGCTTTTCAGTAAATTCCTCCGCATTCATTGCGGCAATCTGATCTTCGGGACGGCAAGTTTCGGGATAGATGGGCACGCACCCCGGCACAGGGCCGATTTTGCCTCCCTCTACCATCTCGTGGCAGGCATTGACCGCTTTGGCATGGCAGAGGTTCATGATGTGGTTGATCTTCCACTGGTCACGGAACCAATCCTCACAGCCCTTGCTGACACCCAACCAATGACCGTAGCAGATCTGCATGTTCTGTTCATTGATGGCCAACCAGTATTTTACCCGGTCGCCGAAGTTCTCAAAGCAAACACGGCAATAATGGTCAAAAGCATCGATGATGGCACGGTTTTTCCAGCCGCCCAATTCCTCGTCTACCCACACCGGCATGTCATAATGGTAAAGCGTGACGATAGGGGTAATGTGGTGCGCCACCAGCTCATCGATCAAGGCATTATAAAAGGCGATGCCCTCGGGGTTCACTTTGCCGTCAGACTTCGGAATGATACGGGACCAGGACAGTGAAAAGCGGTAGCTGGAAAATCCACACTCGGCCATAAGGGCCACATCTTCCTTGAAATGGTGATAGTGGTCCGCCGCATAGGTGTTATCCGCAAAAGGTTTCTTGGTTTTGGAGTTCAGGTCGATGATGGCCGGCGTGCGTCCGCCTTCTGCCACAGCACCCTCTACCTGCCAAGCCGCACTGGAAGCACCCCACATAAAGCCTTCCGGGAACCGAGGGTTGTGATTATAGTACATGGTACTTTCCTCCTGATGACTGTTTGCCGCCCTTGCCGTCGCACTGAGCAGCCGTGTTTCGTGCGCACTTTGTTTTGCAGATTTATCATAACATACCACAAAACCAAAATGGGGTTCGCCATGCGAACCCCATTTGTACAGATTACACGATTATGCCGTCCCATTTTTAGATAACTTCACGGTCGTTTTCGTCATATCTTCTATTTTTTCATTTTGTTTTTGTCAGATTCCTCTAAACGCGGTTCATCAAACGGACCCACGGCCGTCCCCTGTTTTAAGTATTTTTGTACATAATAGCTGTATAAAATATCAAAAAAGTAGTTGGTACCGTACTGAGAATACACTGTCCGCGCATTGGCATTATCTTTTTCGCTGAGATAGATCACCCCATCGTACACCGACCAAAAGCGCCGGTCATGGTTGACCGTAATCAACACCTTATAGGCCTCGGTCTCCCGAATCATGGGTTCCATAACGGTGGCAAAATTGCCGGTGGCTGAAATAGTCATCAGCAGGTCGTTGGATGTCAGATCTTTTAGATACCCCGGCACATCTTGTGCATCGGTTACAATCAACACCAGTTTGCCCATGACCACCATGGACTGCTGGAATCCCCGAGCCGTCATACCGGAAAAATCCGAAGTAAACAGCACCACATTGCGGCTATCGTGAATCCGCTTAGCCAATTTATCCAGCACCGCCGTGGTCGCCAGACGGTTGATTTCCTGCATCATATCCGTCACCGAGTGGGACAGGTAACTTTTGTAATTGGGGCGGGCGCTGTATCCGATAAAATAGTTACAGTGACGTTTCCATTCCTCGGCAGCTGCTTTTAAGTCGGAGAAATTATCAAACCCGATGGACTGGCAAAACCGGCGGATCCCTGAACGAGAGACATAACACGCCTCTGCCACATCGTAAATGTTCAGCTCTTTAAGCTGATCAAAATGGCACAAAAAGTACTGCGCCAACACGTAGTAAGGTTCCCCGGGTTCGCTTTCATTCATAACGGCCAGCAGCGCTGTCATCAAACTGAAGGCAGTGCTTTTCATCGATGTTTTCTCCTTTCACAGCAGCACAAAAGGCAGATTCAAAACAACCCCTGCGCAGAATCTGCGTAGGGGTCGTCAGGGATTATTCTTTTTCCGGCAGAGTCAGCGCAATAGACAGGTCGGCGAGTTGTTTCTCGTCCACAATGTCGGGGGCGCCGCTCATGGGTTCACCGGCGTTCTGCACCTTCGGGAAGGCGATGACATCTCGGATGGAATCCCGCTTAAGCATCAGCATGACCATACGGTCCAAACCGTAGGCCATACCGCCGTGCGGCGGCGCGCCGTACTTGTAGGCATCCATCAGGA
>NZ_CALADU010000209.1 GCF_937890665.1 uncultured Subdoligranulum sp.
GTTGGGGGCAACCGTACCCATACCGCCGGTGTTCAGACCCTGATCGCCGTCCAACGCCCGCTTGTGGTCCATGCTGGAAACCATCGGCTTTACGGTTTTGCCGTCGCAAAAGGACAAGACACTGACTTCGGGGCCGGTGAGGAATTCCTCCACCACCACGTGGTTACCGGAAGCGCCGAACTTTTTGTCCAGCATGATCTCCTTGACGGCGGATTCTACTTCGTCGTGGTTCTGGCAGATCAAAACGCCCTTGCCCAGCGCCAAGCCATCGGCCTTGATGACGACCGGATATTTGTTCTGGCTCTCCACATAAGCGACAACCTTGGCGGGATCATCGAACACCTCGTAGCCTGCCGTGGGGATGCCGTACTTTTTCATCAAATTTTTGCTGAACACCTTGCTGGCTTCAATGCGAGCGGCCGCTTTGTCGGGACCGAAGGCAGGGATGCCTACTGCGGCCAGTGCATCCACCATACCCAATGCCAGCGGGTCATCTTGGGCGACGACCACATAGTCAAAGGCTTCTTCCTTGGCAAAGGCAACCATAGCGTCCACATCGGTGGCAGCGATAGCCTTGCAGTGGGCATCATAGCTGATACCGCCGTTGCCGGGGGCGCACCAAATTTCAGTGCACTGGGGGCTTTGTTTCAGCGCACGGATGATGGCGTGTTCACGCCCGCCGCCGCCTACGACCAGAATTTTCATAACAAAACTCCTTTGACAGCACAACTGCCCGCGACGAAAAAACGCCGCAGGCAAGTGCAATTTTTAGTGATGGAACAGCCGGATATGCCGTAGCGGTTGCAGGTATCGATAACCTGCTGATCGCGGATGGAGCCACCGGGCTGTACAATGGCAGTCACGCCGCTGCGGCGGGCGCGCTCAATGTTATCACCGAAGGGGAAGAAGGCATCGCTGCCCAGCGAAACACCGGTCACCTGATCCAGCCATGCGCGCTTTTCCTCAGCGGTCAAGGGCTTGGGCTGCTCGGTAAAGGTTTCGGCCCAGACATCGTCCGCAATGACATCCTCCGGCGTATCGCCGATGTAAACGTCGATGGCGTTATCACGGTTAGGCTTGGACAGATCATCGCGGAAAGGCAGGTTCAGCACCTGAGGCATATGGCGCAACTGCCAGTTATCGGCCTTTTGGCCAGCCAAGCGGGTGCAGTGCACGCGGCTCTGCTGACCGGCACCTACGCCGATGGTCTGGCCGCCCTGCACATAGCAGACACTGTTGGACTGGGTGTATTTCAGGACGATCAAGCTGATGATCAAGTCACGGCGCTGATCGGCGCTGATATCCTTGTTCTCGGTAACGATGTTCATCAGCATCGTTTCGTTGGAAATCTCCAGATCCTGACGGCCCTGCTCGAAGGTGACGCCAAAGACGGTGCGGCGCTCCAGCGGGGAGGGCTCGTAGTTCGGGTCGATGGCCACGATGTTGTAGTTGCCCTTTTTCTTGGACTTGAGCACTTCCAGTGCGTCGGCGTCATAGCCGGGGGCGATGATGCCGTCGCTGACTTCGTGCTGGATGAGTTTGGCGGTGGACAGGTCGCATACATCAGACAGTGCGATCCAGTCGCCGAAGCTGGACATCCGGTCCGCGCCGCGGGCACGGGCATACGCGCAGGCCAGAGGGCTCAGTTCCGCATCCGCATCGATATGATACATGGCGCGCAGCGTGTCGTCCAGAGGCATACCGATGGCTGCACCGGCAGGGGAAACATGCTTGAAGCTGGCAGCGGCGGGCATACCCAAAGCCTTTTTCAGGTCCCGCACCAACTGCCAAGAGTTGAAGGCGTCCAGAAAATTGATGTATCCCGGACGGCCGTTGAGAATCTCCACCGGCAGTTCGCTTCCGTCCGCCATATAGATGCGTGCAGGCTTCTGGTTGGGGTTGGTGCCGTATTTCAGCTGAAATTCTTTCACTTTATTCACCCTCCACCGCGTTGTATTTGTTGAGGATCATATCTTCGTAGTCGCCGGTTTCCAGCGTGATGGTCCGCACAAAGAGGCTGACTTTATTATCCTCGTTGAGGGACTCCCACAGCTTGCCGGCAAATTCGGCGCCGTCATTCTCGTCGATGGTTACCCGCATGGGCTCACCGGCGTAGCTGGGAATGGGAGCACCGTTTTTCAGGTAGGTGCTGATGAAATGGCCTTCACCCGCCACAGGCTGGGGGTAGTCGAAGGTCTGCCGTTGTACGCTGGCTGCATTGCCTTCGCAGCTCTTGACGATGGACAGCTTGTAGGCGCCGTTGCGCATATCCATCACGCCGGAAATGCGCGGCGTGAAGTTGGGGGCATCGTCCTCGTAGGTGCGGGTAGCCAGTGCGGCCTCAAAGCTGTAACCGGGGAAGAGGTTTTCGTTCATGAAATGAACGATGGTATCGGTCTGATCGCCGTTGGTGACCACGGTAGTCTCCCGGGGGGTCAGCACGGCATTGTAGATGATCAGATGGGGATCTTCCAGCTTGGCCGGATCGGCAGCCACCGTGCGGATACCACCGGGGATCGCCTCAAATACGCGGTTGCGGCTGTTGGCACTGCGGCCCATGATCCAGTAGGCAATCAACGCTTTCTGGCCATCGGGGGTAAGG
>NZ_CALADU010000210.1 GCF_937890665.1 uncultured Subdoligranulum sp.
ATAAAGCCAAACGAGGTCACTGGATTTGGGTATGCCTGATCCCGGCCGCGCTGCTGGTATGGTGGCCGCTTTGGTTTCTCTGCACCGGTGCTCTGATGCCGGAAGAGGAGTTGGGGCTGACGGTAGGCCCCGCGCTGGGGTTGCACAATGGCTTCGCTGCCTGGCATATTCTGCCGTCCTGGCCCACCTTGGAACCTTTGCTGACGCTCTTGTTGGATACACCGCAGTTTTTTGTGATGTTCTGGAACAGTATGGAGCAATCCGTCACTCAAGTGGCAGGCCAGTTATTAGTAGGCGCACCGGCTGCGTGGGCCATCAGCAGACTGCGTTTCCACGGCCGAGGGGCGGTTCGCGGTTTGTATATCGTTTTAATGCTATTGCCTTTCCAGGTCACAATGGTTCCCAGTTATCTGGTTCTACGTCAATTCGGTCTATTGGATACCCCCTGGGCTGTCATTTTGCCCGGTATCTTCTCAACTTTCCCGGTTTTCATTATGGAGCGCGGCTTTGACGCGATACCGAGAGAAGTATTGGAGTCTGCCGCTATAGACGGAGCTGACCATTGGCACCGCTTTTGGAACATTGGTATCCCGCTTGGTGTACCTGGGATCATTTCTGCGCTGACACTGGGATTCCTTGATGCCTGGAATGCTATCGAACAACCCATGGCCTTTTTGAAGTCACCACAATATTGGCCCTTGTCCCTCTATGGCGGCCAGTTTATTGATGCTGGCTCCTTCTGTATTGGTTTTCCGCTTTGGGCAAACCTACCTTGAAACCGGTCTCGCTGCAGGGGCTGTGAAAGGATGACGAACTTGGAAATCATACATAAACTAAAACGGCGCCTTCACGCCATCTCCGAAAACAGTACGAATCAGTCACGTGCGGGCATTGATTTTCTTCGTTTTCTGGGTGTCATGCTCATTTTGACGCTGCTTGTACGTGGAACAGCAGCAGCCACGACCCCTGTTGTCACCGTGACCAACCCTTATCAGGGAACCGTTAGTCAGAGTTTCATTTTGTCAGGGGAGCTCTCTCCCGGAGCAGGTACCCCCTTGACTCTTCCGGAAGGGCTGCTCATAGAACAGGTCCTTGTCCAGCCAGGCGATTCGGTCACGCAGGGGCAAACACTGGCCGTCCTTTCGGTAGACGATATTGATACTGCGATCGACCAGCTCCAAGCTTCTTTGGAGCAGCACCAGGTGCAGGCCGACCAGCTTACGAATGCAGACGTTGCCGATTCGTTCGCGTGGCAGCAGGCACAACAACAGTTAGACCGTGCCTATTCCAATTATCAGCAAATAGTTACCGAAAACGAACAGGCTATCGCCAGTGCCCAGGAAGCCTTAGACAGCGCCCGCAAGACATTGAGTGAAGTGGAAGGCCGTGAGCCGCAGCGGCCTTTTGAAGATTCATACTGGGAAATGGCCACTCCGGAACAGACTGAAACAGAGCAAAAGTACTCCGATTGGCAAAACGAATTGAGTAATGCACAGGCTGCGGTCCAACAGGCACAAAACGATTTAGAAAGCGCTCAGCAAACGGCAGAAAGCGAACAGGAAAATGCGCTGGCTGCCGCCCAAAGTGCGGAGGACTCCCGCAACAGTGCCCAGCACAGTTACGAAAAAGAGGCGGCCGATTTAGCGGAATCCAACCGTTCCGATCTCGCCAGTGCCGAAGTGCTTTTGGCTCAGATCCGTCAAGAAAAGCAAAAACTTGCAGATCTGACTGCGCTAAAGAATGCTTCTGGCAACTTTTCTGCTCCAGCGGATGGGATCATTACCGAGATTTCCTTAGTACCTGGCGAAACCAGTTCCGCCGTTGCAGGTCTGCTTGCCGCTGGTGAGCAAAGTTATACCCTTATTACCCCTGTGACCTCTGCGCAAAGTACCTTGATACAGTCGGGATGCACCATTTCGGTAAAACAGGGCCAGACCACAGGGAGCGCCGCTTTGGAAAGTATCGAATCGGATATGGCGCAGTTAACGGTATCGGGGTCACAGTGGAAAGTCGGAACTGCTACCATTACAGTCACTACCACGAGTGGCGAAAGTGGGCTTTGCCTGCCGGCTACCGCAGTCAACAGCGATAATACAGGAGACTTTGTTTATCTTGTAGAAACGAAAAACACCGTGCTGGGGGCACAGAACGTTTTGGTACGCCTCCCTGTCACCGTCGATGAACGCGGGGATGGGGTCGTACGCGTTTCTGGTGCGCTGGATGGAAAGGAACAGATCGTCAGTGCCAGTAGTAAACCACTTTCTGCCGGGGCGCAGGTACGGATCGATGCGTAAGCGTTTGATCGTGCTGTTCTGGCTGGGGTTATATGTGCTGTGTCTGTGGCTTGCTGTGCGGGCAGCTGCCGAAGCCCAGCAAATCAGTCCGGGGGCCAGTTTACGATATGTTCAGGCACTACGGAGTGATCAGGTAATGAAAGCCCGTGCGTATGCGCAGAGCGAGCAAAACGAGGACGGGATTTTTGCTACATTCTGGACGGAGAATGAGAGCAGCGTTCAAGCTGCCGCCAGTCAACGGACCGTCCAAGAAGTATGCAGCATTGGATTTTATGGAGCGGCATCGGCAGCGTATGCGGCAAATTACCTGTATGGCACAGCTCCAGGTGATGGGGATACCAGTCAATGCTCCGTCAGTATCTCACTTGCTTGGGATCTATGGGGCAGTACAGACGTGTTGGGACAAATATTAACACTGGACCCCGACACGGAGAATGCGCGAAGTTACGAAGTATGTGGCATTTTTTCCGGCAATTCCGACCGAGTTCTCTACGGAGCAGGCAGTTCCGATGCGTTCCGCTATATCGAACTGACCCATATCTCCTTGGACAACCCTTCTCAGAGCGTTCAGCAATTTATAGCTGGCAGTGGTTTGGAGCAGCCAGACCAACTGTTATATGACGCCGCAGTCGCTTGGCTGTTGGACGCATTGACAGGGATGCCCGTGATACTTCTGTTTGTAGGGTGTCTATGGAACGTCCTGTTCCGGATTTTCTGGAATAAAAAGCAGCGAGAACTCATGATGTTCATCATTGCCTTACTTTTCGTCTGCTTGTTGCCCATGTGGCTATCTGCGTTGCCCGGTTGGCTCATACCGAACCAGTGGGGCAGTATGGCAGCGTGGAGTTCACTCGTTTCGGCAGCCGGAGATCGCTTGCAGGAATGGTTTGCTCTATGGCCCACAACAAGGGATGTACACCTCAAAGCCAAAGTGCTGCAAGTCATAGCCGCCACACTTGGCAGCATTGTATTTGCCATCATCGCCTTCTCGGCGTGGGCTCGTCGTCCGATCACCCATGCACCTCGAAATGCAGATGCGGCCCGGTCGCGCAAACAACGTTTTCGGTGGCAGCATAAGAAGTAAAAAGCGAATGAATTTCATTGGTGACGGATTGAGTTAAAAATAATTAAGCTGTAGGCCGAACTTTTCCGAAGTATAAAAACAGCAGCGAAACTGGTTTGAGTAGTTCAAAATGACGGTTTTCGGACAATAAATAAAGGCTGTTCCATCCCAAGAACATTCTTTCCCACACGGTTTGCCCGTCTGCAATTTCTTTATATTGCGCAAAATCCGTTTTTTACATAAACGCTCAATATCTGGCATGGTAACACTCATTAGGTGTCCTCCCTGTTTTGCGTGTAGCAGGTCGTTTGCTTAGTAAGCGTCAAACGTGGGACCGGGTAGACAGGTATGAGAGAATAGTGGTGGAAC
>NZ_CALADU010000211.1 GCF_937890665.1 uncultured Subdoligranulum sp.
TCTCCCTGCAAACGGTAGTACAGGTTATAGTTTTCGGTGTCTTTCATGTCCTTCCAAGACGCCTCGATGCGCTGGAAGCGGCCGGTCAAGGTGAGGGCATCCGGCGCCGCAGGCAGTTTGTCTGCCTTGGGCGTCACGGTGACCGTCTCGCCATAGCCGCTGCTCCATGCACCGTTGACGGACTGAACCTGCACGGTGTAGGTCTGGCCGTTTTGGATCTTGCCACCGCGGAAGGAGCTGACGGCAAGGGTATTCACTGCGGTGCGCAGCGTTTCGGTCTCGCCGTTCAGGGTGATTTTGACTTCGTAGCCGGTGATGTTGACCTGCGGGTCCCAGCGCAGCACAAAGGTCTGGCTGCCGGGTTCGGCGGTCAGGTTTGCCGGCACGTTCATCTCCGGGGCCGGAATGCGGCTTTCTATATCATTGAGGAAATCCACCTTGGTGATCTCGGCCAGATTGCCGCTGTTGGCCACCGCCGTGATCTTGATGGTGACCTTCTTAACCGCGATCTGTCCGCCGAAGTCCACCACAATGGAGCCGTCCGGCTGGATCATCGCCACACCGCCGGCCCGCGCCAAAGCGGTGGACACCACCGGAATTTCCATCGTTTCGGTATGGCCGTCCTTTTCGTATTGGACCAGCACCGTAGCGCCGCTGACTGCGTTTTCGCTCTGGGTAGGCGTTTGCAGAACCATGCCCTGCATCTCCACCGCGGCCTGTTCCGTCTGGGTAAAGTCAAAGCTCACCGAGACAGGGTTTTCTTCCGAAATCGCTTGCTGCGAGGCGGGCTGCAGCGTCACCGACGTGCTGCCGGTGAGCAGGTCCTCCAAGGAACCGCTCTGGACCTCGGTACCCTCTTCCTGCTGAGGTGTGGTGAGCACCTCGGGAATCTTGGTGCAGATGGTGGAAAGCACCTGCGTAGGATCGGTCAAACTATCGGCCAGCATCTGCAGGTCGACCAGATCTACCGTGCCGCTGCCATCCAAGTCCGCCCCGTCATTCTGGTGGACACCTTCGATGACATCGATCACTTCGTCGGCGTCCGCCTGCTCCAGCAGACCGTTGCCGTCGGCATCGCCGATCAAGAGCACGCCGGGATGGGGCCGCCCCTCGGCATAAGCGCCGGTGCGCAGCGGTCCGGCGCACAACTGGACTTCATAGAGAAGGTCTTTCACCTTCAACGTTTGGGTATAACGGGCAAATCCACCGCCCGACACCTTCAGCGTATAGCTGCCATTGGGCAGTTCACTGAACCGTACCGAGGCTTCGGCATCGGCCGCCGACAGGGTCAGCGCCTGACTGTATTCCTCCCCTTCTCCGGCCAGCGTCACGGTCAGCTCTGCATCGCCTTGCAGCGGCAGACCTGCCAATACGGTAACTTCCACCCCCGCCGTATGCTGCGGGACGGTGGAAGGGATTTCTTCCTCTTCTAGGAGAAGGATCTCCTCCTCCAAAGCTTCCTCTTCGGGCAGTTCCTCCTCCGGCGGGGTGTCGGGTTCCGACTCGTCGATGCCGGTTTCGGGGGTAGCCGTCGTCAGGAGGGTTTCCCCTTCCGGCTGGGCTGCATCATCCCGGGGGAGCTGTTCCTCCTGCGATGCAGTGATCGATCCGTCGATCCCCTCTGCATACGCGACCGGGCCTTGCGCCAGGATGCTGAACATCATACTGAGGCTCAACAAGGTGGCTATGGCTCTTTTCACTTGATTCCATCCTTTCTTTGTGGAACACATCCATTTTTTCCTGTTGCATCCGTTCAAAATGGCGGTTCTTTGTTGTTGCTTGCTGCGTTGCCGCAGCGCACATTCTACTATAAAAATAATAGGAAATCAAGTCCTAAAATGAATTTGTTATAAAATATTTTTTTATTCTTCCAGAGGCACCACTTTATATCGTAGATGCGTTATTTCCGTTTTCTTCCATTTTTATTTTGATTCTAAAAATAAGAATCCATATAATAAGTTTAATAGTTTGTCGCAAAAAAAGCGCACCCACCCTTTAGGGGCAGATGCGCCGTTTGCAAGGACTATTTTGTTTGCTTAGGCAAAGCCGATCATAACAGCCACCACCACAAAAATAGTGGACAGTACAAACAGCATGCCCTGCATTTTAATTTGGAATTTTGCCCATTTGCCCCATTCCAAGCGTGCCACACCCAGCACGCCCAGCAGGCAGCCGGAGGTGGGGACGATCAGGTTGGTCAGGCCATCGCCTAGCTGGTAGGCCAGCACCGCCACCTGACGGGTGATACCGGCCAGATCGGCCAGCGGCGCCATGATGGGCATGGTCAAAGCCGCCTGTCCGGAGCCGGAGACCACCACGAAGTTGAACAAGCTCTGGAACACATACATGAGCCACGCGGCCAGCACGCCGGGCACACCGTGAAGCAGGTTGCCCAAGGTGTACAGGATGGTGTTCATAACGCTGGGGGTCGTGGGGTCGGTACCGCCCAGCACGATCACGATGCCCTGCGCCATGCCGACCACCAGCGCAGCGCCCACCAGATCGGCGGCGCCGCTCTGGAAGGAGGAGGCGATGTCCGAAGCACGCATGCCGTTGAGCTTAAACACGCAGCCGATGATGCCGGCCACAAGACCCATGACAAAGAACTGGGAGGCAATTTCGGGGATGTAGTATCCCTCTACCACAACGCCCCAGACCGTCCAGACGATGGTGACCAAGATGGTCAGCAGCACCAGCGCCTGCCCCAATGTAAAGGGGGCCGCAGCGGCATCCTTCTCGGCCATCTGGTTGCGGTAATAGGCATCGCTCTCATAAGACACCGAAGCCAGCGGGTTCCGCTTGATCTTGCGGGCGTATACCATGGTATACGTGATGCCGGCCAGCGTGAACACCGTCCACATCACGATGCGGAATGCGGCACCGGACAGAACCGGCACCCCGGCAATGCCCTGCGCAATGGCCAAACCGAAGGGGTTCATCCAACTGGTGGCAAAACCGATCTGGGTGGCCACGTAGGTGATGCAAACCGCCACTACGGCGTCATAGCCCATGGCGATGGTCAGCGGCACAATGACCATCGCAAAGGGGATGGCCTCCTCGCCCATGCCAAACACGGCGCCGCCCAGCGAAAACAGGGCAAACAGTACGGGAATCAGGATGATCTCCCGCCCCTTGGTTTTGCGGATCATCGCATGGATTCCCGCGTCCACGGCACCGGTGCGCATCACAATACCGAAGGCACCGCCGATGACCAAAATAAAGGCCACAATGCCCACCGCACTGCCGGTCTTGTCGCCGGAGGTCAAACCCTCAAACACATAGTTGAGCATGCCCTGCCCGCCGAAGTCCTCGGTGCCGAAAAGGGGTACGCCTTCCCGAACTCGGTTGCCGGCCTCGTCCACCTCATAGGCGAAACTGTCCGGCACAATGACGGTGCGGCTTTTTTCGGAGGAGCCCACCATATAGGTGACCTCCTCTGTCTGAAAGCTACCCACAGGGATCAAGTAGGTCAGCACCGCACAGAGTACCACCACCGCAAAGATGATCACATAGGTGTGAGGCATCCGGATGGCTTTTTTCTTTTGTTTCTCCACTTTTCCTATCACTTCCTGCATAAAATTCAGCGCCGCGGTCACATTTTACACGCACCACCGCGCCAAGCGCTTTCCTATCTTAGCGTAAAATGCAAAAAAATGCAATGCAAACTCATAAAAGAGTTTACAAAGTTGCCCTTTTACCGCTATAATGGCACTAGATGTGCGTTTTTATAGGATGAGCGCATCAAAATTGACCCATAGGAGCAACATTGTCATGATGAACACCTATCGTGCCGAGATGATTGCCGCCATCAGCCGTCTGGTAGCGATCCCCTCGGTTTTTGCCGAAAGCACAGACTATCCGTTTGGTCCCGCAGTGGACCATTGTCTGGACGTAACCCTGTCTTTGATGGAAGGCCTCGGATTCCATACCTTTAAAGCCCCCGACGGCATGTACGGTTATGCCGAAGTGGGCGAAGGTGAATTGTTCGGCGTGCTGTGCCATCTGGATGTGGTACAGGCCCGGCAAGAGGACGGCTGGGACCACGACCCCTTCTGCCCGGTGGTACAGGGGGACTGGCTTTGCGGCCGCGGCACGCAGGACGATAAAGGCCCCAGCATGGCGGCGGTCTATGCCCTAAAGTCCTTGCTGGACGAAGGCCACAAGCTGAACAAGCGCGTCCGCTTTATCTTTGGCATCGACGAGGAAACCATGTGGGATTCCATTCACGCTTACTGCGCGCGGGAGGAACTGCCCACCGCCGGGTTCGTTCCGGATTCCACCTTCCCCTTGACCTACGCGGAAAAGGGGCTTTTGCAGTTGAAGCTCCACTCTGACAAGCCGTTCGCACTGGCGTGTCAGGGCGGCGACAGCATGAACGCAGTATCCTCTCACGCTGAGTGTTCCCGTGACGAAGCCGTGGAACATGCGCTGCGGGCGCTGGATCTGCCCTTCCATGTTACCGAGACACAGCTTTGCGCCGAAGGCCTGACAGCCCACGCCAAAAATCCGTGGAAGGGCGTGAGCGCCAACCTGAACCTGCTGCGGGCACTGCGCCATGCCGGATATACCCATGATGCCATCGCCTTTGCCTGCGACGTATTGGATGGCAAGTTCCGGTTTGAAGGCTTCACCGACAAAGATCTTTCGGATTTTTCCGGTCCGGTAACCGTCAATCTGGGCAAATTCACGCTGGATGCACAGGGCGCCATGTTGGGACTGGATCTGCGTCTGCCCGTCACCCGCCAAAAAGAGGAGATCCTCGCCTTGGTCCGGGAGAAAGCCGCCGCCTATCACCTGACCGTGGAGGAATTTGACTGGCTGCGCCCTATCCATGTAGCACAGGACAGCCCTTTGGTGACGCAACTACTGCGGGCCTACCGGGAAGTGACCGGAGACGCCAAAACCGAGCCGTATATCTCGGCCGGCGCCACCTTTGCCCGTGCTTTTGACAACTGCGTTGCCTTTGGCGCCAATATGCCCCACAGCCCCACCACCGAACATCAGCCCAACGAGCGCGTTTCCATCATCAAACTGATGCAGGCCGCCGAAGTATACCGTCGGGCCTTCACCTATCTGGTATTGGCAGACTAACTTACTTTTGCCCAAAACAATGCCCCCGGACGAAAAAACGTCCGGGGGTTTCGTTTTGGCAAATTATGCAGCCGTCGGAGCTGCCAGCGCAAAAGAGAAGCCTGTAAACAGGTCCACCTGCTCCTCCTCGGTCAAAAGGCAAACCGCCCAGCAGCCATCGGGCAGGGGCACCCAGACACGGGTCTTGGGCGCAATATCGGGATTGGAATATTGCAGTACATCGCTGCGCAGCACATCAGGCGTCACTTCCACCGGGACCGGTCGGGCCGGGTCCCAAAGGTCCAGCACGGCTTTGTCCGGATCATCCTCCCATTCCCATGTATAGGTTCCGTCCCGCAGTTGGGCAAACAGGGTGTTCAACTGGTCGGTCACTAACTGGAGTTGTGCATCGCTTAGACAGTTGTCTGTCGGAGGCTGCGTGTACCAGTCGTTCCGATCTTGTGGCATCGGCCAGTTTCCCGGCACCTCCTCGCAGGAGGTCATGGTGTATTCCACCAGATTGTTGTCTCCGTCGTAGGTGGTACGCTCGGTGATGGAAAAGGCCCGTACCTCCTCCACCGCAAAGCCCAGTGCATCCCGTTTCCGCCCCACTACCCGTGTGGCGGAAGTCAGATACACATTGTCCTTGCGGGTATCCGTCACATCCAGACTCCCCAGCGACACCCAGACACCCGGTTCCAGCCCCATGCCCCGGGCTGCATCGTCCTGCAAGTCACCATTCAGCATCGAAAATCCGTCTACCTTGCCTTCTTCATCAAAAGAGAAGTGGAACTCATGATTGCCCGCAGGCAGTCCGGTGGCTCCGGGATCTGCGATGGTCAGCGCCGCCATGGGTACATCGTAGGTACCGCCCGCCAAAAAGATGTCCGTGATGACCAAGCCCGTCAAATCGGGCAGCGGCAGGCCGCTGTCCAGCAGCGAATCGGACAGAGCCCCCCGCAGCTTGTCGGCGTCGTTGGTATACAAAGCCTCGATCAGCGCATAGCCATTGCTGCGTTCGGTCTGGGTTTCGTCCCGGGTTAGAAATTCCCCATCATAAAGATGGGGCGGCTGGGGCGTTGTGGGCAGCGTCAGCATTTCGTATTCCAGCCCGGCACTGGGGTCCGGTGTCGGCGTAGGCACCGCTGTGGGTGTTGGCGTGGGTTCCGCCGTCGCCGCCGGGGTCGCAGTGGGCGTAGGGGTTGCCTCGGGCGCAGACAACGGACTGCAGGCAGTCAAAGCCGCCAGCAGCAGAGCCGGAAGTGTCAACGACAGGGATTTCATGGCATTGCCCTCCTACTTATAAAAGGCTATGCAGCAACCCTGTACAGCCTTCGTACACATCACGCCAAGTTGCCTCAAAATTGCCGGTATACCAGGGGTCGGCCACTTCGCCGGGGCGGTCGGTATAGTCCAACAGCGCATGAATTTTGCCCGCCGGGTCACCGCCGCACAGCCGCGTCATGTTGCGCAGATTGGCATGGTCCATACCAATGAGCAAGTCATACGCCTCATAATCTGCCCGGGTCATCTGCCGGGCCGTTTTGCCCGCGCAGGAGATGCCATGCTCGGCCAGTTTGCGCCGCGCCGGCGGATAGACCGGGTTGCCGATTTCTTCGGTGCTGGTAGCCGCGGAGGCAATCTCGAACGATTCGGACAGTCCCGCCTTTGCCACCAAATCTTTCATCACAAACTCGGCCATCGGGCTGCGGCAGATGTTGCCGTGACAAACAAACAGAATCTTTGTCATCGTACCTTTCCTTTCCGTTCTTGTAAATAGTATACCGCAGACAACTGTTGCTAGCCTAGCGTTTTACTTGTAAATTTTTTCGAGCGGAAGGTTGCATTGCAAAACCGGGCGGAGAACCAAGGTTCTCCGCCCAGATGCCATCAAGATTTATGGGACATGCAGTTTTGCTCGTAGTCCCGCAGGCTGGCCAGCGCTTTGGGGGCCAGCGGAAAAAGCGCGATCATGTTGAACACCGTCATCAGGCCGACGCCTACATCTCCCAGATCCCAGACAAACTGGTAGGTCGCCAACCCGCCGATAAACAGCATGACCAAGGCCAAGAGTTTATAGGCCAACTGGGCACCCCAGCGATCCCCGAACAGGTACGCCACGTTTGACCGGGCATAGAACAAGATGCCCAAGAAGGTAGACAGGCTGAACAGCCAAAGAATCACCGCAATGAACACCACGCCAAATTCCCCCAGATGGTAGTTCATAGCCGCCTGCAGCAGGTCCATGCCTTCCAGCCCGGCGGTAATGTCAGAGGGCGTAAGCAGCATGATCATAGCCGAGCAACTGCAAATCACCAGCGTGTCGATAAAAACGCCCAGCGCCTGCAAAAGGCCCGCCTTGGCCGGATGGTCGATGTGGGACGCTGCGGCCGCGCAGGGAGCCGAGCCGGAGCCTGCCTCGTTGGAGAAGAGGCCCCGCTTGGTGCCGTTCATAATAACGGCACCAATGCCGCCGCCCACCACCTGACGCAGGCCAAAAGCCTCGGCAAAAATTTGGCTAAACACCGACGGAAGCAGCGCCGCATTTTTTACAATGATAAAAATAGTGATGAAGAAATAGCAGGCAGCCATCACGGGGACCATAATATCCAACACCCGAACGGTGGCATTTTTGCGCAGCACAATGATGGCAGCCACCGCCACCAGTGCAAGGGTGGAGTAGAGCGGCGGAATATGGAACGCGTTTTCAAAGGAAGCCGAAATGGAATTGCTGGTGACCTGACTGATGCCGCACCAGCAGATCAAACCGGACAGAGCAAACAGCACTGCCACCACCGAATGTTTGCGACGGCTGCCTTTGGGCACAAACAAGGCATGCAGATAGTAGGCCGGGCCGCCCCGATACCCGCCGTACAGGGGGTCTTTTTCCTTATAAAGCTGGGCCAGCGTCGCCTCAACAAACGCCGTGGAGGATCCCAGCAGCGCCATAATCCACATCCAAAACACAGCGCCCGCGCCACCGGCCGAAATGGCAGCCACCACGCCCACCAGATTGCCCATGCCGACCCGGCATGCGGTGGAAACGATCAGCGCCTGCACACCGGAAAGCCCATGTTCGGTCTTTTTATTATTGGACAGCGTAACACGGACCATCTCTGGAAACAGACGGAAGGGCAAAAACCGCGTACGCACCGTAAAATAGACCCCTGCCGGCACCAAAATCATTACCAGCAGCGAAAGTCCCAGCGTGCTGCCTCCCGGCAGCGGAATCTGCACCAAATCTCCCCAGAGCAGTTGGTACACAGCTTGAAATAGGGCCATGACGGATGTCTTCCTCTCATTTCTTTTGCGAGTCGTATTGCATTTCTTATCGTACTAGTGTAGCATAGAACCAAGTATTTGTGAAACGAATGCTTTTTATAAAATCGTTTACTTTTTTTAATAAGAGAGGCATCGTATGGAGCTGCGTACCGTCGCCACCTTTTTGCGGGTTACGGAATTGCAAAGTTTTTCCCGTGCGGCCGAACAACTGGGGTATTCTCAGGCCGCCGTCACGGTACAGATCCAGCAGTTGGAACAGGAGTTGGGCACCCAACTGTTTGAACGCTTTGGCCGCCGCATCCAACTCACTGAACACGGGCTGCAATTTATTCCCCACGCCCAAGAACTGCTGCGTGTGGCACAAAACGCCAAGACCTTCATTCGGCAGGGTGCACAGCCCTCGGGCCGGCTGCGCATCGGCACCGCCGAATCCCTCTCCATCAGCGTGCTGCCGCCCATTCTTTCGGCCTACCACGCCCGCTATCCGTTGGTGGAAACCAGCATTCATACCGGCACCATTCCCGTTTTGTTTGATATGGTGCGCCGCAATGATGTGGACTTGCTCTACTTTTTGGACAAAAAGACGGATTTCCCCGAGTGGAACAAAGTGCTGGAGCGCCCCGAACCCATCGTATTCGTCGCCCCTGCCGATCATCCGCTGGCGGGGCAGCAGCAGATCCCCCTGCAAACCATCCTTGCCGAACCGTTGGTTTTGACGGAACGGGGCATCAGCTACCGCTATGATTTGGAGCAGCTATTGGCTGCCCGCGGTTTGGAACTGCATCCGTTTTTAGAGACCGGCAATACCGGCATCATCGTGGACATGCTGCTGCACCACGCGGGACTCTCCTTTTTGCCGCGCTACGTTGTGCAAACTTATCTGGAGAGCGGCGCCCTCACCATCCTATCGGTGGACGCACCTTCGATTCAGATGTGGAGCCAGCTCGTCTACCATCGCAACAAGTGGATCACCCCGCAGATCGAGCAATTCCTCAGCCTTATGCGGGAACACATCGGCACGGCCCAACAGCCCGATCAAACCCTATGACAACACTCCGGGATCCCAATGTCCGCCAACACGGTTTCTCCGCACCGGCGAGCTGCCTCCGGCTGGATATGCACCGGTTTGCGGCTGTCCAGCGCCACTGTCAGATCCGCTTCCACCGCGCCTTCAGCAGCCTGCCCGCTGTCGGCAGACACCCCGCTGGGCAGATCTACCGCCGCCAAGAACGCTCCCGCTTGCCGGGCGCGGCACAGCAGGGCGCAGGCCGCCTGCCCCGCGGGACGCAGCGCCCCGTGAAATCCCGTACCGTACAAGGCGTCCACTGCCACATCCCATCCCGCCGCTTCCGGCAGTTGGGCTTCGGGCAGGATCTCCACCGGCAAATCTTCCAACAGGACCCGGTTGGTCTGGGCATCCTGCGTTTTGGGCTCCCCTTCCGCCAACCAGACCTGCACCTGCCAACCATCCTTGGCCGCCACCCGGGCAATGACAAATCCATCCCCGCCGTTGTTGCCCTTACCGGCCACCACCAACATACGGCCGGGTTTGGGGAACCGCCGGGTCAATTCTGCCCAGACCGCACGGCCGGCATTTTCCATCATTTGCAGATACAAAAAACCCTCTTCGTTGGCCGCTTGTTCGATGCGTTTCATCTGGGCGGCAGTGACAATGGCTTGGTTTTTCATGGGCGTTTCCTCCTTTGGGATTTCAAAGCTAAGAAAGGACCTTTTTTGTATTGTAGCGCAGCGAAGATAGTATACACAAGAGTCCGCCGAAAAAAAGCCGCACCGCCCTGCATCCTGATAAGATGCAGGGCGGTGCGGTGTATTGGGAGAGTGTACCGTTCGGGAAGAATACCCGAACGCAAAATCAATTCAATTTCAGGAATTTACGTACCGACACGGTGACGGCACCAGCCACCAAGCAACAGAGTACCCACTCGACAATAGCCTGAACCCCCACGAACAGTACGACGAACATCAGGACGTTGGTAGCCCCCATGCCCTGCGCCAGTTCCTGCACATAGGGCAGGTCGTAAAACAGCAGTACCAACGCGCCCATAAAGAACACGGTGTTGAGCACGGCGGTCAGCAGCGCCCCGGCAAAGCAGCAGAACTTTTCCTGTTTGGGCAGCAGCTTGCACAGCGCCTTAAACAGCAATGCCGCGCACAGTCCCATCAGTACCCGGGACACCACGCATACCACAAAGGTTCCCACCGGGCTGGCGTTGAACATGGCGGCGCTCAAAAGGCTTTTGCCCTCCATAGCCTGCAAGAAACTGGTGATGCCGAACACCGCCCCCAAAAGAGCGCCCGCCGTGGGGCCCATCGTCATGGCACCGATAGCTACCGGCAGCGAAAGCAGCGACGCGGACAGCGGCCCCACCTGCAGGTAGCCCAGCGGCGTGTAGTTCATCACAAGCAAGATGGCCACCAGCAGCGCAAGCTGGGTGAGCCAACGGACGTTGGTACGATTTTTCATATTCAATTTTCCTCCTGCTGCCGTCTCCTACATATCGGGAGTACAGCGCAAATGTACAGCCTAGGGCTGCCATCCCCCAGTATACTGCAAAACCGGCCGCGTTACAAGCGGCCGGCGGCAAAAATTGGATTGGTTTACAGTTTTCCTGCCAGCAACAGATCCCGTACTTCGTACAGGTCATGGCAGCACACATTATACAACTGGCGGATCTCCTCGTCAGGCTGGGCCAGATCCGGCACCATCAACGTCACAGCCCCCGCCGCATGACCGGCACGCACCCCGTTGAAGCTATCCTCCAACACCAGACAGTCGTGGCTGTCCAGCCCCAGACGGCGGGCCGCCTCAAGGAAGATATCCGGTGCAGGTTTGCTGTGCTGGACATCCGCCCCACAGACAATATCGTGGAAGTACCGGGCGGTGCCGGTGGTTTGCAGGTTTTGTTCAATCATATTGCGGGGACTGGAACTGGCTACGATCCGCGGCGTGCCGCGCTCTTCCAGCAGGGCCAGCAGTTCCTTCAGTCCCGGCTTGCAGGGCACGCCCTGCGCAAACCGCTCGTTGCCGATCTGCCAGACCTTATCCAGCATCCGCTGGGGGTTCACCTGCGGAAAATACTTCTGCACATGCTCCACCAAATACTGTCCCGCCAGACCCCGGCCGCTGGCATAAAAAGCCGCCCGATCCTCGGGCATGGGTACGCCCAGCGCTTCGCAGGCAGGGTCCCAGAAGGTATCCCACAGACGTTCGGTGTCGAACATCAGGCCGTCCATATCAAAAATCACGCCTTTTATCATAAAAGGTGCCGTCCTTTCTCTCTTGTTCGGTATTGTACGCCCATTGTACCGCATTTTTCGCTTTGCCGCAACCGCCGCTCCTTGAGAAATTTTGCTGCAAATTGGGGCTTGTTTTTACCGCTTTAGAGCGCTATAATTGATTAAACTGCATCCGGGTTGCTGTGCGGCGGCCCGCCTGGCGGCATGTGATAAACAGGGAGAGTGTAAATCATGTTGGACATCAAGATCACCAAAACGACTGCGCCCAAGGCGAAGCCGCAGGACGAGAGCAAATTGGGCTTTGGCAAAATCTTCAGCGACCATATGTTCCTGATGGATTATACCGAAGGGGAAGGCTGGCACGACGCCCGCATCGTTCCCTACGGCCCGTGGGAGATGGACCCCGCCACCACGGTGTTCCACTATGCGCAGGAAATCTTTGAGGGTATGAAAGCCTACCGCACCGCGGAGGGCAAGATTCAGTTGTTCCGCCCCGAGTGCAACGCCAACCGTTTCAATGATTCTGCCGACCGTCTGGGGATGCCCCCCATTCCGCCGGAGGATTTTGTGCAGGCCGTAAAGGCCATCGTGGACGTGGACCGGGATTGGGTCCCCCATTCCGACGGTGCCTCGCTGTACATCCGTCCCTTCTGTGTAGCCACCGACGTAGGTCTGGGCGTACACGCTGCCAAGCATTACCGCTTTGCCATCATCTGCTCGCCTTCCGGCGCTTACTATGCCGAGGGTCTTGACCCGGTCCGCATCTACGTGGAAGACGAGTACATCCGTGCCGCCCCGGGCCTGACCGGCTTCACCAAGTGCGGCGGCAA
The DNA here is from genome assembly GCF_937890665.1 of uncultured Subdoligranulum sp. The sequence continues at coordinate 12,441 of NZ_CALADU010000211.1, forward strand.
CTATGCGGCTTCCATCAAGGCCGGTGAGCTGGCCGAGGAGCGCGGTTTCAGTCAGGTCCTGTGGCTGGATGGCGTGGAAAAGAAGTATGTCGAGGAAGTCGGTTCCATGAACATCATGTTCAAGATCGACGGCAAAGTATACACCGCTGCCTGCACCGGCACTGTTCTGCCCGGCGTGACCCGCCGCTCCATCATCGAACTGCTGAAGGATTGGGGCTACGAAGTGATCGAAGGCAAGCTGGCCATCGCCGACGTGATGAAGGCTGCCGACGAAGGCAAGCTGGAAGAAGTGTTCGGTACCGGCACCGCTGCCGTGGTCTCCCCCGTCAAGGAACTGGATTGGGAGGGCAAGGTAGCTTACATCAGCGGCGGCAAGATCGGCGAGCTGACCCAGAAGCTCTATGACACGCTGACCGGCATCCAGTGGGGCAAGCTGCCCGATACCAAGGGCTGGATCGTACCGGTGGATCCGCAGTAAACCGGCCATTGGCCATTTTTGTAAAATTACACCATCAAAAAGCGCGCAGGAGTGTTCAAAACGCATTCCTGTGCGCTTTTTCTTGATTTCTTTACATTTTTTATAATAAAAATATGGTATACTGGTGAAAATCCATGCGGGTCCCCCCTGCCGGGTCACCCGATTTTTGTGTAAAGGAACAGGTCATGAAACATCTTCTGGAATTGTTGGACCATACCGCTGCCCGCTGGGCCGACCACCCCGCCTTCGGGGATGAGCACGGTACGCTGACATGGGGACAGGTGCAGCAGGCCGTGCAGAGCATCGGTACTGCGTTGGCACAGCAAGGGGTACAGCACCGCCCGGTGGCTCTGTATCTGGACCACGAAGTGCCCTGCCTGCTGGCCATGCTGGGAACGCTGGCCGCCGGGAGCTTTTATACCGTGCTGGACACCGCCCAGCCCCCTGAACGGGTACGGCGGATCACCGATCAGTTGGAACCGGTGCTGCTGGTGACCGACGCCGCCCACCATGACGCTGCGCTGGCGCTGGGGTTATCCTGCCCGGTATGGGATCTGACCAAAGGACTGGCCCAGCCGCCGGACCCCTTTTTGCTGCAAACCTTGCGGGGGCAGGCCATCGACACCGATTTGGCCTATGTGCTCTTCACCTCCGGCTCCACCGGTGCCCCCAAAGGGGTAGCTGTTCCCCACCGCGCCGTACTGGCTTACAGCTCTTGGGCCGCCGAGACCTTCGACGTCAACGAGACCACCGTGTTCGGCAACCAGACGCCCTTCTATTTTTCCATGTCGGTGACCGATTTGTACGCCGCCCTGCGCACCGGGGCCGAGCTGCAGGTGATCCCCAAGCGGCTCTTCTCTTTCCCGGTTCAACTGCTGGACTACCTGACGGTCCGCAAGGTAAATACCCTCTACTGGGTGCCCTCCGCTTTGGGCGGCGTGGTACGCTGGAAAGCGCTGGACTATACCGCACTGCCGCCGCTGCGCACCATCCTGTTTGCAGGCGAAACGATGCCCACCCCCTATCTGAATTATTGGCGGGCCCACTATCCGCAGGCGATTTTTGCCAACCTGTTTGGCCCCACCGAGACCACCGACATCTGTGCCGACTTTGCCGACGATGAGCCGCTGCCCATCGGCCGCGCCTGCGATAACTGCGGTCTGCTGGTACTGACCGAAGATGGCAGGGCCGCCGCGCCCGGAGAGGTAGGCGAATTGTGTGTGCGGGGCAGTTTTTTGGCCGCCGGATACTACAATATGCCCGACAAAACCGCCCAGCGGTTCTGTCCCAACCCGCTGCAGTCCCATTATCCCGAGACCATCTACCGTACCGGCGATCTGGTGCGGTATGACGGGGAGGGTCTGCTGCAATACATGGGCCGTACCGACAACCAGATCAAACACCGGGGCTACCGCATTGAACTGGGCGAGATCGAAACAGCCGCCTTTGGGCAGCCGGGATTGCAGAGCTGTGCCTGCGTATACGACGCCCCCGGGATAGACTGGTATTGTTTTTCACCGGCAGCAAGGAATTGGAGAAAGCGCTTCGGACCCGGTTGGAAGAGCGGCTGCCCACCTATATGCAGCCGGGGCTCTATCGCCGCTTGAAGGCGATGCCCCAAAACCAGAACGGAAAGATCGACCGCGCCGAGTTGCGCGCATACTGTGAGGAGGAATAATCTATGCATACCATCGAAGAAATCATGAACATTCTGGCAGAAGTCAAACCCGGTCTGCAAGTGACCCCCGACGAGGAACTGGTGCGTACCGGCCTACTGGATTCGGTAGACATCATGTCGATGGTCATGGCCTTGGCCGAAGAGTGGGATCTGGAGATCAGCCCGCTGGACCTGAAGGAAGAAAACTTCCACACCGCCAACGCCATTTTGGCGTTGGTCAACCGGCTGGAAGACTGAGCCCTCCGGTTCTGCTCTCCGTAAGGGAGTCATTGTATGGCGTATAACTCATTTACCTACTTATTTATCTTTTTGCCGCTGTGCTGGGTGGCATGGGCGGTACTGCCCCAACGGTATCGCCCGGCGGCACTGCTGGGCGGCAGTCTGGTCTTCTACTGGATGATGGCCGGGACTTACACCGTTTGGCTGCTGCTGGCCGCCGCCTTAACTTGGCAGCTTGGCCGGGTACTGGGTCGCCTTCAGACCTTACAAGCGGCCACTGTGCCTACGCTGGAGCCTGCGGCCCGCAAAGCCGCCAAACAGCAGTTTACCGTCCTGCAAAAAAGCGTGGTAGCTGCCGGCGCAGCGGGTCTGCTGGGGCTGCTGGTCTGGCTGAAATACCTGCCCTTTCTGGTCAAATCCATGAACGGCGTGCTGGCCCTGCTGCCCTTCGGGTGGCAGGTATCCGCCCCCACTCTGCTGCAACCGGTGGGGTTGAGCTTTTTTACTTTGATGGCGCTGAGCTACCTGCTGGATGTGCGCCGCGGTGCAGCCCAACCTGCGGATCATTATTGGCAGGTACTGCTCTACCTTAGCTTCTGGCCCCACGTGGTGGAAGGCCCCTTCGACCGCTGGGCACAGGTTTCCCCCACGCTGCTGGACCCGCCCAAACCCAACTATCATGCCTTTACCTTTGGCGTGCAGCGCATTCTTTGGGGCATGATGAAAAAGCTCATCATTGCGGACCGTGCCAACATGTACGTCAAAGCCGTGTTCGACAACTGGACCGCCTACTCCGGCGCCGCCGTGGTGGTGGCCACCTCGCTGTACACCTTGCAGCTCTACGCCGAATTTTCGGGCTGTATGGACATGGTGCTGGGTGCCGCCGAATGCTTCGGCGTACCGCTGGCAGAAAACTTCCGCCAGCCCTTCTTTGCCCGCAGCGTCAGCGAATTTTGGCGCCGCTGGCACATCACCTTGGGCGCATGGCTGCGGGAATACCTGTTCCAGCCGGTCATCGTCAGCAAGCCCATGCTGCGGTTCGGCAAATGGTGCCGTACCCGGTTTGGCGCTGCGCTGGGCCGCAGCCTGCCGGTCTGGGCCGGTTTGCTACTGACTTGGCTGGCCATCGGGATCTGGCATGGCGCTGGCTGGCTCTATGTCCTGTACGGTCTTTACTATTTCTTTCTGCAATGGCTGGGGGAAGCCGCCGAACCCCTTTTGCTGCGGCTCTGCCCCAAACTGCCCCAGTGGCGCACCCGGCGCGGCTATGCCCTATGGCAGATGGCCCGCACCTTTGTGCTGGTCAACTTCGGCATGCTGCTCTTCCGCTCCAACGGTACCCGGGCCGCGCTGGATATGCTGGCCAGTCTGACTCGCCCCTACGAGGGCAGCCTGCTGATCAAGCTGGACCAGCAAGATCTGTGGGTGCTGGTGGTCGGCGCAGTGGTCCTGTTGGCGGTGGACCTGCTCCACGAGCGGGGCGTTTCTATCCGGCAGGCACTGGCCCGTCGTCCGCTGCCTCTGCGGTGGGCCGTCTACTGCGGCGCCATGCTGACGGTGATGATTTTCGGCGCCTACGGCGACAACTACGACCCGGCGGCGTTCATTTACGCCCAGTTCTGACCGGGCGGACAATCTACGGGAGTACCCTTGTATGGTTTTACGAAACTGGCAAAGAAACGGGTTGCGCATCGTTGCCTTTCTGCTGGTACTGTTGATGCTGGTACTGGCCGCCGGCCACTACCTGATGCCCCAATCCAACCGCTATCTGGAAGGTTACACGGCGGGCGGTATTCTGGGGGAAGATTTTGATACCATTGATGTGTTGGTGTTGGGGGATTCCAACGCCGCGCAGGGCATCGCCCCCATGAAATGGTACGACGAGCACGGCATCACCGGCTACACCTACGCCGCAGGCTGGCTGTCGATGTACAACATCTATTATCGTCTGTTTCAAATCTATGAGGAACAAAACCCCAAAGTGGTGGTGCTTTGCACCGCTCCCGCCTACTCCAAGAAGAGCAGCGAAACCTATATGCAGAGCGCCGTCGGAGACATTGCCGACGAACTGCTGCCGCTGCTGCGCTTTCATGACAACTGGAAATATCTGACGCCGGACAATCTTTTCACCGAAAAGGATTACAGTTGGCGGGATGTGAACAAGGGGTACACCCCCATCACCGATGTAGCCGGCCGCCCCAACACGGACTATATGTACGATACCGGTGCCAGCGAGCCGATTCCCTTCTTGGTGAAATGGTATATGCAGCGCATCTTGCAGCTCTGCGCCGAACACGACAGTGAGGTGCTGCTGGTCACGGTACCGGCAGCAGTTGGCTGGAATTTGGCCCGCCACAACGGCATTGCCGCCTTTGCCGAGGAAAACGGCGTACCGTATCTGGATTTTAATATGCCGAAAACCAATCCCGGCATTGACTGGGCCACCGATACCGCCGACGGCGGCACCCATCTGAACTGGTTGGGAGCCCAAAAAGTTACCGAGGCGTTGGGCGGCTACCTGATGGCCCACTACGATCTGACGGATCATCGCGGCACCGCCGGCTACGAAAGCTGGGACAGCGACGCCCAGACCTATCGTGACCAACGGTCAACGATCGATCAGAAAGTCTGCGAGAACGCCAGCCTTGTTTAATTTGCACAAATGACAGCTATCTTTTTACAGCACATTATACAGTTTTTCCTCTTGCAAACCTTGTCGAAATCGTGTATGATAAGGGCATAGAAAGCAACGACGCTTTGGAACGGTTGGGTACGCACCGCCGTACCAAAGCGTTTTTTGTGGAAACGCTTTCTAGCACAAGAGGAAGAATACCAGAGCGCCCTGCCGGTCAATAGGAAGGGCATCCACTTGTAGAGGGGTGGGTTCCGTTCGATGCAGGAGCGGCAAGACGTTCTGTTTTTCTCCTTCTTTTAAAGGCGGGACGGGGCAGTGGCCGTCCCGTTTTTATTTTGTGGCACAAAAAGCGCCGGTCCGTTGGGACCGGCGCTTTTCTGCTGTATCTGTATTTTCAAGACAATTTCAGGTCGTTTTCCCGGATCCAGCCTTTTTTGCGCAGCAATTCACAGAACCCCACACTGAGCACCGCCGGCAGCACAAAACAAATCAGCGCCAATCCTGCCCAGTCAAAAGCCGTGACGGTCTTGCCCATCTCAACCCAACCGGTATAGACACCGATCTGGCCCACCAAACCGCAAGTCCCCATACCACTGGACACCGCCGGACCGTTCATTTCCAGATGGAACAGGCAGGTAGCCAAGGGTCCGGTGATGGCCGAAGCCAGTGTGGGCGGGATCCAGATGCGCGGATTGCGCAGAATATTGGGCATCTGCAGCATGCTGGTGCCCAATCCTTGGCTGACTAGTCCCCCTACGCCGTTCTCTTTATAGCTCATCACCGCAAAGCCTACCATCTGGGCGCAGCAGCCTGCTACTGCCGCACCACCGGCCAATCCGGTCAGTCCCAGCGCCGCACAGATGGCCGCACTGGAAATGGGCAGCGTCAACGCCACGCCCACCAGGACCGATACGATGATGCCCATAAGCAGCGGCTGCAGTTCGGTGGCCCACATGATCACACTGCCCACCGCGCTGGCCGCTGTTCCAATGGCCGGTGCAAACAGAACGCTGAGCCCTACGCCCATCAGGATGGTCACCGCCGGGGTGACCAAAATGTCCACCCGGGTTTCCTTGCTGACCAGCTTGCCGCATTCCGCCGATACAATGGCAATGAAGTAAACCGCCAAGGGACCGCCGGCACCGCCCAGTTCATTGGCAGCGCCGCCCACCGCGATCAGGCTGAACAGTACCAACTGCGGTGCATGGAGCGCATACCCAATGGAAGCCGCCATAGCGGGTCCGGCCACTGCGGTGGCATAGCCGCCGGCAGCCACCAGAAAGGCCCATCCCAACTGCTCCCCCAGCGTCTTGATGATGGTACCGATCAGCAAGCTGGCAAACAGTCCCTGCGCCATGGCTCCCATCGCATCGATACCATACCGATGCGCCGAGATAATTACATCTTTGCGTCGAAAAAAGGTTTGTACCGCTTCCATATATTTTCCACCCTCCTCAAATTTAACGGTATTTTAGCACCGCACGCTATAAATTGCAACCCGCCGATTGAAAATGGCACCGGAATGCGGTACAATAAAACATAGAAATCCATTTTGTCAAAAGGAGTAAGGGTTCTATGGTCGAAACCTTTACCACCCGGATCACCCCCTACGGTCTGGACCGCAACGTTTTTTTGTATCTGCCCGATGACTGGCAGACGGCCGGCAAGCGGTATCCGGTGGTCTATATGTTCGACGGTCACAATCTGTTTTTTGACTCTACCGCCACCTACGGCACCTGTTGGGGACTGAAAGACTATCTGGATGCCCACCCCGAGGCCATTGTGGTGGCGCCGGAATGCAACCACGAAGGCAACCAACGGCTGGAAGAATATTGCCCCTACGACTCGAACTGGTTCGACGGCATCCACGGCACCGGCAAAGCCTATCTGGACTGGCTAGTGCAGGAGCTTAAACCTTGGATCGACGAGCGATACCCCACCCTGCCCGACCGGAGCCATACGGCGTTGGGCGGTTCCAGCATGGGCGGCTTGATGAGCCTGTATGGCGTAGCGCTCTACAGCACCGTATTCAGCAAGGCGGCCTGCCTGTCGCCGTCGGTGCGGCTCTGCATGGAGTCCCTGACCGACGATCTGCGCCGTACCCGCCTTGCACCCGATACCCGGGTCTATCTGAGCTGGGGCGAACTGGAAGCCCGGGACCAGCACCAACTGGCAGAATACACCGACAACGCCCTGACCGTAACCCGGCTGCTCACCGCACAAGGCGCAGCGGTCTACCCCTATTTTCAGATGGACGGACGGCACTGCGAGGCGGATTGGCGCCGCCAATTGGACCGCTGTTTCCGTTTTCTGTTCGGCTGGCAATAACCAGCCGTTCGCTATACTAGATCCCTAAAGGAGGTAGTTTCCATGTCCAAAGCTGTTATCTTTTTTGCCCCCGGCCTGGAGGAATGCGAAGGCCTGCTCTGCGTGGATATTCTTCGCCGCGCCGGCGTGGAGGTGACCATTGCGGCCGTGGGCGGCCAGCAGACCGTGACCAGCGCCCGGCAAGTCCATGTGGTGGCCGATGCGCTGGCTGAGGAGGTCGACTACAACGCCTACGACGCCTGCATCCTGCCCGGCGGTATTCCGGGCGTAAACAACCTGAAGGCCGACGCTACGGTTTGCAAGGTCTGTCAGGACTTCGCCGCAGCCGGCAAGCTCGTGGCTGCCATCTGCGCCGGCCCCACCGTGCTGGCGTCCTTTGGGGTGCTGAACGGTAAGAAAGCCACCGTCTACCCCGGCATGGACGCGGCCCTGACGGAGGGCGGCGCCTCCTACACCGGGCTGCCGCTGACCATCGACGGCAACATCGTCACTGGCGAAGCGCTGGGTGCCGCGATTCCCTTTGCTCTGGCATTGGCACGGCTGCTGGCCGACGGAGAAGCCTCTGACCGGGTCAAGAAAGCCATCGTCTATCAATAACACAAACGCAGAAGAGCCTGCCTCCGGCCAAACCGGAGACAGGCTCTTTTTTAATCCGCTTTATGATTTTCGATTCCGCTGCAATTCGATCCACGCCAGATCGCCCCGCTCCAGACCGTGGATCAGCACTTCGGCAGTGGCAATGTTGGTGGCCACCGGAATGGTGTGCATATCACACAGACGCAGCAGCGTGGCGTCGTTGGGTTCCCCGGGCTTGGCTCCTACCGGATCCCGGAAGAACAGCAGCATGTCCACTTCTCCGCAGCCGATCATGGCAACCACCTGCTCGGCGCCGCCGCGACCGCCCGGATACAGACAGCGCACCGGCAGCCCTGTGGCATCATGCACGATCTTGCCGGTGACACCTGTGGCGATCAGATCATTCTGCGACAGGATGCGCACATACGCCGTGCAAAATTGTGCCATCAATTCTTTGCGGGAATCGTGGGCAATCAAAGCGATCCTCATGACGATACTCTCTCCCTCTATGGGACCCTCCTTGGTCCCAAAAACAATGCTATCTTTTATATGATAAGCTAATTTTGCACAAATTGCAAGTACCGGCACAAAGAAAGCCCCAAAAAAGCCCTTCTTTTCAAGGAAGAAGTTGTCGTTTTGACCAAAAGTCCTTTGCAAAGTTTGGCAAAACCGCGCGCGGTGTCCATGTTATAATAGAGAAAATAACGGCAGGGTTTTCTTCGATGCCCTGTCAAAGGAGGATCTACCATGAGGAAATCTGCCCAGACAATCATTCGTCCCGACGCATGCTATACCATCGCCGCTGCCAACGGCCGGGTGTTGGAGGTGGCCGATTTCAACACCGAGAACGGTGCCTCGGTGCGGCTATGGAGCTACGAGGGACAGCCCTGGCAGCAATGGCGTTTTGAGGAAGCCGGAGAAGGCGAATACCGCATCAAGAATCGCTTTACCGGCAAGGTGATGGATCTGGCCATGTCCGGCGTGGTCAACGGCACTTGGATCCACCAGTGGAGCCAGACATCCGGTGCCGGCCAGCGCTGGCAGATCGTAGATGCCGGCGGCGGTAAAGTCAAGCTGCGCAACGTGCTGGCCGACAAAGTCATCGATCTGGTAGGCATGCGGGTAGAAAACGGCACCCAAGCCCAGATTTGGCAGGATGTGTCGGGCGAAAACCAGCTTTGGAAGTTGGAGCCGGTACCGGACCGGCTGATGGAAAAGCCCATCGAACCGCCGCCCGCCAAGGCAACGCCCAAAAAGGCCGCCAAGACCACCCGCACCCAGACTGGGAAAAAGGCCAGCGGCAAATCTGCCCGCCGGGCCAGTAAAAACAAATAACCCTCTAGTTTGGGAAGGCCCCCGCTTTGGCGGGGGCCTTCCTCATCTTGCAGGGTGCTGAAAAGCCTGTTATAATAGAAAGAAATCGTAAAAAGTCACGAAAGGCAGTACAAACGTTATGCAGTTTACCGAGCTTACCAACGTGGCACCCGAGATTATTCGCGCCACACAGGCGATGGGCTTTTCCGAGATGACCGAGATTCAGGAAAAAGCCATTCCGCTGATGCTGGCCGGCCACGATATGATCGCCAAGGCCCCTACCGGCACTGGCAAAACCGTTGCCTTCGGCATTCCCATCCTGTCCAAGGTAGATCCCACCTCCTGCAAGCCGCAGGCCGTCGTCCTAAGCCCCACCCGGGAGCTGGCCCAGCAGATCGCACAGGATCTTGCCAAACTGGCCCAGTTTTTGCCCGACATCAAGATCGTCTGTGTCTACGGCGGCGCCGGCATGGACAAGCAGCAGCGCCAGTTAAAGGCGGGCTGCCAGATCGTGGTGGCTACCCCGGGCCGTCTGATGGACCACTACCGTCATCATGCCATCGATGTGTCCGACGTAGAAACGGTGGTTCTGGACGAAGCCGACGAGATGCTGAACATGGGCTTCTACAAGGACGTGCGGCACATCATCGACCTGATGAAGCACCGCAAAAGCCTGTCCATGTTCTCGGCCACCATCAGCCGGGAAGTATTGGACATCGGTTGGCTGTACCAGCACAACGCCGCCGAAGTCAGCGTACAGCCCGTGGAGGATTCCAGCCCCAAGATCGCCCAGTATAAGCTGCTGACCACCGGCCGGGATAAGCTGGCCGATGTGGCCCAGCTCATCATCTCGGAAGGGTATAAGCGGGTGATGGTCTTCTGCAACACCAAGTACAACACCGGTATGCTGGCCAACCAGCTAGCCCGGCTGAACTTTAATGTGGATTGTCTTCACGGCGACCTGTCGCAGGCGGAACGCAACCGCATCATGACCCGGTTCAAGGCCGGGGAGATCGCGGTTCTGGTGGCCACCGATGTGGCGGCCCGCGGCATCGATGTTTCCGATATTGACGCGGTCATCAACTATGATGTGCCCGAAGAGAATGAGCACTACACCCACCGCATCGGCCGTACCGGCCGCGCCCGCAGGGAGGGCGCCAGCTACCTGTTCTACACCAAGGAGGAGCAGAAACGGGTGGATCAACTGCTGCGCCTGACCCGCAATCTGGAGGACTGCAAGGCCGTTAAATTTGACTTCAACCACGAAAAGCTCATCGTGGAGGAGAACAAACCGCAGGACCGTTTCCAGATCAAAGCCTACTTTTAAGCAAAAGTAGGCGGCCGCGCCGCTTTCCCCATCCAACAACACAAAAACCCGCGTTCACAGAGATCTGTGAACGCGGGTTTTGTTTGCTCAGGTTCCTTTTCAGTTTCCGGCGGGCAGGGTAAAGACGAAGCGGCACCATTTGCCCTCTTCGCTTTCGGCATGGATCTTGCCGCCCGACAGGTTGATCAGGATTTTGCAGATATGCAGTCCCAAACCACTGCCCCGGGTGTTCATACCGCGGGAGCGGTCCTCTTTATAAAAGCGCTCAAAGACAAAGGGCAGCGCTTCCGGTGCGATACCGGCACCGGTATTCTCGATACACACTTCCACCATGTTGCCCTGCTTGTGGGCCGAGAAGGAGATGGTCCCCCCCGCCGGGGTAAACTTGATGGCGTTGTCCACGATGTTGTACACCACTTGATGGACAAAGTCCGGGTCAGCGTGGATGATCAGCGGCGGGCCGCCCAGCCCTTGAATGTCGATCTTGCCGTCCTCAATGCGCTGCTCATCGCTGAGCACCACATCGGTCACGGTTTTCCACAGGTCGTAGTTCTGGGCATGGATGGGCACCTCCCCGGCTTCCAGCTTGGTGATGTCCAGCATGTTCTGTACCAGCCGGGCCAGACGGCCTGTTTCCTGCGAAACAATGGTCAGGTAATGCTGGTTTTCTTCCGGCGGGATGGTGCCGTCCAGCATACCGTCGATGAACCCCTTGATGGTAGTCATCGGGGTGCGCAGCTCGTGGGCAATATTGCCCATAAATTGTCCCCGGGAATTGTCGATGGTCTGTAAGCGCATAGCCATATTGTTGAAGGTGGTGGCAAATTCCGCCAACTCCACACAGCCATCCACCGGGGCACGGGCCGTAAAGTCCCCGCTGCCCAGACGGCGGGCTGCCTCGCTGATGTCCTCGATGGGGCCGGTGATCCGCTTGGCCAACACCCAGCACAACAGGCTGCACAGCAGCAAAATCGCAGCCGCCGAGATGCCGAACATCACCAACATATCCACGATGTAGGCCCCCAGCGCCGTCATGGGGCTGGCTGCAAACAGATAGCCTGCCGTTCCGTCAATATCCACCCGGCGTCCGGCAGTGTAATACTTGCCGGTATACACACCGCCTAGCGTGCCGGTGGTAAAAACGTCCTCGCCCCGGTCCATTTGGTCCAGCAGTTCCTTGGGCACGTACTGCTGGGCAAATTCAGCGCCGTCGGTATGCAGCAGTACTTTGCCGTCCTGCGCGGCCACAAAGACCAAAGCCCCCGAGGTAGTGTTGAACAGCTCGAATCCCTTGCGGGCTTCCTGCGCCCGTTCATCCCCCAGCGGCTTGGTAACGACGTTGCCGTCCTCGGCCAACCGGTTGCTGAGCGCACTGGCTCCGTCCAGAATGGCGGTAAGCGCCATGCGCCGCTCGTTGACAAAGTAGGCAGCCGACAGTGCAGTCTGGATGGCACACATCACACTGAGCCCCAGAACCAGCACCACTGCAATGGTGGAGAAAAATTCCCGGCTAATGGTATTGCGGCGGCTCATTCCCGTACCTCAAACTTATAGCCTACGCCCCAAACGGTCTTGAGGTTCCACTGGTCGGAGGCACCTTCCAATTTTTCCCGCAGGCGCTTGACATGTACATCGATGGTACGGGAGTCGCCGTAGTATTCAAACCCCCATACCTCGTCCAACAGTTGGTCCCGGGTGTAGACCCGGTTGGGGTGGCCGGCCAAGCAAGCCAGCAGTTCCAGCTCCTTAGGCGGCGCTTCCACCACCTTGCCCTTGACCTTCAGCTCATAGCGGTTCATGTCGAGGTGCAAGTTGTCAAAATCATAGACGCCCTTGTTGTCCTCTTCCTTGGAAGAACGGCGCAGCACCGCCTTGATGCGGGCCGTGACCTCCTTGGCGTCGAAGGGCTTTACGATGTAGTCATCGGCTCCCAGCTCCAGACCCAGTACCTTGTCGTAGGTCTCGCCCTTGGCCGTCAGCATGATGATGGGGGTGTTATCCTTGGCGCGGATCTTGCGGCAGACTTCCCAGCCGTCCATCACCGGCATCATCACATCCAGCAGCACCAAATCGGGATGCAGCTTATCAAACTCGCTCAACGCGGCATTGCCGTCGTGGGCCATCGTGACGTTGTAGCCCTCTTTCACCAGATACAGGCGCAGCAATTCGCAGATATTTTTATCATCATCCACAACCAGAATCTTCTCGTTGGCCATTCTATTGTCCCTCCGTTTCTGTGGCGCTGTCGTTGCACAACCCCACTATACACTCTATTATAGCCTATAATTGTGGATAAAAAAAGAACGAAGTGGCGGTTTTCCGGCATTTTTCTTGCGCCGTAGCCCGCTTGTGTGTATAATAAGGATTGGAAAAACCGCCAAAAGGAGCGAAACAGTATGAAATTAGGTATTGTCGGGTTGCCCAACGTGGGCAAATCGACTTTGTTCAATGCCATTACTTCCACCCGCAACGCGCAGGCCGCCCACTATCCGTTCTGCACCATCGAGCCCAACTCGGGCATCGTAGCGGTGCCGGATGCCCGTCTGGACAAGCTGGCCGATGTGTGGCAGACCGACAAAAAGACGCCGGCTATCGTGGAATTTGTGGATATTGCCGGCTTGGTAAAGGGTGCGGCCCATGGTGCCGGTCTGGGCAACAAGTTCCTTGGCCATATTCGGGAATGCGACGCGCTGGTCCATGTGGTGCGCTGCTTTGACGACGACAACATCGTACACGTGGTAGAGGATGTAAACAAACCCGAGAGCGTTGACCCGCTGCGGGACATCGATGCCATCGATCTGGAACTGATTCTGGCCGATCTGGAGGTCGTAAACAACCGGTTGGGCCGCCAGCAGAAGGCTGCTAAAACCGGCAACAAAGCCGCCGCTGCCGAGGCCGCTTGGCTGGCTGAGCTGGCCGCGCATCTGGAGGCGGAAAAGCCCGCCCGTACCTTTGCCTTTGACGAGGATGACGACGCCCAGAAAGCTGCCCGCAAGGAGCTGGGACTGCTGTCCGCCAAACCGGTCATCTACGCCTGCAACGTGGGTGAGGACGACCTGCTGGGCGGGTTGGATGGCAACCCCTACTACCCGCGGGTGGTGGAACGCGCCGCCACCGAAGGCGCACAGGCACTGCCCATCTGCGCCAAAACCGAGGAGGACATTGCCGACTCTACCCCGGAGGAAAAGCATGCCTTCTTGCAGGAGATGGGCATTGAATCCACCGGTCTGGACAAACTCATCAAAGCCAGCTACGAACTGCTGGGGTTGATCAGCTTCCTGACGGACGGCAAGAAGGAATGCCGCGCTTGGACCATCAAGAAGGGTACCAAGGCGCCGCAGGCTGCCGGCAAGATCCACTCCGACTTTGAGCGCGGCTTTATCCGTGCGCAGGTCATCGGGTATCAGGATCTGGCGGATGCCGACTTCAACTACGCGGCGGTCAAGGCCAAAGGCCTGCAGCGTACCGAAGGCAAGGAATATGTGGTACAGGACGGCGACGTGATCGAGTTCCTGTTCAACGTCTAAGGGAGGGCTACCAATGATTTTTGGCATTATGGGCGCTATGCCCGATGAAGTAGATCAGCTGTGTGCCCGTCTGCAGGATGTGACCTGTGAAGTGTACGCCGGGGTGGAGTATCACTGCGGCACGCTGCACGGCAAGCAGGTGGTGGTATGCTGCGCCGGTATGGGCAAGGCCAACGCCGCCAGCACCGTACAGGTATTGTGCACCAAGTACGGTATTGACCATCTGATTTTCAGCGGCATCGCCGGCAACATGACCAGCAAGATCGGCATTGGCGATGTCTGTGTGGGTGAGACGGTGGTCTACCACGATGCCGAACTGGACATGCTGGCCCAGAGTGCCCCCTTCCTGAAAGAGTATCGCGGCGACCCGGAGCTGGTACAAGCCGCTTTGGACGCCTGTGCCGCCTGCGGTGTGAAAGCCATTGCCGGCAAGATTGCTACCGGTGACACCTTTGTGGGGGACGCTGCCACCAAGAAGAGCATCGAGGAAAAGTGCCATCCCGACTGTGTGGAGATGGAGGGTGCCGCGGTCAGTCAGGTAGCCGGCCGCAACGGTGTGCCCTGCGTGGTGCTGCGGGCCATGAGCGACAACGCCGACGAGAGTGGGTATGAAGTGTTGGTTGTCAAGCAGTTCAGCATTGCCGAGTATGTAAAGACCGCCACCGAAATCGTGGCGCATATGATCGAACATCTGTAACCAAAAACCCGGAACACCTTGTCAGGTGTTCCGGGTTTTTTCGTATCTCTATTACAGTTCCGGTACCGAATCGATGTCCTCTACGTCCACCACACGGTACCCCCGAGCCAGCAGTGCGGCAGCCAACATCCCCTGCCCATCGATAAGCTGTTTGCGGAAGCTGCCGTCATAGATCTGCTTGACCCCGCAGGTGGGGCTGCGGGATTGCAGGATCACCAAATCGATGGTCTGCCCCTCGATCTGGGCCAGCGCCCGCGCTACCCCTGCACGGAAGGCATCATCCACCTTTTCACCGTACTGGTTGTATGCCACACCCGCCCGCAATTCCACGCAGGGGCGGGGCACGCCCAGTCCGGCCAACACCTCGGGGCAGATGGGCACCACCTCATGGAATTGCAGCCGCTGGATCAGCGTTTCGTTTCGATTGTTTTTGCCGTTGTATTTGCAGTTTTCCCCCAGCAAGCAGGCGCTGACAAGGACTTTCACAGGCAGACGCTCCTTTCGGTGCATAGTCTGTCCTGATTATACCAGTCCCGCCGGCACGGCGCAAGGATGAAAGGTCAGATAAATTCCCGCCATGCGGCCTCGGCCTGCGCTTGCAGTTGTCCCAGCTCGCTGCACAGCTTTTTGGCGCCGGGGCTGGCGGAGGGGTAATCTTTTTCGGCCCGCTTACAATCCAGCACTCCCTGCCCGCTTCCCTCGGCCAACATGGTGGCCAAATTGCGGGTGGACTTGTCCAGCATGGTGCGGGTGCGGATGCCCATGCTCACGCTCATCCGGTTGGCGGCACTCTGCCCATGGGCCTCGGCCCCGATGGCGTCCAGCGCCGTGTGGGCCGCCTGATTGATCCGGCGGTATTCCTTCTTTTGACGCATCATTTCCTCTTTCAACCGCTGGTCATGGGTCAGCCCCATCAGTTCGTCCAGCGTGTTTTTGCCCATCTCGGTGTTCTGGACGATTTCCTGCAACATTTTCTCGTTATCGTTCTGCATGATAAAAACCCCCTTGTGTACTTGCATCAAGCATAGTATGTACACAAGGGGGTTTATTTTATGCAAAGATCACAGCCGCTGCTGTGCCAGAGCGAGCATCATTTCCCAGGAGGAAGTCTCGCCCCATTCGGCGCTGGCCGTAGACACCGTGAAGGTTCCCCGCCGTGCCAGCGTGATGCTGAAGACCCGGCGCGAAGATTCCAACGCAGCGTCGAGGGATTTTTTCAGTTGTGCTGCCGGCATGCCTACCGTGATGGCTACAAACAGGCCATCCTCCAACCGGGCCAACACCGCGTGGTCGTGGTCGGTGCCCACCGCCAGCTGCAAAATACCGGCCGCGGTGTTCAAGCAGCATTCCGCCGCCTGCACCGATTCCTGATTGCGCAGGTTCCAGTACTCATTGACGCGCAGCATGACCGCCCCGACCGGCTGGCCCTGCATTGCCTGCTTTTCCGCATAGCTGCGGTACTCCTCTTGGATATACCGGCTATTGTAGGCGCCGGTCACATAGTCACGGCGCATATCTTCCCGGTACTGCGCCAGCGCCCGGTCATAGGAATTGCGGGCCCCCGCCGAGGCACTGCTGTCCTGCGGCACCGGATAGTACAGCACCAGTACGCAGGGTCGTCCGTCCACCTGAATACTCTGGTACAGCCTGACCTCATCCCGTCCATTGCCGTTTACCTGACCCAGCTGCATGCCGCGGCCGCTCTCGTCCAACATGGGGATCGGGCTGCTCTCCCCACACGGTTCCATTGTGGCGGTATCCAGCAATACACCACGGTACGGGTCTACGATCTGAACCGTATCGAACAGTTGTTCCAGCGCCGCTACCTGCGCCGAAAGTTCTTCCCGCGTATACTCCAGCTTCATCTTGAACCCTCACTTGCGCAAAGCGTATTGTTGCCCGGAGCACGGGCCTTGCATATACATGTATATTACCACAAATACGCAACTTTTCCTAGGTGGTCGTTGCACAAAGATTTTACGAACAGCGGCACAATACTGGGCGATGTTTACAAATCAGACCGATTTCTCCCGCGGGGGAATCGCCTCGGTGCGGAAGTACCGCGCCGTCATGGTTCGGATCTCTCGGGCCAAGGCCGGCGTCAGCGCTTTTTCGTCCGCGCGCCATTGCCAGTTTCCCCGGGACTTGCCGGGAGTATTCATACGGGCTTCCGCCGGGGCTTCCAGCCAGTCTGCCATCGGAATGATTGCCAACGCCGCCGGGCTGGCCAGCACGCCGCGCAGCAGTCCTCGCAGAAGGCCCTCCTGCTCGGTCAAGGCAAAGTAGGCCTGTGCTTGTTTGCGGCCCGCCGTGCCCAGTTCCTGCGCAAACCAACCGGCCAGCGTGTTGTTGTCGTGCGTGCCGGGATAAGCCACGCAATTTCGCGGATAATTGTGGGGCAGATCCACGCTATCCTGCCCGGTAAAGGCAAATTGCAGCACTTTCATGCCGGGGAAACCACTTTCGGCCAGCAGTTTGCGCACCGAGGGGAACATTTCCCCCAGATCCTCGGCCACGATGGGCAGGTCCCCCATGGCGTCCCGCAATGCCCGGAACAGGTCCATGCCGGGGCCTTGCTCCCACCGGCCGTTGCGGGCAGTGGGCTCCCCTGCCGGAATGGCCCAGTAGGTATCGAAGCCACGGAAGTGGTCGATACGCAGAATGTCGTAGATGGACAGCGCATGCCGTACCCGCTGGATCCACCAAGCGTAGCCGGTCTTTTTGTGGTAGGCCCAGTCATACAACGGGTTGCCCCACAGCTGGCCATCCGCAGAGAAATAGTCGGGCGGGCACCCCGCTACCCGGCGGGGACGGCCATCCTCATCGGTCTCAAACAGCTCCGCCCCGGCCCAAGCATCGGCAGAGTCCGGCGCCACATAGATGGGGATGTCCCCCATGATGGAAACACCCTTGGCCGATGCATATTCATGCAATGCCCGCCACTGGCGGTCAAACTCATATTGCAGGAAAGCCCAGAATTCGATCTGCTGGGCATGTTCTGCCCGGAACCGTGCCAGTGCAGCCGGTTCCCGCAGCCGCAGTTCCCGCGGCCATTGCTGCCAGTCGGTCATGCCGTTTTCTTCTTTGATGGCCATGTACAGGCAGTAGTCGGGCAGCCAGTCTGCCGAAAGGAACTGGAAGCGATACCAATCGTCGGGATAGGGGGTTTCATACCCCGGCAGCGGACGGCGCTTGAGGAAGTTGGCATAGGCTTTGCGCAAGACGGGGAAACGCCGCTCATAGAGCGTCCCGTAATCCACATGGGCCGCATCACCGCCCCACTGGGTGAAGGCATAGTCCTTACGCTTGAGCAGGCCGTCCCGAGCCAGCAGGTCCAGATCCAAAAAGTAGGGATTGCCCGCAAAAGCAGAGCAACTCTGGTAGGGGCTATCGGCATAGCCGGTGGGTCCCACGGGCAGGATCTGCCAGACCGTCTGCCCCGCACGAGCCAGAAAATCCACAAAGCGGCGCGCCGGTGCCCCCAGACTACCGATGCCGTAACCGCCCGGCAGGCTGGAAATGGGCATCAAGATGCCGCTGCAACGTTTCCATTCCATGAAGATACCTCTTTTCCAAACGGCGGTGCCCGGCGGGCATCCGCCTACGTTATTCGGTTTCGTCGTCAGCCTCGGTCACGCCCAACGCCTGCAGCGCCGCCTCGGTAAAGGCATTGCGCTCTGCGGTGGTGTGCTTCTCGCTGTCCTGCAAGGCCACCTCGTTGGCGATCAGGGCATCGGCCTGCGCCTGCGTGAAGGAAGAGCCCGGCAAAATACCGGTGCTGGCCTGCTCCACCTGCATAGCGCCCAGCGTGGTGGCGTCCGAAGCAGTGTTCCACGGGGTAATGACCCCCAGCGTTTCGGTGAGGGCGGCTTCCCCGTCGCCGCTGCTGTACAGCCACAGCACCGCGCTCTTCGCCGCTTTCTGGGCGGTTTCGTCGGTACCGGCGCGCACCGTCACGGTGCCCACATCGGCCAGCACCGGATAGTTCAGCAGGCCGGTCAGGTTGTATTCTTCGGTGGAGAGATCCTCCTCGGTCAGGTTGCACTTAAAGGGGATCAGCACCAAGCTCTGGCAGGCCTCGGCGCCATAGGCCGACAGCAGATCGGTGAGCTTGGCCCGGCGGAACAGCGCGGTTTCATCACTGTCGGCTAGATTATCCCATTCCAGCGTCACCGCGCTGTAAACACCGTTGAGGGGTCCGGTGAGGGTTTCCTCGGTGAGTTCGGTTCCCGCCGCCAGCAGCGCCGCCGTGTAGCCCGCCGTGCGGTCCATCGGGGTGGAAAACACCCCGGTGGCATTCAGGGAATCGGGCTTAGTTTCCGGCAGGGTGTAGTCGCTGCCATTCAAGGTGACGGTAGCGGCACTGGGTTCCTCCAGCCAAGCCTGCAGCGTCTCCACAAAGTCGCTCCATTCCTCCCAACTGGCGTTTTGCAGGGCAGTCACACCGCCCTCGCCCAGCAGCGAGGTCACCATCGCCTGATTGGCCCAGTAGCCGTACAGACTGCGGCCCAACGGCAGGCTGGACGCACTCTCGGTAATACCGGCCCGGGAAGCAGCCGCGGCCAGCAAAGTATCACTGGTCACGTCCACCCCTTCCACCAAATCGCCGAGGGTATGGTCCAATACCACCAAATCCGCGGCGGCAGGGTCGTCGGTGGTGTTCAGCGTCACCTGCTGCGCCGTGGCATAGGCCTGCACAGCCGGTAGCAGCGCTTCGGTGGCGTAGACGTTCAGCGTCTGGGGCTGGGGCGTGGCGGCAGTCTCCACCGTAGCGGTATTTTCCGCCGGGCGCAGCGCCTCCAAGGGATTGGCTGCGCAGCCGGCCAACAGCAGCGCCGGCAAGGCCAGCGCCGCCCAACGAATCATTTTCTGCATAGGGCAAATTCCTTTATTTTGTGGTAAAATCGTACTGCTTTTTATTATATAAGATTTCAGAGGTTTTTTCCACTCTTGTTTTATGCTATAATAGGAAAAATTCCAAAAAAGAGGAGGCTCCTGCCCGACCGTGACCGATAAACTGTACGAACGCGATGCCTACCAGCAGGTGTTTACCGCCACCGTGCTGTCCTGCACCGCAACCCCCCAAGGGTACGCTGTGGTACTGGATCGCACGGCGTTTTTCCCGGAAGGCGGCGGCCAGCCCTATGACACCGGCCGTCTGGGGGACGCCCGGGTGCTGGCCGTACACACCGATGGAGAGACCATCACCCACACCACCGATGTGCCGCTGCTGGTGGGTGCCGCTGTGGAAGGCCGACTGGACTGGTCCCGGCGTCTGGATGCCATGCAGCAGCACACCGGCGAGCATATTTTAAGCGGTACCCTTCACCGGCTGTACGGCGCCGAAAATGTAGGGTTCCACATCGGGGACCCCTATGTGCGGATGGATACCAGCATACCGCTGACGGCCCAGCAGTTAGCCGACGCCGAGGCCGAAGCCAACGCGGCGGTACGCGCCGACACCCCCGTGCGGTGCTACATTCCCGACGCTGCCACACTGGCTGTCACCGAATACCGCAGCAAAAAAGAGCTGGAAGGTCCGGTACGGCTGGTGGAAGCGGGCGGTGACCGCTGCGCCTGCTGCGGCACCCATCTGGCCCGCACCGGCGAAGTAGGACTGATCAAGATCGTATCGTTCCAGCATTACAAGGGCGGCATGCGCCTGCTGGTAGCTTGCGGCCAGCGGGCCTACCGGGCGGTGGCGGAAGGCTGGACGGATGCCGAAGCCGCAGGGCGGCTGCTGTCCGCTCCGGTGGGCAGTCTGACGGCGGCGGTGACCCGGCTGCAAAGTGGCGAAGCCCAGCTGAAACAGCGGCTGGCGGCGCTGCAGAATGCACTGGCCGCGGCCTATGGGGCGGCGGCAACACCGGGTCAGCCCTGCACCGTCTGGGCAGAGGGTGCCGACGGCGACGGCCTGCGGCGCATTGCCATGGCTGTGGCAGCCCAAACCGGTGCCCCCTGCTGCGCGCTGGCGCCGGGCGGACAAGGTTTGGCCTATGCACTGGCGGCAGCGCCGGACGGCGATGTGCGCCCCGCCTGTCAGGCCTTGAACGGGGCATTTCAAGGCCGGGGCGGCGGCAAACCGGCTTTCTGCCAAGGGAGTTTGGCCGACGCCGACGAGGCCCGGGTACGCGCCTTTTTAACCGAAATTTTATAAAATCAGGAGTTATGACTGTATGCGAATGCGATTTAAACCCTATGCACGACCGGAACTACTGGCCTGCGATTTTCACGTTCACGAACCGCTGACCCACGCAGGTCACTGGCATGAACTGTATGCCCGGCCGGACCAGCCGTGGCATCTGGAACTGGGCTGCGGCAAGGGCGGCTTTCTGGCGCAAATTGCCCCGGCCCATCCCGACATCAATTACTTGGGCATCGACATCACCGACAAGGTGTTGATTTTGGCCAAGCGCAAAGTGGAAGCCGCCTACGCAGCCCGCCAGTTGCCCCCCGACAACGTGAAGATCGCCAGTTTGGACATTGAGCGGATGGGCAACGCCTTCTCCCCCGAGGACCGGGTGGCGCGCATCTATATCAACTTCTGCAATCCGTGGAGCAAAAACGCAGGCAGCAACAAACATCGGCTGACCCATCCCCGGCAGCTTTTGCAGTATCGCAACCTGATGGAGGAAGGCGCCGAGATCTGGTTCAAGACCGACGACGATGATCTATTCCGGGACAGCCTGTCCTATTTCCCGGCGGCGGGGTTTGAGATCATCTGGCAGACCTTTGATCTGCACGCCGACGAGCCGGACTGGAACCTGCGCACCGAACATGAGGGCATGTTCAGCGAACAGGGCATTCCCATCAAGGCACTGATCGCCCGCAAAGGCCCCGACAGCACCGTGCATTGGGTGGAACCCAAGGAGCTGGCCCGCCAGCAGGAGGTTTCCGATGACCCCGCTTGAGGCCGCAGCGCACACCCTGTTCTGGTTTTTCCTCTACGGGGCGCTGGGCTGGTGCGTGGAGGTCATCTACGCCGCCATTAAGGAACATCGCTTGGTCAACCGCGGCTTTTTGTGCGGCCCCATCTGCCCCATCTACGGGATCGGGATGGTAGGGTTGCTCTACTGTATGCAGCGGCTGCCGTCGAAGGGTCAAAGCCCCAGTGTGCTGACCGTCTTTGTGGTGGGCATGGTGCTGACCACCCTCATCGAACTGATCGGCGGCTGGGTACTGTTCAAGCTGTATCACATCCGGTGGTGGGACTATTCCCACCTGAAGTACAATCTCGGCGGTTATGTCTGCCCGCAGTTTTCCCTATTGTGGGGACTGGGCAGCGTCCTGATGGTCAAGGTGGTACACCCGCTGCTGGCTCACGCCGGGGATCCCCTGCCCATGCAGATATTGCTGCCGCTGGACGGGGTACTGCTGGTCTTTTTCCTTGTGGATGTGGGGGTTTCCGCCGCTGCCGCCACCGGCTTGAACCGGCGTCTGGAAGAAATCGACGAATTGCGGGCCAAGCTGCGGGTCTCCAGCGACAAACTGACCGAGGTGCTGGGCACCCGTGCCATGACTGCCGACACCCTGCTGGACGAGCAGAAATTGCAGTTGGCGCTGGCCAAGCTGGAAAGCCGCGACAACGCTGCCGAGCTGCGGGCAGAGCTGACCGTCCGTGCCGACCTGCTGCGGTCCAAACTGCGTGCGCTGGATCTGGATAAGCTGGGCACGCGGCGTCTGCTGCGCGCCTTCCCGCGGATGCAGAGCTTGCGCTATGGTGAAACGCTGGCGTCCACCCGTGCAGCGCTGATCCAACTGCGCCGTTTGGCGAAAAACGCCCAAAAGGCCGCCAAGGAGGCCGCCGGCACCGCCGCGGACAAACTGCGCAAACCCGAAAATTAAGAGAAGCGATAGAAAACGCCCCCTTCCGCCTAAGCGGAAGGGGGCGTTGTTGTTACCGGTTGGCGCCAAGCGTTCGTTCCACGAAGTCGACCAGCACCTGATTGACAAAGTCCGGCGCGTCGGTGTTGGAATTGTGGCCGGCCTGCGGCACCCAAAGCAGCGGGTAGCCGGTGCGCCGGGCCCAGCGGTCATTGTACCGTTTGGCCGAACCGGCGGCGTCGAACTCTCCACAGAGCAGTTGCACCGGGCAGGGAATCGTATACGACACCCCCGCCTGCACCGCCTGTGCCAACATGCGGTAGCCATAGGCCGCCAGCGCGCAATAGGACGTTTTGTCATAGCTCTGCATCATTTGACGCATCAGCGCGCGGCCATAGGGCGTCCGGGCACAGCCCGACGTTCCCCAATCCAACAGCAATCGCCATGGGATCGCCGCATAAACGCCGTACATATGACGCAGCAGGAAGAGTTCCCATCCACTGTAATAGGTGCGCTGCAACGGGCAAGAATCGATGGACACAAACCCCCGCACATGCTGTGGATAGCGCGTCATATACACCTGCGCCAGATACCCGCCCATCGACTGGCCGACCAAAATCCGCGGGGCGTCGGTTTCCCGTTGCAGGATGGCATGCAGCCAATCGGCCCAATCCTGCAAGGTAAACCGCAGCGCAAACGGGCGGGACGCACCATGCGCCGGTGCGTCCCATACCAAACAGTTGTACCGTCCCGCGAACGCCGCCAACTGCTTCTCAAACAGGCGGTGATCTGCGGTCAGGCCCGGCAGAAACACGAGCCACGGTCGTCCCGAGCCAGCCGTTTGCACCCAATAGTGGATGGCCCCCTCCGCCAGTGCGTAGTTTTTCTGCTCCATTGCGGTATCCTTATCCTTTTCGCCGGTCAAAGGAGATCTGCAAGACCAGCCATGCAGCGACGATGCAGACCACAGAGATCAGGCCCAGCATCTGCCAGCAGTTCAGCAGGTTGGCCACGGTAGCGTCGTACATAGGGCCGTCAAACCCGGCCTTGAGCCATGCCAGACGGTTGTTCAGGTCGGTGGAAGCGCCCAGTGCGCCCATGCCCCATCGGCAGACGATCACCGAAGCGATCGAGCTGGCCACGCCGGTAAGGGTGAACATAATGCCGCTGAACACCACCTGACCGATCATCAGCACCAGCACCACAAGGATGGCCGTTTCGCCGCTTTTGAAGATGGCCGACACCAAAAGTCCCGTGGCGCTGGAGGCAAACAGCATCAGCAGCACCGTGATGAAGATTTCCAGATTGGTTTCAAACAGCAGATGATTCTGGGGTACATGAACCACGTTGACAAAACCGATGGTCAAAATCGCTGCCTGTACAAGCTCAATGAGGAGCAGCACAAAGGCCTTGCTGAGCACCACCGCCAGCAGATTTACCCCCACCGAGGCTTCCCGCAGGATGATGTCCCGTTCCTTACAGATCTCCCGGTAGGAGTTCAGGGTCCCCATAAAGGCCGCCATGGCGCTGAGGATGAAGAGCGCCGTGCGGCTGCCCACGTTGACTAGATTGGAGGTAAAACAGTTGGGGTCCACCACCAGTTTGATGACAAAGACCATAAACGGTGCTTGCAGCACCAGACTGGCCAGCAGCAGTTTATCGTTCCAGATCAGGCGCAGATTGCGCTGTACCAGTACGGTGAACTGGCGAAAGAATTTCATCACTTCGATTGGTCGCATCGCTTGTCCGCCTCCTGTGCTGCCTCGGGCCAGGCCGCCACAAGGCGGTTGAACTCCGGCGTGGTAAAATACTGGCAGCGGTACTGTTCCACCAGTTCCGGCACGCGCAGTTTTTCAAAGATATCGCTGGTGAGCTCCACGTCAAAATAGGCGTTGAGCTGTTCCGGCGGGCCGTAGTAGCACAGCACGCCGCCCACCCCCAAAAAGGCGATCTTGTCGCAGAGGTTGATGTTGGACATATTGTGGGTAACCATCAATACCGTACAGTTTTGATGGCTGAGCTTACGGCACAGCTCCATCATACTGCGGTCCAAATCGGGGGAAAGGCCGCTGGTAGGCTCGTCGAGGATCAACAGCCGGGGGCTGGCCAGCAGTTCCATCGCAATGGAAACCCGCTTTTTCTGCCCGCCCGAAAGCTGGGAGATCAGCGTTTTTTCCCGTCCGGTCAAGTCCACGGCCTCGATGGCATGGGCCACTGCCGTGGCAATTTCCGCCCGGCTGGCGTCGTGGGCAATGCGCAGTTTGGCCGTAAAGGTCAGGCTTTGCTCCACGGTCAGGTTGTCGTGCATGATGTCCCGCTGGGGCACATACCCCAGCACCGCATCAAAGGCGTTGCGGTTGCCCCGGGTTTCCACCCCATCAAACCGCACACTGCCTGCCGTGCAGGGGGCCGTACCGGTAATACAAGTCAGCAGGCTGGATTTGCCAGTGCCGGACCCACCTACCAGCACCACAAAGCTGTTGGGTTCGATCTCCAGACTGGTGCCGTCCACAATGTTCAGCGGCTGCTGGGTGTTGCGGTCCTGCACCGTCTTGTAGACATTCAAAAGCTGTACGCTGATGCCGCTTTTGTGCTCGTGGTAATGCAAAAGGCCGCCGGAAAAAGCAAAGACCTGCGTAGGTACGTTGATGACAGCGCCGTTGCGCAGCGCCGTCCGGCTGACCGGCATACCGTCCACGTAGGTACCATTGGTGGAGCCCAAGTCCCGCACCTCGAACTGCCCGTCCTTGTAGACGATTTCGCAGTGATGGCGGGAAACCCGGTCACTGACCAGTTTAATGTCGCAGTCATCCCCGCGGCCGATGAGCACCCGCTTTTTGCGGCGGATGTCGATTTCCCGCAGTACGGCGGCGTCTGTCTGCTCCTGCCGGAAGGCCGCGTTCCCGCTTTGCACAGCGCGGATCTCCTCCACCCGGAAAGTGATCTCCTGCGTGGCGGCATTTCCATCGGTGTTCAAGCCGATCACATCGCCGGGCTGCAAAGTGCAGGTCTCCCCAGCGGTCAGGTAGCGGTTGTTATACCAAGTATTGCAGTCGCTGGAATCATCGGTCACCGTCCACTGTTCACCGGTATACGCAATGGTGAACTGGCGGTCCCCCACATTGTTGCGGCGCAGGATATACTCACATTGAGCGCTGCGTCCAAACCGATACGCGCCCCGCCCCGAAGGCAGGGTGATGCGCTGCTTGTTGCGCTGTTCGGTGATGAGAAAAACAATCTCGCTTGCCACAGCCGTCCCCCCTTACCAGCGGAATCCGCCGCCGCAGAAAGGCACAAAGCGCAGCGTGGCCGTTCCCAGCTTCAACTCCTCACCGCCGGTGAGGGGCTGCGCTTCCAGCACCGCCTGCCCTGCCAGATAGCACAGGTCCTGCGACGAACCGGGCAGCAGCGTAAAGGCATCCGCCTCCGGGTCATAGACCACCGTGGCCTGCCGGGCCCCCAACGGGGCATCGGGACTTACGGTCGCCGGTGCCCCGGCGGCATCCAGCCCCAAAAAGCTGCGGCCGACTCCCAACCGGAGATCCCGCCCCCGGGCCGGACCATCCAGCACCACCAGCCATCCGGCCACCGGTCCATCCGGCGCAGCCAACTCCGCCGCCGGAACTTCACTGGTTTGCACGATGGCCGTCTCGGTCTGCAAGTCGGTGTTGCAATAGGGGCAGGCCGGGTATTTATCGGCATCAAAGAAATGTCCTTGCTCGCATTTGGTCAATTTCATCGCGGTTCCCTCTTCTCTTGCCGTCCGTCACAGCACCAACCGGATGGTGGTGCGGCCCAGACGCAGGGTGTCGTTGTTTTGCAGGCGGTGTTCCCCGCCGATGCGCTCTCCATTGACAAAAACCGGTGCATCGGGGCTCAGTGTTTGTACCAACAGGGATTCCCCCCGCACACAAAGTACACAATGCTGTCCGTGTACCTTTTCATCGGGCAGACAAAGATCGCACTGGGCAGGGTCGCTGCCCAACATCAGACTGCTTTCCACCATACCGGCCCAGCGGCTCTCGGCAATAGAGCCTCGCTGTCCCCAGAACATGGTGACCCAGCGGCGGGGCAAGGTGTCGTTGTCGGCGTTGCCGGCCAGCAGATGTTCGGCCTCTGCCGCCTGCTCGGCAGTACGGTCCCGGCGG
>NZ_CALADU010000212.1 GCF_937890665.1 uncultured Subdoligranulum sp.
GGATCACCAGCGCCGCGCGCAGTTTTCGTTGCAGCATGTTGTTTTTCCTTTCTTAACTTTCCTGAAAAATGATGAGGTATTCCTCATACATAAATGCCTGTTTTTATCACTCACGTTCCAACTGCGCCGCTTCAATAGCATCCTGCATCTCATCAACACCGGCGAAGGTCATGACGATGTAATGACCGAAAGGTGAGGGAGATTTTTCCTGCTGGTCCAAATACACAATGTTGTCATCCGCCACGCTTTCCATCGCGGAAAGCCCGGAATTTTTCAGTTCCTCACGGGTCGTCACAAGAAACACTTCGCCTTGCGGAGTCTCCTGATGCGCCATCTTCTGCAAGCCCTGGCTCAGGTCCAACGTATTCAGGTCGCTGACTACCCACATTTCCAGTTCGCCGCTTGACCATTCGGTAAGGACATTTCCGTTCCAGAAAGTCGCATACCCTTGTGTATATCCCTGATCCACCAGCCAGTCGCACACGGTCGCCAAATGCGGATTGACACGCAAACCATTTTCAAAAAATAACCGCACCGAAGAAATACTGGTCGCCGTGATGCAAACACAGAAAGCCATCGCTGCGGCCCGGCGCATAAATTCCGGGCTGAACCGCTCTGTTTCGCCCTCCAACTGCAACACCAGGAATGCAAAGGGGACCACGGTAAGCCAGTACCGTGCATCAATAGGCGCTATATCTTCTGTGCAGGCGAAAATCATCCCGTCTACCAAACAGATCGACGCAAAAAGCAGCGGTACGATGCGCTGCTGCGGATCTATTTTTTGCCAACGCCACAGCAGCCGGATCAGAGAAAAAACGATTGCTCCCGCCGTCACCACACCAAAGGCCCCCAGGAGCCCTTCCACCGAGAAAATTTGCGGTGCGGATTTAAGCGCCGACTTTGTAGGATAGCCAAACAGACTCAGGAATTCGCCCCACTGAGAAAACAGCGCGCTGAGGTCAAAATCCGACCAGACACGACCGTTATAATCCTCGAAGGAATAGGCATTGGCCAGTACTTTACTGTAGACGATGTAGGCAGCGCCCGCTACCGCCGTTGCAATGCCGGAAAGCACAAACAGCCACAAGCTTTTCAACGGCAGGCGCTGCGGTTCTTCATACCAGCGCAGTATCACCGCCACCACCATGGCTGCGGCCATGGGCAGATAAAATCCCATGATGCCTTTTATGCCATTTAGTCCCGATGCCAGCGCCGACCCCAGCAAAAGTATCCATTGCAGCACACAACTCCAGCGATTGGCCGGATGCATCAGATGCAGCATGGCACCAAAACTTAACAGGATCAAAATCATATGCGGCAAATACGCCCCGGCAAAAGGTCCGTACCACAAATACCAGGTTCCAAAGGGGCAAGCCAGCGCCGCAGCACCCCATACACCACAGTTTTTGAGTTTCAGGCCATGCGCCACATACAGATAGGAAAGGATCAGAAGCAGAAGCCATCCTGCCTGCCCAAGCATTTGGGCCGCATACCAGTCATGTGGAAAGATCAAAAGTGCAAGCCGATATAAAAGTTGCAAATATACAACGCGAAGTTCGCTGGAATACCACCAATCCGGCGCCATCAAGCCGCCCTCTTGATTGAGTAAATCCGCCAGCATCATGTCCCCGGCGATATCGCTGTCGATATAGTTGCGGCCATGCAGGCAGAGGACCAGCATGGTGACGCAGTAGGCCGCCACCAGCCACACCCACGGGAACAGCCGGAAAAAGCGGTCGCTCCGCTTTTCCCCCGGGATCACCAGCGCCGCGCGCAGTTTTCGTTGCAGCATGTTGTTTTTCCTTTCTTACTTTCCAAAAAATCTTTTTTCATTATAACAACCATTTTTTCTTCTGTAAAGCCGCGTTCAAATTTCCACCGTTCCCTCAAAGACCGTGTGCGCCGGGCCGGTGAGCAGCACCGTATCGTCCGCCAGCACCTGCACCTGCAGCCGCCCGCCGGGCTGCGATACTTCGATCTCCTCCTCCCGCGGGCAGTCCCCGCGCAGCACCAGTGCGGCCGCCGCCGCGCAGGCGCCGGTGCCGCAGGCCAGCGTTGCGCCGCTGCCCCGCTCCCAGACTGTTACCGCCAGCGCCCGCGGTCCTTCCTGCCGCACAAATTCCACGTTGGCCCCCTGGGGGAACGCCGGATGTTCCGCCAGCGCGCGGCCCCAAACGGCCAGTTCCAGCCCTTCGGGCGGCGCTTCGCGGCAAAGCACCACGCAGTGGGGGTTGCCCATACTCAGGCAGTTCACCCGCCACGCGCGCCCTGCGGCCACCAGCGGCAGATCCAGCAGCGGCCCGGCCCCCAGCCCTTCCGCCGGGATGTCCTGCGCCCGCGCGGAGAAGCGCCCCATCCCTGCCCGCCACACATGGGGCGCGACGCGGTACAGCGTTTTGCGCCCTGCGCCGGGGGTGTCCAGTTCGATGCGGTCCTTCTGCACGCCGTGGGTGTGCAGGTACTCGGCCACGCAGCGCACGCCGTTGCCGCACATGGCCCCCTGGCTGCCGTCCGCGTTATACATGACCATCGTTGCATCCGCGTCCGCCAGTTGGGGCGGCGCGATACAGATAAGCCCATCCGCCCCCACCGAAAAATGCCGCCGGGAAAGCCTTGCCGCCCACTGCCCCGCCTGGGGCGGCAGCCCCTGTTCCCGGCAGTCCAGATAAATGTAATCGTTGCCCGCGCCCTGCATCTTGGTAAATGACAGTTTCATACCATCCCTCCCCCGACCAGTGTATGCCGCGGCGCGCCGGGGCAGCACAACGGCCTTTTTACACGGTTTTTGCCCCGGTCCTCTTGACATCTTTTGACAGATAAGATATATATTTAATGAATATTTGTTTGCAGAAGGAGATATACTATGGATTCCGAAGTTTTTGCGCGTATCCGCGAATACCTGGCCGACCAGCTTGAAGTCGATCCCGAAAAGATCACCCCCGACAGCGACATCGTCAATGATTTCGGCGCCGACAGCCTCGACGTCATCGACATGATCACCACCCTGTCCGACGAGTTCAACGTGGAGATCCCCGACGAGGAGATCGAGAACTTCCACACCGTGGGCGATGTGGTGAATTATCTGGAGGAGCGGCTGTAATTTTGCGCCGCCGGATGTGAAGGAGTAGACATGGCAAGCGATAAGAAAAAAATGGTCGAGGCGATCACCGCACAGGAGGTCGATTTCGCCCAGTGGTACACCGATATCTGCACCAAGGCTGAACTGGTGGAATATTCCAGCGTGAAGGGCTTTGTGGTGCTGCGCCCCTACGGCTACGCGATCTGGGAGAACATCCAGAAAAATCTGGACACCCGCTTCAAGGCTACCGGCCACGAAAATGTTGCGATGCCCATGCTGATGCCGGAAAGCCTGCTGAAAAAGGAGGGCGAACTGGTGGACGGCTTTGCCCCCGAGGTCGCCTGGGTCACCATGGGCGGCAGCGAACCGCTGGAGGAACGCCTTGCCGTGCGCCCCACCAGCGAAACGCTGTTCTGTGACCACTTCAGCCATGTGCTGCACAGCTACCGCGACCTGCCGATGCTGTACAACCAGTGGTGCAGCGTGGTCCGCTGGGAAAAATCCACCCGCCCCTTCCTGCGCACCCGTGAGTTCTGGTGGCAGGAAGGCCACACCATCCACGAAACCGCGGAGGAAGCCCAGGCCGAGACCGAGCAGCAGCTCAACTGCTACGCGGATTTCTGCGAGCATGACCTGTGCATCCCCGTTCTGAAGGGCCGCAAGACCGACAAGGAGAAGTTTGCCGGCGCCGAAGCCACCTACACCATCGAAGCGATGATGAAGGACGGCAAAGCCCTGCAGAGCGGCACCAGCCACTACTTTGGCGACAAGTTCAGCCGCGCCTATGACGTGACCTTTGCCGGGCGCGACAACACCCTGCAGTACCCCTTCCAGACCAGTTGGGGCGCCTCCAGCCGGTTGATCGGTGCCATCATCATGACCCATGGCGACGACGACGGCCTGATCCTGCCCCCGGCTATTGCCCCGGTGCAGGTCGTGATTGTTCCTGTCGCCGCCCACAAACCCGGCGTTCTGGAAAAGACCCGGGAGTTGGCTGCCGAGATCGGCAAGTATGCCCGCGTAAAGCTGGATGACAGCGACAAACAGCCCGGCTGGAAGTTTGCCCAGTGGGAGATGAAGGGTGTGCCCATCCGCTTGGAAGTGGGTCCCCGGGATATCGAGCAGGGTCAGTGCGTGCTGGTACGCCGCGACACCCGCGAAAAGCAGTTCGTCAAGTTCGAGGATTTGGCTACGGCCATTCCGGCTGCGCTGGATGCGCTGGCCAAGGACCTGTACGACCGCGCGTTGAAGAACCGCGAAGCCCGCACCACCAGCGCCACCACGTTGGATGAAATCAAGGAAAAGACCGCGACCTCCACTGGTTTCATCAAGACCATGTGGTGCGGTGATTTGGCCTGCGAAGAAGCCATGAAGGAGCAGGCCGGTCTCTCCAGCCGCTGCATGCCTTTTGAGCAGGAGCATCTGAGCGACGTCTGCCCGATCTGCGGCAAACCCGCCACCAAGATGGTCGTTTGGGGCATCGCCTATTAAGAAATACAAACCAAGGGCAGCGCGGTGCGCTGCCCTTTTCAGGTGATTGAAATGTCGGTTCTCTTTCTGACATTGCTGGTATACGGCATCGGCCTTGTGCTGACAGCTGTGGGCAGCCGTCTGGCCGGGCGTTGCACCACTTGGTGCTGCGCGTTGTGCGGGCTGCCTATGTGGGTTGTCGGCGGAACGGTAGCGCCCTTTTGTCTGGCGCTGCCCCAGCTCATGCTGGCTTTTTTGGCCGCCGGTCTGTCCATTACCTCGTTGGCCGTGGGCACCGCACTGGCAGGCGCCGTAGCCAATCTAGGGTTGGCGTTGGCCATCTGCCTGCTCAACCCTAAGCACACCATTTCGGTGGATCGCAACGAGTTCTGCCGCAAATGTTTGCTGCTCTTGGCCGCCTGCGGCGTGCTGGCCCTCTTCGTCCGGGACGGCACCTTGAGCTACACCGGCACCGGGCTGCTCATGTTCCTGTTCGTAGCCTTCGTACTCATCAGCATTGTCTACCAACATCACTATATCTACGGCGAGGGCAGCGACCATGTAACCACGGACCCCCGTCCCGCACAGGATTCTCAGGTCCAGCAAGCTGCTGACTTGTACGGGTACACGGCCCACACAATGGCGTTTCCCGTTATGAGCGTTGCCAACGCCTTGAAGAATCTGGCCGGCGTGATCGGCGGGCTGGCCATGTTGGCTTTTGGGGCGCAGGCGCTGGTTTACAGCGCCGCCAGTTTGGCCAATATGACCGGAACCATTCAGGCGCTGTGGGCAGCCACTCTCATCAGTTTCGGATTCTGCCTGCCGCTGTTGGCCGACGCCCTCGACCATCCGCTGGGGTCGATTTGGAAGCGTTTTTCCTTGCGGTGCCGGTATTTTCCGCCCCGCACCTTGCCCATGCAACTGCTGAACAGTGCCATCCTCAACCTGACTTTGGCACTGCCGATCTCCAGCCTGATGTATCGGGAACGGTTGCCTTTCGGCTCCCAGTTCCGACATTACGACCTGCCCGCCTGCGCGTTGATGGCATTGGTGTTGCTGCTGCCGCCCCTTATGCGTCGTCGCCTGCATCGCTGGCAGGGTTTGGTTTGCCTGCTGGTGTATCTGGTGTATCTGGCGGCCGTCTGGTTTATGCCGTTGTCCGGCGGTTGAGCAAACCGACCGCCTCTGTTAGAAAGGACTGTTTTTCCATGACAAATCCCCACCGTTCTCCCTGCACGGTGCGGCGTCTTTTACCGGACCTGCTTCTGGTAGCCTTTGCGGTAGTGTTGGTGGTATTTGCCGCCTTGTTTACGACCAACCAAAACTTTTGGCTGGATGAGTATTTTTCCATTCATGCTGCAAGTTTGGGCTGGGAGGAAATCGCCTCCTACACCGCCGGAGATGTCCATCCCCCGTTGTATTACTATCTGCTGAAGGCCTTTCTCAGTTTGCTGGGCCATGCACCGGTAATCTACCGCGTTGCTTCTTTTGCCGCTTATCTCTTGACCATTGGCATGGCTCTGGTACTGTTCCGGCCCACCTTCGGTCGGCTGGCCACCTTTCTCTTTCTCTGTCTGATGGGACCGAACGCCGCCTCGCTGCACTATTTCACCGAAGTGCGCATGTATGGCTGGGCCTTGTTTTTTGTGCTGCTCTGCGGGTTTGCCGGGTACCGCCTTGTAGAGGCGGACCATCCCCCACGCCGGTGGTGGGTCACCTTGGTAGCGGCGGGTTTGGCAGCCGGCTACCTGCACTATTTTGCCTTGCTGGCTGTGGCGTTTGTCTACCTAGCGCTGCTGGTTTACAGCCTTGTCCGCCGTCCCGCCCTGCTGCGGAATTGGGGAATTGCCGCTGCGGTCTGCATTGTCTGCTATCTGCCTTGGGTAGCGGTGGCCGCTCTGCGCCTGACCCAACAGGTTTCCACCTTTTGGCTGCAGGAGCCCCCGGCCTTGCAAGAAACGTTGGAACTGATCGTGGGCGATCAGCTTTCCAGTTGGTTGGCGCTCTTTCTACTGGTGTTGGGGTGCGTGGCCTATCTGGTTTGGCCCCGGCAAGCCCCTGCCGCCAACCGCTGGCTGGTAGCTACCGCCCTGTTGACGGCGGTGGGGCTGCCCGCCTTTGGGTATGCTGCCACTTATCTGGTACGCCCCATGTATCTGCCGCGCTACTTTTTCCCCGCGGCGGGGCTGCTGTGGCTGGGAATGGCAGTGGCTGCGTCGGGATTGATTCGACAGCTGCGGCCCAACTTGCAGCGTTGTTCCGGCGTACTGCTGGCCGCTTTGCTGCTCTACGCTATGGCGGAGCCCGCCCAGACCGCCCTGCGGGAAATGGTGGAATGCAACGCTGTGATAACACAGGAACTTGCCTTTGTGCAGGACCGGTATCAGGAGGGCGACCGGATCTACTCCACCGTGGATCTGGTGGACCAGCGGGTGTTGGACTTCTTTTTCCCCGAGCAGAACACTGCCGCCGGAACCGATCCCGGCGCTGCGCTGCCTGAATCGGGCGGCAGCCTTTTCTTAATTTACCAAGAGGAAGACCCCACCGGTGCTTGGGCGGAAACGCTGACACAGGCGGGTCTGCAAATGGACAGTTGGCAAGGCGCCTTGTTGGACAACACATGGTGCCGCATCTACTACTATGTGCCGGCTGCATCGTAATCTCCTACAAAAAGCCAAAGCGCCCCGCTCCCCTGCCACATGGCAGCGAGGAGCGGGGCGCTCTTTCTATTGGATCGTATCCCGAGTAAACCTGCTTTCGCAGTGCTTACTCGACGATGATGCTCTTACCGGTCATTTCCTCGGGGACGGGCAGGCCGATGTAGGGCAGCATGGTGGGTGCGATGTCCGCCAAGCAGCCGCCCTCGCGGAGCTTGACATCACCGGCGCCGATCACCGCAAAGGGCACCACGTTGGTGGTGTGGGCAGTGAAGGCGCTGCCGTCGGGATTCTCCATCTTTTCGGCATTGCCATGGTCGGCGGTCAGGAAGACCACGCCGCCCTGCGCCAGCACGGCATCCACCACTTCGCCCACGGCCTTGTCCACAGCCTCCACGGCCTTGACGGCGGCGTCAAACACACCGGTGTGGCCGACCATGTCGCAGTTGGCAAAGTTCAGGATGATGACGTCGTACTTGCCGCTCTCGATGCGGGCTTTGCACTCATCCGCCACCTCGTAGGCGCTCATCTCGGGCTTCAGGTCGTAGGTAGCCACCTTCGGGCTGGGGATCACCTTGCGGTCCTCGCCCTCGTAGGGAGCTTCCACGCCGCCGTTGAAAAAGAAGGTCACATGGGCATACTTCTCGGTCTCGGCGATACGCAGCTGGGTCTTGCCGTTCTTGGACAGGTACTCACCCAGCACATTTTTCAGCTCTACCGGTGGGTAGGCCACTTCGCAGTTGGGCATGGTGGCGTCATACTCGGCCATGCAGACATAGTTCACATGCAGACGGCCGCCGCGGCGCTCAAAGCCCGTGAAGTCGTCGTCGCAGAAGACGCGAGTCATCTGGCGGGCACGGTCGGGACGGAAGTTCATGAAGATAACGGTGTCGCCGTTCTCCACACGGCCACCTTCGCAGGTAACCACCGGCACCACGAACTCGTCGGTCACATCGGCAGCATAGCTGGCATCGATGGCCTCCTGCGCGTTGGCGGCATGGTTGCCCTCACCGTAAACAAACGCCGCGTAGGCCTTTTCCTCACGGTCCCAGTTGTTGTCACGGTCCATGGCGTAGTAACGGCCGGTAACCGTGGCGATCTGGCCAATGCCCAGCTCATCCAGCTTTGCCTGCAAATCGGCCAAGAAGCCCTTGCCGCTGTGGGGGTCGGTGTCACGGCCGTCCATGATGCAGTGCAGGTAGACTTTCTGTGCGCCCATCTGCTTGGCCATATCCAGCACGCCGAACCAGTGGTCGGCATGGCTGTGAACGCCGCCGGTGCCCACCAGACCCATCAGATGGATGGCCTTGCCGGCATCAATGGCTTTCTTCATGTTGTTGTAGAGCACGGGGTTCTTGACCATCTCGCCGTCCTGAATGGACTTGGTGATGAGGGTCAACTGCTGGTAGACAATGCGGCCGGCACCCATGTTGGTGTGACCCACCTCAGAGTTGCCCATCTGGCCGTCGGGCAGGCCCACCGCCATGCCGGAAGCATCGATGGTGGTCATGGGGTAGGTGGAAAAAATCTTATCCAGATTGGGTTTCTTAGCGGTGGTCACGGCATTGCCGAAAGTCTGGTCGGGAGTCCAGCCGAAACCATCCATAATGCAAAGAAGTACAGGCTTTTTGCTCATAAGAGTGTGATCTCCTTAGAATATTGAAAAATCTGAAAATGACAAAAGAGGGCCCGGCAGCTCACCGGGAGCCGCCGGAACTCTCCTTACGTTAGGGGAAAATCAGCCCTTGCTGGCTGCGTCCACGATGATGGCAAACTGGTCTGCCTTCAGGGAGGCACCGCCGATCAGGCCGCCGTCCACGTCGGGCTTGCTGAGCAGCTCTTCGGCGTTCTTGGCATTCATGCTGCCGCCGTACTGCACGGTCAGCGCCTTGGCAGCGTCCTCACCATAGAGTTCGCCCACCACCTTGCGGATGGCCGCGCAGACTTCCTGTGCCTGATCCGCCGTAGCGGTCTTGCCGGTGCCGATGGCCCAGATGGGCTCATAAGCGATGACCACGTTCTTCAGCTCTTCCGCCGTAACGCCATTCAGCGCGATCTTGACCTGCATGCGGACCAATTCTTCGGTAACACCCTGCTCACGCTGGGCCAAGCTCTCGCCCACGCAGATGATGGGTTTCAGACCACCGGCCAGCGCAGCACGAGCACGCTTGTTGACGGTCTCGTCGGTCTCAGCAAAGTACTGACGGCGCTCGCTGTGGCCGATGACCACATACTCCACGCCCAGATCGGTGAGCATGTCGGCCGAGATCTCACCGGTAAAGGCACCGGACTTCTCGAAGTGGACGTTCTCAGCACCCACATGGATGTTGGTGCCGCTGCACTTGGCCACTGCCACGCACAGGTCGGTGAAAGGAACGCAGATGACCACTTCGCAGTTGGCGCCCTGCACAGCGGGAACCAACGCGTCGATCAGGTGGCCTGCGTCGGTGGGGGTCATGTTCATTTTCCAGTTGCCGGCAATAATGGCTTTACGATTCTGCTTATCCATGATAAAACTCCTTCCGAATCATTTCCGAATACGGGAAATCCCCAAAAAGGGCGCGGCGGCCGTGCCGCCGCGCCCTGCGGTTTTTACGCGTTCTGGATAACGGCAATGCCGGGCAGTTCCTTGCCCTCGAGGTACTCGAGAGAGGCGCCGCCGCCAGTGGAGATGTGGGTCATCTTGTCGCCCAGACCCATCTGCTGCACAGCAGCCGCGCTGTCGCCGCCGCCGATGACAGTGGTAGCGTCGCTCTCGGCCATAGCCTTGGCAACAGCCAGCGTGCCTTCCGCCAGCGTCGGGTTCTCGAACACGCCCATGGGGCCGTTCCAAACCACGGTCTTGCTGGCCTTGACGGCATCGGCAAAGAGCTTCATGGTCTCGGGACCGATGTCGCAGCCTTCCATGTCAGCGGGGATAGCGGTGACGGGAACCACCTTGGTCTCCACCGGAGCATCGATGGGATCGGGGAAGTTGGTCACGCAAGCGGTATCCACAGGCAGAAGCAGCTTGACGCCCTTCTCCTTGGCCTTGGCCATCATTTCCTTGCAGTAATCGATCTTGGTGTCATCGCACAGGCTCTTGCCGATCTCGTAGCCCTCTGCCTTCAGGAAGGTGTAGGCCATGCCGCCACCGATGATCAGGGTGTCGACCTTCTCCAGCAAGTTGGAGATAACATTGAGCTTGTCCGCCACTTTGGCACCGCCCAGAATGGCAGTGAAGGGACGCACGGGATCATTCACGGCGTTGCCGAGGTACTTGATTTCCTTCTCCATCAGGTAACCGACAGCGGTATCCTTGACGAACTCGGTCACACCGGCAGTGGAGCAGTGGGCGCGATGGCAGGAGCCGAAAGCATCGTCCACATAAGCATCGGCCAAGCTGGCCAGATCCTTGCTGAACTCGGGCAGGTTCTTGGTCTCTTCCTTACGGAAACGGGTGTTCTGCAGCAGCACCACGTCGCCATCGTTCATGGTGGCAACAGCGGCCTTCGCCTGTGCGCCCACGACCTCGTCGTCATCGGCGAACTGGACGGGCTGGCCCAGCTTCTCGCTCAGGCGAACCGCAACGGGGGCCAAGCTGAACTTTGCCTCGGGGCCGTTCTTCGGCTTGCCCAGATGGCTGCACAGAATGACCTTGGCGCCGTCGTTGATCAACTTCTTGATCGTGGGCAGCGCAGCGTTGATACGGTTATCGTTGGTGATGACGCCGTCCTTCATGGGGACGTTGAAGTCACAACGGACGAGAACGCGCTTGCCAGCGTAATTTTCATCATCAATGGTCTTTTTACCCAAACCCATAGTAAAAGCTCCTCTCGGTATGTTTTACAATTTGTTTTTGTCAGGGCACGATGCCCTAATGGCCTGACTCTATTATACGCACAAACCGGCTTTTGCGCAAGATGTTTTTGATATTTTTTTAACTGCCCTTGCCGCAAAACCAAACCGCGGTGCCATTATTTTTTAGGCGAAAGCACCGAAACAAAGTCAAACCGCTTGTCCAGCAGGTTGCCGAAGAACCCGGCCAGACGACCATAACTCAGCGCACCGATGACGGTACCTACGCCAATGCCCTGCAGGTTGTGCATGACCCCTGCAGTCAGCACCACCGAGAGCGCCACACAGGTCAGGTCCATCGTCGTCTTGACCTTGGGGTAGGGTTTGTGGATGATCTCGGACAAATCCCGGGCGAAAAGGTCGGTGGGGATGATGGGCAGCTTGCAGCGGTTGGACAGCGCAATGCCGAAGCCCACAATGGGGCAGCTGAGGGCGAAATAGACGATCCGCCATCCCAGCGTATAGGGCAGCGTGGGCAGCCATGCGCCGAAAACGTCCAGCAGCGTGCCAAAGACAAACCCTACCACAAAACCAAACAGATAGGACGGCACAAATTTGCGCCGCAGCAGCATCAGTGTCAGGACCAGTACCCCCTGAAACAGGTAGGTCCAAGTGCCCAGCGTCAGGAACGGAAAAACCAGCGAAATAGCGTAGGGAAAACTGGATACCGGCGAGATACCCAGCCCCGCATAGACGGTAGTGGCCACGGCAAAGCTATTGATGGTCACTGCCACCGCCAGCGCCAGTTCGCCGCGCAGGGTATACCGTTTGGGGGTCGCCGTTTGGTTTTTGGGTTGTATCGTTTGTGTCTGCATGAAAGTACACGTCTTCCTTTCCCGAATCTCTCTTGAAAAGCAGGAACCATTTCTTTTCCTACCATGTAACTATACTATATGCCGTTTGCCGTCGTTTGGCAAGGTCAAATTCGGCACGTTCGATGTCCCTTTTGTCCGTCTGGCGTTGCTTTTGGGTGGGTTGCATATTATAATGAGAAAAACAACTTTGTGCACCGGCTGCCGGAAGGGAGGTTTCACCCTGCATGAAACCGAAATTACAGCGCGCCAAAGAGATGACCTTTGGGATTCTGGGTCCTTTTTTGGGCCAAAACATGCCGATTTTTGCAGGCTGTGCCACCTTATTCTTGCTGATGGCCTCTTTCCCTTTATTGATCTGGGTACTGGTCATCGTCAACCATCTGCCCGGTTACTCCGTCACCGATGTGGCAGACCTGCTCTACCAATTTTTGCCGCAGGTCCCGGAAATTCAAGACACCGTGCTGGATGTGCTGAACAACCTGAGTTTGCAGTCCACCACCTTTGTGGCCTCTTTTGCTGCCATCACCACCCTGTATTCCGCTTCCAGCGGGATGTATGCCGTACAAAAGGGGCTGCAGCGATTGACGCCGGGGGCCCGGTTCACCTTGTATGACCGACTGCTGGCACTGCTTTACACCGTGGTGTTCGTGGGACTGCTGCTGGTGGTCCTGCTGCTGCAAGGTTTGAGCTCCATCTTCCGGCCGCTGAGCGAACTGCTGTCCCCCACGTCCCAGTGGCAGGGCGTGCTGGAATGGTTCCGCCACTGGATCAATTTCAGCGACTTGATCTCTATTCCCGTCCTCTTTGTGCTGATTTTGCTGATTTATACCTTCGTGCCCGGCGGCAAGCGTCCGCTGCGCCGCCAATGGCCCGGCGCGGCGTTCACCACCGCGGGGTGGGTCCTGTTCTCCCACATTTTTTCGTTTTATATCGTGCATTTCTGGAAGTTGTCTTATATCTACGGATCTTTGACCGCCATCATCCTGATGATCCTTTGGCTGGATATCATCATCAACCTGCTCTTTTTGGGCGCGGCGCTGAACGCAGCTCTGCACCGCAAACTGCCCTGATTACTTCGACAAGGAAGGAAACACTATGCTGAAAACCCCCGCCCAGTACCGCCCCGGGCTGGATGTGATCCGTTTGGCCGCGCTGCTGCCGGTACTGTGCTACCATTTCTGCATCGAGGCCGCCCGTCTGGGCTTTGCCGTCCCCGCCATCTTGGTGGGGCGCGGTATGGCTGACTGGGTGGAAATCGGTCTGGCTTGGTTCTTCTTGTTGTCCGGTGCGGCACTCTGCCTGCAATGGCAGGGGCGCTTTCGCTGGCGCCCCTATCTGGTAGGGCGCGCCGCAGCCATGTACCCCGCTTTCTGGTTAGGATTCGCCGTGCTGTTCATCTACGGCGAGATCCTCCACGGCAACAACGCCCAGATTCCCCGCTGGCGGGTGATTTTTTCCGTTCTGGGTGTGGATGGCTACCTAGCGCCGGTGACCCCCACCTTTTACAAAATCGGAGAATGGTTTCTCGGTGTCATTCTGCTGCTCTATCTGGTCTTTCCACTGCTTTTGTGGTGCATGGACCGCCCCCTTCGCCGCCGCATTCTGCTGACTGCTCTGGTGGCCTTGCAGCTCCTCTGGCCGGCCCTTTGCCCTGCCCCGTTCGAGGCCGGGCATACCGTGCTGGGCCGCCTGCCCGCCTTTGCTTTGGGGGTGTGGTTCGGCACATTGCTGCGGCAAAACCGCACGGTCCTGCCCCGCGTTCTATGGGCACTGGCAGCCTTCCCGCTGCTGTGGGTCCCCGCCGTTCCCCGGCTGGCCGTCTTGCTGACGATTTCCGTCCCGCTGTTCTGGGTAGTCTACGCCCTTGGGCAGCGGTTGCCCCAGCGGTACTGGAGGCTGCTTCGCCGCCCCGCCGCTTGGTCCTACGGTGTCTACCTTGTACATCATGTGCTGCTGACGCTGGTACTGCTGCCCGCCGCAGCCCGGTTGGGCTGGCCGCTGCCGGTTTGGCTGCCGGTTTTCTTCCTTGTCAGTTTTGCGCTGGCCGCTCTGCTGACGGCACTGGCTGCGCCTTTCGCCCGTCTGATCAAACGGGCCGCTTGAACCAACAAAAAACCACGGATGCCGACAGCATCCGTGGTTTTTTAGTTTTCCACCACAAGTTTTTTCAACGGCAATTCCCGAAACGCCGCGTAGGCCTCCGCCCGTTGGCGCAGACGCCGAAGGGCATCCTCCGGCAAGGGTTCGAAGGAGGTCAGTGTGATTTCCATACCCTGCGGCAGGCTTTTTCCTTTCCAGATCCCTACCACACGGCCATCCTGTAAGATCACATTGGGGTTGGCCACCGTGCGCCATACCTGCCGCTGCAAGGCTGCATCCTCCAGCAGTAAATCATGGTCCCGGGCATCCAGATACGGGTCATGTGCCCCCAACAGCGCCCACCTTTCTTCGGGTGGCTGTACCTGCAGCAGCGCCGGCAGATCCTCCGCCAGAAGATAGGCGCGCTTGCCCGCTTTCTGCACCGGAACGCACTCCGACGCTACCGTTTGCCACAATCACTTGGTTTGCTGCGGGCTGCTGCCCAGCCAAAGGGCAAACTCGGCCCGCGTGGCCGGACCATAGGCATGCAAAAACTTGCGCACCAGTGCCGCTTCTGCCGAAGGCGTGGCGACAAGCGGTTTCCCGACCCACGAGGTATACCCCGTAAAGGTGGGGTGGATCCCCTGCCGGGCACCAAATACCACCTGCCCCAAGAAGGCGCAGGGGCGCAGCGCGAAGGATACCACCGCCCCACCTACGCTTTGCCGGTCCGGTCGGCCATACAAAGAGGGTGCGTTCCATCTTTCCCGCAGTGCGGCGGGCAATCCGTCCGCCACCCGGGCGGCAAGCACCCGGTCCAGTTCTTCTTTGGTAGTCACGGTATGGCCGTCCAGCCAGACAGCCGCCTGCCGTACCAGAGACAGCGCTTCTTCCCACTCCATGCCCAGAAAATCCAGTGCCAGCGTAACGCCCCGGGTGTAGATCCATGGTTCCTCCCCCGGGCGGGCCGCCAATGCCGAGAGGAAAACCGCGCTTTCCTGCGTGGGAAAAACCACCGGTACGCCGCGATAGCTCCATGCTTGCAGCAGGGTCTTTTTCTCTTCCAGCGCCTGCCGCAAAAGTGGGCGGGAAATCCCTTCCAACCGGGCAAACAGAGCGGTTTCCCATCCGCCGGGCGGTGAATTTTGCAGTCCACAAACGCCGGCGGCGGCCAACAAAGTGTCCGACGGAGCGAGGCGGTCCAAATGGTGGGCTGCCAGACGATACCATCGCACCTGCTGTGCCGTTACCGTATAGGCCTCTGCCATAGAGGGCTCCCTCCTGTCAAAACAGCGTGTACCGTAGGGCACACGCTGCTGCGTTTTTATTCAGCTACCAAGATGGTGACGCTGCGGGGTTCCAGCTCCAATGCATCCCGGCAGAGCGGGCCGAAGGGCGTGGTGCCCGCATGGGTACCGTCACACAGGCGTCGCCATGTGCCCGACGGCAGCGACACCCACTGGCGGGTGCGTTCGGGGTTGTAGTACACCACCAACTGCCCCACCGGGTCATCCCCCTCTGTTTCGGGTACAAAGCCGATGAGCCATCCCGGCAGCGCCAGCAGGAAAGGTTCCGGTTCCCCGTCCGCCCCAGCCAGCCGGGGATAAGCCCGACGAATGGCCAACATGCCCCGGTAAAAGGCGGTCAGGGCGGCAAATTCCGGCCGGTGCGCCCGGCGCCAGTCCAACCGGTTGGTGGTCAGCGGCCCCTGATAACTGTTGTGGTCTCCGTACTTGGTGCGGCCAAACTCCTCCCCAGCCTGAAAGAAGGGCAAGCCCTGACAGGTCAGGCAGATACCTGCCGCCATCCGGTTCTGGGCCAGCAATTCTCCGTCGGCGGCATCATAGTCTGTCCGCCGCGCCACCGCCGCCAGCTTATCCCAGAGGGTAAGGTTGTCGTGGGCCGACACATACTGCACCACCTGCGCAGCCTGCTTGGGCCGGAAGCCCCGGGCCCCGCTGCGCCAAGCCCCCACCGCGTGGAGTACATCGTACCCGCACTGGGGCGCCCCGTTTACATACCCTGCGTTGGCAGCGTCAAAGACGTTGCCCTTGACGGCGTCCCGGGTATCGTCGCAGAAAAAGCCGATTCGGTCACTGAGGGCATCCAGCGCCCGTTTGTCGCTGGGGCAGGCGCCGCCTTCCATATGGGTGCCGCCGCCCGTCCAAGGTTCGCCGTACAGTAAAATGTCCTGTCCGCCGGGCAGTGCATCCAGCGCCGCGCGGATGGCGTTCATGGTATCTACGTCCTCCAGTGCCATCAGGTCGAACCGGAACCCGTCGATGTGGTATTCCTTGGCCCAATAGAGCACCGAATCCACCAGATATTTGCGCACCATCGGCCGTTCACTGGCCAGATCGTCGCCGCAGCCCGACCCATTGGTTATATTGCCGTTGGGCCAGCGACGGTTCCAGTAGCCGGGCACGGTACGTTCCAACCAACTGTCGGTGTGGTAGGTGTGGTTGTAAACCACATCCATCACCACGCCCAGCCCAGCCCGGTGCAGCGCTTGGATCATGGCGCGGCATTCCCGTACCCGCACCGCCCCGTGGAAAGCATCGGTGGAAAAGGAGCCTTCCGGCACGTTGTAGTTCAGCGGATCGTACCCCCAGTTGTACCCGTCGGGGCGGGTCTCATCCACCGTGGCATAATCAAAGATCGGCTGTAGCTGCACGTGGGTGATGCCCAACTGTTTGAGGTAGTTTAAGCAGGTGGGGTGCTGCCCGTCACCGTCCAGCGTCGTGTCATCGGGCACAAAGCCCAGATAAGTGCCCCGCCATGCTTCGGGCACACCGCTGTGCTCGTCGGCAGAAAAGTCCGCCACGTGGACCTCCCAGACAGCCCGGGCATGGGCCGGAATGGTGGGGCGGCAGTCGCCATGCCAGCCCGCCGGTGCGGCAGAATCCAAGTCGAGGACCATGCCCCGCCGCCCATTAGCCCCCGCCGCCCGGGCATAGGGGTCCACCACCGACGCACTATGGCCGTCGGCAAATTGCAGATGATACTGATAATAGACCCCATTGAGGTCCCCCGCCACCGTGACGGACCAGACCCCCTGCCCCACAGCCGTCAGCGGGTGAACCCCCAACTTGGCTGCGTTCGGCTCGGCATCGGTGCCGGTGGCGAAAAGTTCCAATGCCACCGCCGTCGCGGTAGGCGCCCAGAGTTTAAAGGTCGTTTGGGTGCCGGACCAACTGGCCCCCAGATCGTTACCGCCATAATACGGCAGTTCGCAGGCTTGCTGCCAATTCATGGTTGATCTCCCCTTTAAGAAAACACAAAAACATAAATTTATTGTACCAGCCACCCGAAAAGTTTGCAAGTGGCCCACCCCGGCCTGTTATTTTGCAGGAGGTATTGACAAGGAAACGCCTAGGTGATATAGTTGGTTACACAAGTAATGAACCAAACAACCAACTTGAAAGGCGGTGAGCATTTGCCCCCGGTATTGAACGACCACACCTCGATCTATTTACAGATCGCCAAGATGCTGGAGGATGGAATCCTGCGCGGCATTTATCCAGAGGAAACGCAGGTCCCCAGCACCAACGAACTGGCCCGCACCTTGCAGATCAATCCGGCCACCGGCGCTAAGGGGTTGAACCTGTTGGTAGAGGAGGGCATCCTGTACAAGCGGCGAGGCATCGGCATGTTTGTAGCGGAAGGTGCCGTAGCCCGCATCCGCGCCAAGCGGCGGGATGAATTTTTGGAACAGTATGTGAAGCCGATGGTAGCCGAAGCCCGCAAG
Source organism: uncultured Subdoligranulum sp. (assembly GCF_937890665.1). The sequence continues at coordinate 17,686 of NZ_CALADU010000212.1, forward strand.
TTGGGGCTGACGGCCCAAGAACTGCAGGCGATGCTGGATGCCGCCTGCCCACAAGAGGAGTAAACCATGGAAAGGAAATGTTTGCAGGCCACCGGCCTGTGTAAGACCTACGGCAAGACCCGGGCGCTGGATCATCTGGATCTGACGCTGGAACCCGGACATATCTATGGCTTGATTGGCCGCAACGGCGCGGGCAAGACCACCCTGCTGTCCGCCCTGACCGCCCAGCTTCCCATCGACGAAGGGCAGGTCACCTACGGCGGCGAACCGGTATGGGAGAATGAGAATGCCTTGGCGGACCTGTGCTTCAGCCGGGAGCTGTCCGGCAAACTGGGCACCAATGCCAACACCCTGCGGGTCCGAGAGTACCTCAAGGCCGGGCAGTTGTTTTATCCCCACTGGGATGACGACTATGCCCACCGGCTGATTCAGCAGTTTGGGTTGGACGAAAAAAAGCGGATCGGCGCACTGTCCAAAGGCATGATGAGCGCCGTGACCATCGTGCTGGCGCTGGCCAGCCGAGCCCCCATCACGATGATGGATGAGCCGGTCGCCGGGCTGGACATCGTGGCGCGGGAGGACTTTTACCGGCTGTTGTTGGAAGACTACACCGCCACCGGACGCACCTTTGTGATCTCCACCCACATTTTGGAGGAGGCCGCCACCGTGTTTGAACGGGTGCTGATCCTAAAAGAGGGACGGCTGATCGAGGACTGCGAGACCGACGAATTGCTGAGCCAATTCTGTGCGGTGACCGGCCGGGACGACGTGGTGGACGCCGCCTGTGCCGACTGCGAAGTGCTGCGCACCGAAACCTTAGGACGCCAAAAAAGCTGCACCGTGCGGGCCTCGGCACAGACCATCGCCGCCAAAGGGCTGGACGTGGACTGCACGGCCCTGCCGCTGCAAAAGGTCTTTGTGGCGCTCTGCGGCCATGAACAGGAGGGATGCTGAATGGCAAAAGCCCTGTGGTTTCTGCTCAAACCGGCACTGGTCATGATCGGAAGTCTGACGTTGCTGTATCCGGTACTGCTTCTGCTGTGCCGCCTAACCAACAACATAGGACTATTCTTCTCCTACGTGCAGGGATTCTTTGTGCTGTATGACGTCATCCTTGGCATCTGTGCGGCACAGGCCATCAGCGGGTATGCCCCGCTGGCCCTGAGCTTCGGGGTGACCCGGCGTTCTCTGCGCGGTGCCGTAGCCGCCTTCTGGGTGGTGCTGCCCCTGCTCTGCATGGTGCTGGATTACCTTTGCAACTCGGTATCAGCCCGTCTGTTCCAAACGAGCGTGAATGAGGTGTTCCGTAATCTGCTCTTGTATCCCATGCAGGGGTTGGGGCTCAAGCTTCTGCTGTGTGCCTCCATGCTGTGGCTGGGCACCCTGAACCTGTCGATGCTGCCCCTCTGGAAACGGGTGCTGGCCATCCTGCTGCTCTGTGTGGTCTATCTGCAAATCGCGGTTTTTATGCTGCTGGGCACATTTTTGCCCTATGCACTGAATCTGCACAGTCTGGCGTTGGGTCTGCTGAGCCTGCCCTTTATGGCCATCGCCCTGCACCAAATGAAAACACTGGCGATCGCCCAAGCGTAAAGGAGGGATTGGTATGACTCGAACCATCCGCGCGGTATTGCGTTATACCCAAAGTGACCTAAAATGGGCGGTGCTGCTCATCGTCCTGTTGGGTCTGCTGGGGGAAGGCATAGCCGCCATCGCCGTACTGTCCGGGGAACCGGAAATTGCCCCTCAGATCCTGCTGGCTATGATCTTGGCGTTGTCTTGTCTGGTCACGCTGATTTTTATGGCGGTCTACCTGAGCACCCAGTTTATGGTGTTTCTCAGCTTTTCCACCACCCGCCGGGGGCTGACGCTGGGCTTATTACTCCATGGGCTGCGCATAAGCGGCTTGCAGGTAGCGCTGACCTTTCTTTGGGGGACGGTGGACGCGCTGGCCCGCCGGGCCTTTCTGGGGGAAGCCGCACTGCCTTGGCAGTGGATTCCTTGGCCGGTCTGGCCCCTTGTGCTGGCGGGACCGGTGTGGGTGAGCCTTGTGGTGGGCGCCGTCTTTCAGCGGTTTGGTGCCCGTGGCGTGGGCGTTCTCTACCTGCTGTTCATCCTGAGCACCACCACCATCAACCAATGGCTGCACCCTGTGATCGCCTTCTTCCCTACCGCCCTCTGGCTGCCCTTGCTGGCGGCGGCGGTCTTGCTCTGGGTGACGCTTACCTGCCTGAGTGTGCGCTGGATGCAGCGCGCCACCATCCGGTAACCGCCTGCCCCCTATACTATGTCTACGAAAAAACGCCTGTGCAGCATGGCTGCTGCACAGGCGTTTTGCTGTTTCTTTAGGTTTTGCTGTAATCCCGGGCGCCGTAGATGGCGGTGCCCACCCGGACGATGGTGGCCCCTTCCTCGATGGCCATGGCATAGTCATGGCTCATCCCCATCGAGAGGATGTCCATCTGGGCATTCTCATACCCGCGGGCAGCCGCTGCGGCCAGCAGTTCCCGCATTTGGGCAAAAAAGCGGCGGGTCTGGTCGTCGTCCGCGTCGGCGGGCGGAATGGCCATCAGGCCGCGGACTTGCAAATGAGCCTTGGCGGCAGCGGCCTCCAGCAGCGGCCAGAGGTCATTGGGACCCACGCCGCTCTTGCTCTCCTCGGCGCCGATGTTGATCTCGATGAGGATCTGCTGGGTCAGTCCCAGTCGCTCGGCAGCCGTGTCGATCTTGTCCAGCAGGCGGGTGCTGTCCACACTTTGGATCAGCGCCGCACGCCCTACCACCTTATTGACCTTGTTGGTCTGCAAATGGCCGATAAAATGTCCCGGTTTGCCGTGGTAGGCTCCGGCATCGGTCTTTTCCACCAGTTCCTGCACGTGGTTTTCGCCAAACAAATCGATGGCCAGGTCGGCGCTGTAACGCACCTCCTCCACCGTGCGGGTTTTGCAGGCGGCGCAAAGGCTCACATCCGCCGGGTCACGCCCAGCACGGCGGGCTGCTGCCTCCATCGTTTCCCGGATGCGGGCCACGGCTTCCGCCATCTGCTGCTGTTGTGCTTCGGGGATCATCGCACTTCCTCCTCACTGTAAACGGCCCGTGCCCCGCCGATGAAGGGCGGTCGGGTGCGGGCACAGAGCAGGATCGCCTGCCCGATATGGTCCAAACTCAGCCGCACCGGCACCGCCACCCGGCGCAGATGCATACCAATGAGGGTGCCGCCGATGTCCATGCCCGCCGCAGCGCGCACTTCCTCCACCAAAACGGGATCCTGAAAGGTACGCCAGCAGTTAGTGGCCCAACTGCCCCCCGCATGGGGCTGGGGAACGGCCGCCACGATCTGGTAGCCGTATGCCCGGGCTGCCGCCCGTTCCAGCACGATGGCACGGTTCAGATGCTCACAGCACTGGGCAGCCAGATAGATGCCTTGTTCCTGCAGCGGCGGCAGCACCCCTGCCAACACAGCGGCAGCGGCTTCCATGCTGGAGTGATGGCCGATCCGCCCACCGGTGATCTCGCTGCTGGAGCAGCCCACCACAAAGATATCCCCCGTTTCCAGATGCGCAGCCTCCAGCAGTTCCTCGGTGGCTTGGCGCGCCTGCGCAGTCAATTCGGATAGTTCCATCACAATACCCTCCTTACATTATGCACGGTTTTCTTCCTGCGGCGGCAGGCAGGTCACCCCCCGCAGCGTCACATCGCAACAATATTGCAGCGGCAGACGAGGCGCCTTGGCCGTGATGGTCAGCCCGTCAAAGTTGACATCCCGCAGAGCGTAGGCAGGTCCCTCGAATCCGGCCAGTTCTACCGGGGACACATCTTTCCATTCCTGCTTGCGGTTCAGGACCCGTCCCGTCAGGGTCAGCCCTGCAAAGGTAAAATGCTCGAACACCGGCGGTGTTTCGGCCGGGTCGCCGTCATCATTATAGGGTACCGCGTGGACCAGCACCCGGGGCGCCTTGCAGTCCCGCACCGTGACCCCCCGCACATAGCCGCCCCGCTTGGGCGTGCCTTTGATCTCGATGCCCGAGAAAGACCGCTCCAAATCGCAGTCCCAGATTTGGACATCCTCCACACCGCCCGACATCTCGCTGCCGATGCTGATACCATGCCCCGCCGTGCTGTGACAGTCAAAGACATAGATATGGGCACTGGGCCGCCCGATGGCGTTGCCCTCCGGGTTCTTACCGCTCTTGATGGACACTGCATCGTCGGCGGTGGCAAACTCGGCGGCAAACAGCGTACAGTTGGTGCTGGAATCGGGGTTCCAGCCGTCGCCGTTCCAGACGCCTTCGGTACGGAAGGTGCAGTGGTCGGTGACGATGGTATCGCTGTAAATCATATGCATCGTCCACGAAGCGCTGTCCCGCAGGGTCAGACCGCTGATCCAGACGTTCTGGCAGTTGCTCAGGTTGAGCAGCCGCGGCCGCACCCGACCGGGAATCGTGTCCTCGTTCTCACAGCTCGCCACCAGTTCGGGATTTTCGGCCAGATAGTCTTTCAGGTGCTCCCGCTCATCGGCAATGATGGCCTCGGCCAGCGCTTTGCCGCCGCTGGCAATCGTGCCTTTGCCGCGGATGACTACGTTCACGCAGTTGTAGCCGTCGTCATGGTCCATCTTGCCCAGATTCAGCAAGCTGGAATAGCAGCGCATCTCGATGCCCTCGAACCGGCTGGGGATGCGGGGCTGGTAGTCCACGATCTGGTCGGTACCTTGCAGTACAGCGCCCTCTTCCAGATAGAGCTCCATATCGCTGTGCAGCCGCAGCGCCCCTGTCAGGTAGGTGCCCGCCGGCAGATAGACGGCATCCCCGGGGCCGCAGGCATCGATGGCCCGCTGCAGCGCGGCGGTATTTTTCGTCACACCATCCCCCTTGGCCCAGTAGGGCGCTTCGGTGACGTTGATGCGGTTCTTTTCGGCGCCGGTGCGCAGCAGGCAGGCACCCACCGGCTGGTTTTCAAACACCACATCCACCCGGTATTCGGTCTGGGGTTCCAGCCCCTGCAATGTATAATGGGTACGCGCGGCGGTACCCACCGGCTCATTGTTCAGATAGACGGTATATTCGGCCTGCGCGCCGGCGGCGGCAGGCTTATCCCAGTAGAGCACGGCATGATGAGCCGTGGTACGGGCAAACAGATGATTTTCAAACATGTTTACAGTCCTCTTTGCTGTGATGGGGGTCTGTTTCGGTCCACCCCTATTGTAACACACAATGCCCTGAGCGGAAAGACGCAAAAATCGCCAACATTTGTAAAAGAAGGTTCACGGGTTTTGGCAGGGTGGCGTCTGCAGAAAGCATCCCTCCTCGTGGCTCCACAGTACCCCCACCGCCTGCAGATAGGCGTATACAATGGTGGAACCCACAAATTTCATTCCTCGTTTTTGCAGGTCGGCCGAGATTGCATCGGAAAGGGGCGAGGTCGTTTTATCCCGCTCGCAGAAGGTCTTGCCATCGGTCCAGTGCCAAAGGTAACGGTCAAAACTGCCCCGCTCCTGCCGGATGGCGGCAAAAACCTTGGCGTTGCCCACCGCTGCGGCAATTTTGCGCCGGTTGCGGATGATGCCTGCATCCTGCGCCAGCGCCGCACATTTGGCCTCATCGTAGGCAGCCACCTTTTGCCAGTCAAAGCCATCGAAAGCGCGGCGGAAAGCGTCCCGTTTGTTGAGCACGCATTCCCACGACAGACCGGCTTGAAAGCCTTCCAGAATCAGCATCTCAAAGAGCATCCGGTCCTCGTGAACCGGTACACCCCATTCGCAGTCGTGGTAGTGCAGGTAACGGGGATTGTCCGGGTTGGCCCACCGGCAGCGGGGACGGCCATCTTTCCATTCCATAGGCGACCTCCTTGTTGTGGCAAAAACCGCCCGACCCGCAAAAGCGGGCGGGCGGCAGCATGTCTTATACCAGTACGTCCTTGATGAGCAGGCTCAGCCCGCCGGTGGCCGAGTGGATGAACTCCACCGCGTCATCGGAGTTGCAAAGTTCCGCCGGGATCTTGATCTCGATGCCAGACTCGGTCTTAAAGCTGCGGCTTTCCAGCTTTTTGATCCGCGCCGGGCTCACTGTCACCCGGTCATTTTCCTGCACGCCGGTCTCGGCCAAGGCAGCTTCGAACGTGGGTGCCGCCAAGGGATAGGCTTCCCGCATGCGGGTGCGGACATCCTCCACCGAGATGGTGTTGTCCACCGCCTGATTGCGCACCATCAGTTCCACCGCGGTTTCGGTGCCGCCGTCAAAGGGGGGCACGTCGTCCAGCTCTTCCGGTTCGGGGTAGGCTTCCTTCACCGCTGCCACCGCCGTTTCGCAAACTGCTTTGAGCTTGGCCTTTTCCTGCATGGCCTCGGTACAGCCGAACACCCTGGTGGAGAGGTAGAAGTCCTTTTTCTCGTCCATGGTGAACTTTTTCTCGATGAGGCGCACCGTGCCGTTGGCCCGGTCGATGAGGGCCGCCTCGTCGGCCTTGGGGGTACCGGGCAGCAAGGTGCGCTGGGGCACCATACTGCTGAACCGGCCATTGCCCAATGTTTCGGTATGATGGGTATACCCGGGGCGATAGTTGAGTTTGAGTACCCCGTAATAAGGTACGCCGTCCCCGGCAAAGTCCACTACCGCCAGATCTCCGGCAGGAATGGCGGGATATTGCAGCATCTGTTCAAAGATGACCCCCGCAATACGGCGGGAGAGGTCCACGAAATCCTGATTCTGGGCCATCTCCTGCGCAAAGGCGGAATCCGGCAGGAACCGGCAGTTCTTGACCTCGTCGCTGACGAAGGCCTTTTCCAAAATTGCAGAAAAATATTCAAAGAGATCGGCATCCAGATCCATGGGCCGGTCAGAGAGCAGCGGCTCCGACGCACCGGGGTCCAGAAGATGGAGGATCACCTGATTGATCTTGACTTCCATGTTGGACAAAGCTCCTTTGGGATAAAGTTGACGAAAAGGTAGTATACCACAATTTGCCGGGTTTGGCCAGCCGTCGGGCGGGGCACGCTAACCGGGAAGGGAGGGATTGCGTGTGAACGCACCGTTGAATCGGAAGGAAAAGGACGCCTTGCTGCGGCGCACCGCCCCCAGCCGCCAAAAGCAGGCCAAAGCGTACCTGCAAGGTGAGGTGCCCGGTGTAATGCAGCACTACGCCCCCGACGCCCAGCCCGACCCTGCCAAGGGCTGGGTAGAGAGCGACGAAACCGTACAGCGGCTGGCCCGCTGGCGAGAGGAAGCTATCTATTGACCCAACGGCGGCCCCACGTTTGGTGGGGCCGTTTGCGGTTCAGTCGGCGTTGAGCTTGGCCGACGCCTTATGGGTAAAGCGATCGTTGTCCACGATGTAGCGCTCATGGGTGGCGTGGGCCACCTCGCTCACATCGTCATAGACCCGGGCGGTAAAGGTCAGACGGCGGTCGGCCACCGCGGTCAATTCACAATCGCAGTAGACCACCATGCCGATGGGCGTGGGGGCGGTGTGGGCCAGCGAAAGGCTGGTGCCCACCGTGCCGGTGCCCAGATCCAGTTCCGGTGCCACCGACTTCCAACAGGCTTTTTCGATCAGTGCTGCCACGGCCGGCGTGGCCAGCACCGGCAGTTCACCGCTGCCCACTGCCTGTGCGGTATTTTCGGTGGTGACACGCAGCGCTGCGTGGCCCTTGATCCCCGGTTCCAACATCTGCCATTTCCCCTTTGTCGCTTGTTTTTCTTTTTATTATAGCGGGGCCTGCGGTGGATTGCAAGAGAACGGCTTTTTGCGCTTGTGCCTTGCGTTTTGCCACTAAACCCGCTATACTGAAAACGTGCATGAGGAAGCGGCCCCTGCAGCCGGCTTCCTTTTTTGCGGCAGGATAAAGGAAGTATGAGGAGGACGATCATGAGCGAAAAAACGATCGATTATTCCAAAGGTATCTACAATGCCCGCGAACTGGGCACGCCTCGGTTGCTGATTCTGGGTGCGCAGCATATGTTCGCAATGTTCGGCGCCACCGTGCTGGTGCCGCTGCTCACCGGTTTGAGCGTAAGCACCACGCTGCTCTGCGCCGGTTTGGGCACCCTGCTCTTCCACTTTTTGTGCAAGGGCAAAGTTCCCGCTTTCTTGGGGTCCAGCTTCGCCTATCTGGGCGGCTTCACCATCGTAAGCAATGATGGCGCCAACCCCGAAAATCTGCCCTACGCCTGTGCGGCTGTGGCGTTCTCGGGCCTTGTGTACGTATTGTTCAGCTTCCTCATCTCGGCGTTCGGAATCCGCCGGATGATGAAATTCTTCCCGCCGGTCGTCACCGGTCCCATCATCATCGCCATCGGCCTGATTTTGGCCCCCAGTGCCATCAGCAACTGCCAGAGCAACTGGCTGCTGGCCTTCGTAGCCTTGGCCACCGTCATCATCTGCAACATTTGGGGCAAGGGCATGGTCAAGATTCTGCCCATCCTCATTGGTGTACTGGTTTCTTACGCGGTGGCGCTGGCCACCGGCGCCGTGGATTTTGCGGCCATCGGCGCAGCGGATTGGTTCGGCATTCCCCTGCATAAAGATTCCATGGGTCTGTTCGCCATCGACGGCAGTGAGACCTTCATCAGCGCCCTGTTTACCATCGTGCCCATCGCGCTGGCTACCATGATGGAGCATATCGGCGACATTGCCGCCATCAGCGCCACCACCGGCAAAAACTACATCCGTGACCCCGGTCTGAACCGTACCCTGCTGGGCGTGGCCCCGCCAACACCACCTACGGCGAAAACACCGGCGTGCTGGCGCTGACCAAGATCTACGACCCGCTGGTCATCCGTATTGCGGCAGTCTTTGCGCTGGTGCTCAGCTTCTGCCCCAAGTTTGAGGCCATCATCAACACCATCCCCGCCGGCATCGTGGGCGGCATCAGCTTTGTGCTGTACGGCATGATCTCCGCCATCGGCGTACGCAACGTGGTGGAAAACAAGGTGGACTTCACCAATTCCCGCAACCTGATCATCGCAGCGGTGATTCTGGTCTGCGCTCTGGGCTTTGACTCGGTGGGCGGTATCACCTTCCCCGTGCTGGGCGTTAACGTCAACCTGTCCGGTCTGGCCATCGCTGCTATTGCCGGCATTCTGCTCAATGCCCTGCTGCCCGGCAACGACTATGAATTCGACGAGGGCAGCAACGACGGCGAAGGCGCCAGCCTGCGCGTCTGATCCCACACTGCCAAAGGAGGGACGGCCTATGACCGCCGCGGATTTTACCAACCTGCACCTGCAATATAAATCGGAACAGGCCGAGGGGGAACTGCCCGCCGCCATCGAGCATGATTTTGCCGACGGCCGGATGGTCGACCATTATTATGTGACCCCCTCCCCCGCCTTCTGGGCCGATGAGGGCATCCAGAAACTGGGACAGGTGTCGGGCATCCTGTTTTTGCAGCAGCCCGAAGGCGCCCCGTGGAAGATTCTGGTCCACGAACCCGCCATGATCGGCGAGGTGGTCTTTGAAATGCCCGACGAGGAATTTCGCCGGATGCTGCAAAACAACGGTGTGGTCCTGCCCGGAGAACCGGGCTTTCAGCCGCCCCAATAAAACACCTTTTTCCCCGCAGAAATGCGGGGATTTTTTTGTATAACCTATTGACAGTTCCTTTTACCGGGTGTATCATATGAACAAATAAACATATGAAAGGATGTTTGCCATGCTGCCCCATGAGCCGTCCCCACCGGCGCAGAGCCAACCGCTGGACCCACAGGCCCTGCAAAAATTGCAGGACGATCTGCCCGACGACGAAGTTCTCTACGATTTGGCCGAATTGTTTCGGGTATTC
>NZ_CALADU010000213.1 GCF_937890665.1 uncultured Subdoligranulum sp.
CGCAACCTGTCCGTGCTCATTTCCTTTGCAGTCGTCTATCCCATGATCCACATCCTTGTGCTGGAAGACGACGCCAAACTCAATCAGGCGGTCTGTACCTACTTAAACGATTGTGGTTTTTCGGCCACCGGCTGCCTGACAGCCCGGGCGGCTTATGATGCCATGTATAACCGGCTTTATGATTTGATCGTGTCGGACATTATGATGCCGGACATAGATGGGTTTGCCTTTGCCGAAAGTGTACGCCGGGTCAACAAGACTGTGCCCATTCTGTTCATGTCGGCGCGGGATGACTTGCCCGCCAAACAGCGGGGATTCCGGCTGGGGATCGACGACTATATGGTAAAGCCCATCGAGCTGGATGAGCTGCTGCTGCGGGTCCGGGCCTTGCTGCGCCGCGCTCATATCGAGATGGAGCGCCGCCTGGCGGTGGGAAACCTGACCTTAGATGCCGATGCAATGACCGCCGTGGTGGGGGACGAGGAAGTGCCGGTCACCACCCGGGAATTTAATATTCTGTATAAGGTGCTCTCCTATCCCAACAAGACCTTCTCCCGCGCGCAGTTGATGGATGAGTTCTGGGGCATCGACTCCGACACCAGCCTGCGGGCAGTGGATGTCTACATCACCAAGCTGCGGGACAAATGTGCCGGATGCGACGGTTTCGAGATCAAGACGGTGCGGGGGCTGGGCTATAAGGCGGTGCTGCGATGAAAACGGCAGAACGGTTCACCGACAAGCGGGTGAAGCGGGAACTGTTCCCACTCACCACCTTTGTGTTGTTTTTTGTGATGTTCGCGGTGTTCACCACGGTACAAATGATGATGATCGGGCAGGTAATCGACTACCAAAGCCTGCCGCTGGGCAACACCGTGGCGGTGTTTTGCTTTTGGGTGGCGGCGGCCGTTGGTTCCACCGTGGCCACTGCGCTGACGGTGCGGCATTACTACCAAAAACCCTTGGAAGAAGTCTCCGAAGCTGCCCGCAAGGTAGCGGCGGGGGATTTCTCGGTCTATCTGGCGCCCCGGCATCCGATGGACAAAACCACCCATCTGGACGTGCTGTGTATGGACTTCAACAAAATGGTGGAGGAACTGGGCAGCATTGAAACGCTGAAGACCGACTTCTTTTCCAATGTTTCCCACGAGATCAAGACCCCTTTGGCGGTGATCCAGAACAACGCCGAGTTATTGCAGCAGGCCCATCTGACCGACGCCCAGCGTCAGGAATGTACGGCGGTCATCCTGCAGGCCACCCGGCGGCTGTCCAACCTGATCACCAACATGCTCAAACTCAACAAGTTGGAAAAACAAGTCATCCAGCCGCTGCCCCAGCCCTTTGATGTCTGCGCCCAGCTCTGCGACTGCGCCTTGCAGTTTGAGTCGGTGTGGGAGAGCAAGCCGCTGGATTTTGCGGCGGATCTGGAGGATCGCTGCACCATCACGGCGGACGCCGGATTGCTGGAACTGGTATGGACCAATCTGCTGTCCAACGCGGTTAAATTTACCCCGGCGGGCGGGCAGGTCCGGTTGACCCAGCGCTCCGACGGCCGGACCCTCACCGTTACGGTGGCTGATCCCGGCTGCGGTATGGACGAAGCCACCCAAGCCCGCATGTTTGACAAATTCTATCAGGGGGATACCTCCCATGCTACGGAGGGCAACGGGCTGGGTCTGGCGCTGGTGCGCCGGATTTTGGAACTCAGCGACGGTACCGTTACGGTGACCAGCGCGCCGGGGCAGGGCAGTACCTTTACGGTGCGGTTGCCCTTGACGGCAGCAGGGGAGGAAACACCGGCATGAAACCCTATATCGGTTATGAATACAAACAGGCCACCGTGCCCCGGGGCAACCTGTCCCAGTATTTGGACGGGTACGAGAGTTTCGGCTGGCAGCAGGACGACCGTAGGCCGCCGTCCGCAGGGGGACGCCGGGTGACGATCTACCTAAAGCGGGACCGCAAGATCGCCAACAAGATGGAGCTGACCCGCCTGCAGCGCCATTTTGAGGCTTGTATGGCCCAGATCGAGGAATTGCAGCGGGCACCGGCGCAGACCGCCGCGCTGTGGGCGTTGGTGATGGGGCTGGTGGGCACCGCCTTTTTGGCGGGGTCGGTATTTGCTGTCACCCACCAACCGCCCTTGTATGGCTGGATGACGGTGCTGGCGGTGCCGGGGTTTGCCGGCTGGGCAGCACCCTGCCGGCTCTACCTCTGGGTGCTGCGGCGGCAGCAAGTCCGGGCGGACCCGCTGCTGGAGGCACAGTGGGAGGAAGTGGATCGTCTGTGCGCCAAAGGACAGGCACTTTTGTGAGAAAATCCCGACGCTTTTACGGCGTCGGGATTTTTTTGCATTAACATTTCCCAAACACAACCGAAGCACGGCGTAAACAAAGGCAGCGTATACTGAGGGCGTTCTCACAGGAAAGGAGCGTTACGCAATGCAGAACTACAAAATCAAGCCCGGCAAGTTGGGCAGCAAGGTCGTACAGGCCTACCGGCAGGCGGAAAACGCCTTTGTGGATACCTTTTTGGAGGCGGACGGTTCCCTCAAGACCGGCGGCATGGAGCAGCCCGTCACCGATGCCTACCATAAGGTGGAGAAGGCTGTCGTGGGGGGATACCGCAAGGTGGAAAAGGCGTTTGTGGACGCCTTTTTGGAACCGACCGATTCCCAAGAGGACCGATAAAAGGAGGAAACAAGATGTTGTTGCGTTGTATCGATGGTTTGTTGGTGGGCACCCGGTATCTGGCATGGGGGCTTGGTGTACTGGGGGTAGTGGTTTCGGCGACCCTGTTCTGCCTGAATCTGCCGCTGGGGGCTGCGTCGGCGTTGGTCTGGATCGCAGCGCTGCTGTTGGCGGTGGGGGTGACCCTCACCTTGCTGCCTGCGGCACTGGTTCGGGGCAAATTGGCCGAAAAACTGCGCTGGGCAGTAGGCTGCGGTGCGCTGGCCGCAGCGGTGCTGCTGATGGGTGGGGTCTATCTGGCCTGCGGCGGCTTTCCGGCGGTGGATCTGTTGTTTGTCTAAAAGAGCGGCAGAACGAACAAACCCGCGCTCTCCCTTGTGGGGCAGCGCGGGTTTTTCGGTTAGGTGGGGCGGTGCTCTGCAATCTCTTCTTCCCGTACCGGCTCTTGGCCGATCCAGCCGAGTGCTTCGTTCAGGTCAAACGTCTTGCGCCCATCCTCGTTCACAAAAAAGGGCACCCCGATGCCGCCCTGCTCCCGTACGGGGGCAAAGATCGGGTCGTGGTCCCGCAGGGCCAAAAATTCCTTCAGTTTGGCGGTGTCCTCGGTAATCTCGATAAACGTTGCTGCAAACCCCCGGCTTTTTTGCAAAGCGAGGTAGTTCCGGCAGTCAATGCAGATGTGGGTTCCGTATACTTTCATGGTGTTCCCTCCCGTTGGTTTGCCCCCAGTATACCCCGCAGGAAACCGCCAGACAAGAGGAAATACAAATCGTATTTTTTGAAAAGAAAAAACAAAATGTATTTTTTACGGCCGCGCAGCGCCGGGGCAGGGGACCGGCATTTTCCCCAAAAAAGTGCGGCCTTTCCCGTTGGCTTTTGGGCGGCACCGTGGTATACTGAAACCATGGATAACCGGGGGCAAAGCCCCGCAGCGGAAAACACAACGGAAAGGAACGTGATTCCCTATGGCAAACAATTTTACCTTCTATTCTCCCACCGAAATCGTCTTTGGACGGGGTGCCCAGACGCAGGTGGCCGCCCATGTGCAGAAGTACGGCGGCACGAAGGTGCTGGTGGTCTACGGCAGTGAGCGCGTAGTCAAGAGCGGCTTGCTGGACAGCATCGTGACGCCCATGCGGGAGGCGGGGCTTACCTGTCATCTGCTGGGCGGCGTGGTGCCGAACCCCCACCTGAGCAAGGTCTATGAGGGCATCGAGATCGGCAAGCGGGAAGGCATTGACTTCCTGCTGGCGGTGGGCGGCGGCTCGGTCATCGACACGGCCAAAGCCATCGGCTACGGTCTGGCTGAACCGGACAAGGACGTTTGGGAATTGTACGAGAGCAAGCGTACCGCCAAGGGCTGCCTGCCGGTGGCCTCGGTGCTGACCATTGCCGCTGCGGGCAGCGAGTCCAGCGACAGCTCGGTGATCACCAACGAAAAGACGGGGGAGAAGCGCTCCTACAACGACAATCTGGCTCGGCCCAAGTTCGCGGCGATGAACCCCGAACTGACGCTGACTTTGCCGGACTACCAGACCGAGAGCGGCTGCACCGACATCATGATGCACACCATGGAACGGTACTTCACCGCGCAGGGCAACATGGAGCTGACCGATGCCATCGCGGAGGCGCTGCTGCGCACCGTCATGGCACAGGCGAAGATTTTGCATACCCATCCCGAGGATTATGACGCCCGGGCCGAAGTAATGTGGGCGGGTTCGCTGGCCCACAACGACCTGACGGGCTGCGGCAATGGCGGCGGAGACTTCGCCACCCATGTGCTGGAGCATGAGCTGGGCGGTATGTTCGACGTGACCCACGGCGCCGGGTTGGCAGCGGTCTGGCCCAGCTGGGCGCGGTATGTCTGTGGCAACATTCCCCATCGGTTTGCCCGCTATGCGGTCAACGTCATGGGCGTGGAACCCGGCGCTACCGACGCCGAAACGGCGGAGAAGGGCATCCGGGCCATGGAGGCCTTCTACCGCGAGATCGGCATGCCCACCAACCTGCGGGAACTGGGGATAACGCCCACCGACGAACAGTTGCATGCCATGGCGCGCAGTTGTGCCGAAGCTTGCGGCGGCAGCAAGGGCTCGGCCCGTGTACTCTACGAAGAGGATATGTACAACATCTATAAGATGGCGCTGTAACAAAACCATTGTTCTGTAAAAAGGCGGCCCCGCCCGGTGCGGGGCCGCCTTTTGGGTATATAGGCCCGGCTGCGGACGCCAGAATACAGTACTTCGGTTGAAAACATACTGGATTGACGCTATAATGTGTGTATTGATCCAAGACAGGCGGCTTGCCTTTGCAAGCAGTGGCGGCTGCCTTGCAATACAGCAAAAGATTTATTCTGTGATAAATGCGACGGCGCGCCGTTGACGAAAGGGAGGAAACCATGCTGGGAAAAGGTTGGATGCGGGTGAAGCAACTTTCCCCCGCCGTCAAGGCGTCCCTCTGCTTTGCAGTGTCCAGCATGCTGCAAAAGGGCATCTCGTTGATCACCGTCCCGCTTTTTACCCGTCTGCTGACGACGGAACAGTACGGGCAGTTTACCCTGTACCAGTCCTGGCTCAGTCTGGTGACGATTTTTGCTACGCTGTACCTGTATTACGGGGTCTTTAACAATGGCATGACCAAGTATAAGCAGGACCGGCAGCGGTACATTGCCGCCATGCAGGGGTTGTCCACCGTGGCCACACTGGTGGTGTTTGCGGTTTATGCGGTGGCCATGCCTTTTTAGGAAAATCTGCTGCAGTTGCCCCGCATCGTCATCCTCTTTATGTTTGTGGAGATGCTGTTCTCTCCGGCAATGCAGTATTGGTCGGCCCGCCAGCGCTACGAATTTAAGTATAAGGCACTGACGGTGGTGACGGTCACCATGTCGCTGGCCAACCCGCTGCTGGGCTTGCTGGCCGTCCATCTGACCGAGGAAAAGGGAATCGCAAGAATCCTCTCGGCCAGCTTGGTGAACGCGGTGTTCGGGCTGGCGTTCTACTGTTTGAACTTTGCGCGGGGAAAAACGTTCTATCAGGCCCAGTACTGGAAATTTGCATTGGGCTTCAACATCCCCCTGATCCCCCATTATCTGGCCCAGATGGTCCTGTCCCAGTCCGACCGGCTGATGATCGGCAAAATGTTTGGGGAAACGCCGGTGGCGATCTATGGGCTGGCCTGCTCGTTGGGGATGGTCATGGCCTTTGTGACCGGCAGCATCAACAACTCGTTTATTCCCTGGACCTACCAGCAATGTGACCGGCAAGCCTACGACGAGCTGGGCCGAAAATCCAATCTTTTGGTTCTCTTTGTGGGGGGCATCGCCCTGCTGCCCGCCATCGCCGCGCCGGAGATCGTCTACTGTATGGCGCCGTCGGCCTATCGGGACGCCATCTGGATCATTCCGCCCATCGCCCTTTCCAACTACATTGTATTTTTGTATTCGTTGTTCGCCAACGTGGAATTTTATTTTGAGGAAAACAAGTTTGTGATGGCGGCTTCCTGCATGGCGGCGGCGGCCAATCTGGTGCTGAATTTTCTCTGCATGCCGCGGTTTGGGTATATTGCCGCGGCCTACACCACGGTGATCTGCTATGTGCTGCTGGCAGTGGGGCACTACCTGTTTATGAAGCGCATCCTCCGTAAAAACGGCGTACAAGGGACCATCTACCCCATTCGCACCATGGTGCTCTTTACAGCGGCCCTAACCGGGGTCATGCTGGGGATCCAACTGCTCTACCCTTATCCGGCTGTGCGCTATGGGGTGGTAGTGGTGGCGGCGGTGGGCCTGTTTATCAAGCGCAAAGCCGTTCTAGCCTTTGTTAAGAGCATTACCAAAGAGAAAAAAGTCTAAACCAAGGACGAAGAAGGGAGAAACCACGATGAAAACCGCTAGCTTTATTCCCATCAAAGCCAATTCCGAGCGGGTCCCGGGCAAAAACTTTCGCATGCTCAACGGCAAAAAGCTCTACACCTATCTGTGCGAACATGTGCAGACGGCTGATGTGTTTGATGCTGTCTATGTGGATACCAATAGCGAGGAAATCGCCGCATATGCCCGGCAGATGGGATTCATCCCCATTCAGCGCCGGCCGGAACTGGCCCAAAGCTCCGCCAACGGCAACGATCTGTTGGGGTATCATCGCCAGCTTTATCCGCAGTATGACTACTACTTCCAACTGTTCGTCACGGCACCGTATCTGCAGCCCGGTACCATCCGCACCTGTGTGGAAACGCTGCTCTCCAGCGAAGAGTACGATTCCTGCTTTACGGTGACCAAAAACCATGGTTTTTATTGGTTTCACGGTATGCCCATCAACTACCGGCCGGGAATTTTGCCCCGCAGCCAGGACCTGACGCCGGTCATGGAGGAAACCACCGGGCTGTACGGTATTCGGGGAACTTCGCTGGAACGGTATCGCTGCCGGATTGGACGCAAACCCTACCTGCATGTGGTCGATGCGTATGAGGCGGTGGACATCAACACCGAAGAAGATTTGAAGGTGGCAGAATTGATCGGCAAGGCGATCTATGGTTTGTGACCGGTTCTGCCGGAGAAACCGGCGCCGCTTTTCTGGGGGCGGGGGAATGTTGCCGCAACGCACTGCAGCAAAAACCCCCGCCCCCTGCGTGTTTTGCAGGAGCGGGGGAAAAGGTTAAGCGGTGGCTTTGGCCGGGTTTACGTGGATCATTACATGCTTGACCTCAGGAAAGGCCTGCTCCACCCCAGTGTGGACCGCCTCGGCTATGGCATGGGCTTCCCGCAGCGGTTGGTCGCCGTTTACCGCGATCTCCAAATCAATGTAGACCTTGTTGCCGAACATCCGGGTGTGCAGCAGATCTACCCCTTCCACGCCGGGGCGAGCGGTGACGTAGCTGCGTAATTTGGCCTCGTATTCTTCCCCGCAGGAGGTGTCCAGCAATTTGTTGATGGCATCCTTCAAGATGTCATAGGATACTTTTACGATGAACAGGCAGATGACCACACTGGCTACCGAGTCCAGCACCGGGAAACCCAGCATAGCTCCCGCAATGCCGATCAGCGAGCCGATGGAGGAAAAGGCATCGGAACGATGATGCCACGCATCGGCCAGAAACGCGGAGGAATGGATCAGCAGAGCATAGTGGCGGGTGTACCAGTACATCGCTTCCTTCCCTACGATGGAGAGGATGGCGGCGGCCAGCGCGATGGCGCCGGGGGTAGTAAGGGTCTGGTACTGGCCGGAGAAGATGGTTTCCAGCCCGGTTTTGCCGATGCCCAGCCCGGTAAGCAGCAGGACCACGCCCAGCAAAAGGGAAGCCACACTTTCCAGCCGTTCATGGCCGTAGGGATGTTCGTTGTCCGAATCCTTTTTGGAAATTTTGACCCCGACCCATGCGATGAGGGTGGTCAGCACATCCGAAAAGGAGTGGACGGCGTCCGAGATCATGGCGCTGGAATGGCCGGTGATGCCGGCGAAAAGTTTGAAGCCGGACAACACTGCGTTGCCGAAAACGCTGACGAAAGACAGATTGCGGATGACGGCCGCCTCATCGAGGGGCGCAGTCTGGGATTGGGTAGCCATACAAGAAAACCTCCTGTTGTGACCGGGGCACAGCCCCGGCGGTGTGATGCTCTTGTGTGCACCTCATCGAGAACGGTAGGTTCCAAGGTCCCAAAAGAATAGAAAAAGGCACCTGTGGAACATACAACTGTCCCACAGATGCCAAAACAATCATCTGCTGCCGCCATGGCGGCCCGGCCCCATGCCCGCAGGGGGCATCGCCTGCTCAGTTTGTACTGGAGATCTCGCACCCCGATCGGGGGATGTAATGCAGTGCAAAGAGTTTCGTCATTATAACGTATTCTATGGGGTCTGTCAAGAAGACGAAGGACCGAAAAAATGGGGCTGCGGCAGCGCCAAGGAACAGAGTGCCGTAACTGTCGAAAAAATCGCAGAGAATACGGGGGACAACGGCGGCAAGGGTGGGCAGAACATACAAAAAAAGAGGGCGTATTTTGTAGATTCGGCGCAAAATTCGCCACCCGAATCACCGGAACATCCGTCAACCTTGCGGGCTGAAAAGAAGGTTGTTATACTAAAAGTGACAACTTACAGCAAAAGGAGGATGGATGTATGAAAATCTGCCCGGTCTGCGGCAAACCCGTGGAAGAAGAATGGACGGTATGCCCCTATTGTGGTGCCCCGTTGGAGGAAAGCGATCCCGGTCCCCGCTATGAGCAGGCACCCAGCGCAGCCCCGATGGGACGGGACGCCGAACCACCGACCCTGCAGTGGATGCGGCAGATGATCTGTTCACCGCTCTATCTGGCAGGGGCCATCGGCCATTCCTGCATGGTGCTGTTTACTTTGGTGTCGACCTTCCGTACCGGCGCGACGGCTGTGACCGAAACAGCGGTTTCTCAGCTGGTGGGCAACGCCTATGGGGTAAGTGGCTGGCTGGATGGCCTGTATAGCTGGCTGCCCGTCCTCTTCAGTGCCTCGGTGGGGTCGGCCCTCGTGGGGCAGCTACCCAACATTCTGGTGGCCATCGGGCTCTGGATGCTCTACGCTTCGGCGTCGGACACCTCCGGCGCGCCCCTGAAAACCGCCGGATTGAGCCTTATCCGGGGCGTCCAGATCTTCCAGTTGGTGCTGCTCGGTCTGGTGGCGCTCTTGCTGCTCGTCGCCTTTGCCGTGATGATGGCAACACTGCAGCTCTATGATCTGGAAGCCGTACTTCCCATTGGGCTGATGCTCCTTGTGCTGCTTGTGGTGATTCTTGCAGTGGGTGGCCTGTACTACGGCAAACTCATCGTCACCATCAACAGCTTCCGCCGGACCATCTGGACCGGCAAGACGCAGGGCACGATTTCCCTCTATGTGGCGGTGCTCAGTGCGTTGGGTGGGGTACTGCCCCTCTTCCGGGTGCTGATCGGGGAGATTTTCTCCTCGCTGGCCAGCATCGGCGGCGCTACGGCAGGCATCGCCTTTGCCATCCTGCTCTTCCGCTGCCGCGACGAATGGGAGCAGACGTCGGTGGACGCTGCACCCCCGGAAACCTTCTCTTAAACAACAAACCTCCCGGTGCAAGTCCAGCACCGGGAGGTTTTTGTCTGTAAAAACGGTTACAGAATATCGATGTGTTCGCCGTTCAGGGCTTTGTTCATGCTGCGCACGGCGCAAAACTTGCCGCACATCGAGCAGGTATCGTCCTGCTCGGGGGAGCGGTCCGCCCGGATGGCTTTGGCGGTTTCGGGGTCCAGCGCGCAGGCCCACTGGGCTTCCCAGTCCAGCGCTCGGCGGGCGTCGCCCATCTTGTCGTCAATTTCGCGGGCACCCCGCACGCCTTTGGCAATGTCGGCGGCGTGGGCAGCGATCTTGCTGGCGATGATGCCCTGTTTCACATCCTCCAGATTGGGCAGGGCCAGATGCTCAGCGGGGGTCACGTAGCAGAGGAAAGCCGCGCCGTTCATGGCGGCAATAGCTCCGCCGATGGCCGCCGTGATATGGTCGTAGCCCGGGGCAATGTCGGTGACAAGGGGACCCAGCACATAGAAGGGCGCGCCCATGCAGAGGGTCTGCTGGACCTTCATGTTGGCGGCAATTTGGTCCATCGGCACATGGCCGGGGCCTTCCACCATCACCTGTACGTCCTTCTCCCAAGCGCGCTTGGTCAATTCGCCCAGACGGACCAGCTCCTCAATCTGGCAGACGTCGGTGGCATCAGCCAAACAGCCGGGACGGCAGGCGTCCCCCAGCGAGATGGTCACGTCGTATTCCCGGCAGATGTCCAAAATCTCGTCGTAATACTGGTAGAAGGGGTTTTCCTCGCCGGTCATGCACATCCAAGCAAAGACCAGTGAGCCGCCCCGGGAGACAATGTTCATCTTCCGTTTGTGCTTGCGGATCTGGTCGATGGTCTTGCGGGTGATGCCGCAGTGCAGCGTCACAAAGTCCACGCCGTCCTCGGCATGGAGCCGTACCACGTTGATAAAGTCGTGGGCGGTCAGGGGGTCCAGATCCCGCTGGTAGTGGATCACGCTGTCATACACCGGCACGGTGCCGATCATCGCCGGGCATTCGTGGGTCAGCTTGCGGCGGAAGGGCTGGGTGTTGCCGTGGCTGGACAGGTCCATGATGGCCTCGCCGCCCATCTTCACCGCTGCCAGAACCTTTTGCATTTCTACGTCGTAGTCCTTGCAGTCCCGGGATACCCCCAGATTCACGTTGATCTTGGTGCGCAGCATCGAGCCCACGCCCTCGGGGGCCAGACAGGTGTGGTTCTTGTTGGCAGGAATCACCACCTTGCCGCTGGCCACCAGCGGCAGCAGTTCTTCCACAGTCATCCGTTCCTTTTTGGCAACGGCCTCCAGCTGGGGCGTAACAATGCCCTTGCGGGCGGCCTCCATCTGGGTGGCATAGTTCCGTTCGCTCATCGTATTCTGTCTCCTTTGTAGATATTCAGTCCGCCTCTTGGGCGAAGATGCCTTGTAACGTCCAGCCGTGGTCCATCGGCCCGCTGCCTTTGCCAAGATCCAGCCCGGCGGCCAGCGCCCCCGAAAGATAGTCCTTGGCCCGCTGGACCGCCTCGGGCAGGGCAAAGCCCTTGGCCAGATTGGCGGCGATGGCGCTGGACAGGGTGCAGCCCGTGCCGTGGGTGTTGGTGGTGGCAATGCGCTTGCCGGTAAACCACCGGGCGCTGTCTGCCGTCACCAGCAGGTCGTTGGCATCGTTGACGCTGTGACCGCCTTTCAGCAGCACGGCGCAGCCATACCGCTGGGCAATGGTGCGGCCGGCGGCTTCCATGGCCGCGGGGCTGTCGATGGTGCAGTCTGCCAACAGTTCCGCTTCGGGAATGTTGGGGGTCACCACCTCGGCCAGCGGCAGCAGTTCCCGGGTCAGGGTGTCCACCGCCTCAGGCCGGATAAGCCGGGCGCCGCTGGTGGCCACCATCACAGGGTCTACCACGATGTGTTCGGCTTGGTAAAAACGCAGCCGTTCGGCAATGACTTCGATGAGCGCCGGAGAGGAGACCATCCCGATTTTGACGGCGTCGGGGCGGATGTCGGTAAACACCGCATCCAACTGTTGAGCCAGAAATTCAGGACTTACTTCCGAAATGGCGGTCACGCCGGTAGTGTTCTGGGCGGTCAGGGCGGTGATGGCGGTCATACCGTAGACGCCGTTCACCGTCATGGTCTTGAGATCGGCCTGAATACCGGCGCCTGCGCTGGAATCGCTTCCGGCGATGGATAACGCAGTTTTCATACAAATACCTCGCATTACTTTTGTAAAGCGGCAGAGAGTGGTGCCCCCGGTCTGCCGCCCGGCGGAATCCCGCCGAAGGATTGTTACGATTGTTGGGTCATGGTGTCCGAAAGAGCCCGCAGTTCTCGGCAGGCGGCGGTGATGTCCTGCGCCGCAAAGATGCCCGAAACCACCGCGACCCCGGCCACCCCCGTGCCGGCCAACTGGGGTAGGTTCTCCCGGTTGATGCCGCCGATGGCTACCACCGGGATGGGGACGGCGTCACAGATGGCCCGCAGGGTATCGTGGGGAAGGGGCGTCACATTGGTTTTGGTCTGGCTGCCGAACACCGCCCCCGCCCCCAGATAGTCGGCGCCGCCCTCGTAGGCACGGCGGGCTTCCTCAGGGTTGTGGGCCGACACGCCCACGATCATTTTGTCCCCCACCCGGCGGCGGACTTCCTCCACCGGCAGGTCGTCCTGCCCTACATGGACGCCGTCGGCGCCGCAGGCCAATGCGACGTCCAGATCGTCATTGATGATGAGGGGGACGCCATACCGCTGGCACAGGCAGCCGATGCTGCGGCCCAGATGGATGAACGCTTCCCGGTTCAGTGTCTTTTCCCGCAGCTGTACACAGGTCACGCCGCCCTGTAAAGCTGCTTCCACCTGCTGGCGCAGGGTTTGGCCCCGCAGCCAAGTGCGGTCGGTGACGGCGTAAAGCCGCAGCCGGTTTTTATCGAAGTTCATAGCGGGCTCCTTTCTCCAGTTGGTCAGGGGTCAGGCGGTAGACGGCGTCCAGCAGATAGGTGCGGTAGCTGCCGTTGCCGTCCTCCGGTCCCAAACGGCGGTGGGCGATCTCGCCGCACAGCCCCATGGCACTCACCGCCGCAGCAGTGGCGGACAGCAGGCTGTCCGGGTTGGCGGCGGCAAAAGCCCCCACCAGACAGGAAAGCTGGCAGCCGGTGCCGGTGACCGAACCCATCATGGGGTGGCCGTTGTGCAGGCAGTACAGGGTATCGCCGTCGGTGACCAGATCCACCGCGCCGGTCAAGGCCACAACGGCCCCGGTGCGGCGGGCCAGTTCCCGGGCCAGCGCCCCGCATCCTTCCAGATTGTCCGGGGTGATGCTTTGGGTGCTGTCCACCCCCGGCGCTCCGCCATGGCCGCGGGTCAGGGTTTCCACCTCGGAAAGGTTGCCCCGGATGACCGCGATCGGCACCTCCCGCAGCAGCTGCAAGGCGGTGTCGGTGCGCAGGGTCGAGGCCCCCACCCCCACCGGGTCCAGCACCACCGGCAGTCCCCGCTGGGCGGCGATGCGGCCGCAGGCCAGCATGGCCGGGATGGTGCCCCGGTGCAGCGTACCCAGATTCAGCACCAATCCCCCGGCATGGGCGGTGATCTGAGGGGCGTCGTCGGGGTCATCGGCCATCACGGGGGAGGCCCCGCAGGCCAGCAGCAGGTTGGCGCAGTCGTTGGCGGTGACATAGTTGGTGATGGCGTGGACCAGCGGCTGCCGGTCCCGCAGGTTTTGGAGCAAGGGGGCAAACATAGGGCATCCTTTCTGTCAATGGGAGAGGGTTTTCTGCATCCGGTTCAGGGCGCCGGTGCCGCGCAGGGCGTAGACCAGCACACCGGACAGAATGGACCCGGCGGCGGTGGAAACAAGGAAGGGGATGATGTAGGCGTAGAAGGCGATGTCCCCGGCGCTTTGACCCATCAGCAGGATGGCCACCGGGTAGGCGCAAAGCCCGCCCAGCACCGAGGTGCCGAACACTTCGGCCAACAGGGTCAGGGGCAGGTTGCGGGTCCCGGCGTAGGCCAGACCGCAGAGCAGCGCACCGAACATGCTGCCGGGAAAGGCCATCAGGCTGCCCAGCCCGGTCAGGTTACGGATCAAGCTGGCCACAAAGGCCACGGCGATGCCGTACCAAGGCCCCAGCAGGACGGCACACAGAATGTTGACCATATGCTGGATGGGGGCGCACTTGCTGCCAAACATGGGGAAAGAGAAGAGGCTGCCCACCACCGCGATGGCGCAGAAGATGCCCGCCAAAGCGAGCTTTTGTACGTTGGTATGCTTCATGAAAAAACACTCCTTTTCAAAAAGGGCGGCGGCCGCGGTACAGCGACACCTTCCGCCCGGAAACGGCGGGGCAGACCCCCGCGCACGGACAAAAGCGGTCGAGGCTTACTGGCCTCCTCTCACGCCGGAACACGGCTTCCCATCGCTGTACATACCCAAGCACAGGGCGCTCCCCCTCTGCCCGCCGCAGACTGCCTGCGGAGTGGTTTTTCACCTGCCTTTCCCCCCAGAACAACAAAAATCGGGAGACGCCCGCAACGGCGCCTCCCGAAAAAAGTACACATTCCCACGACTTCCTACGGCGGCATTATCCGCATCAGGTGTAAGGGTCGAAGGTGATTCCTTCCTCTCAGCCTGTCCACACAAGCTCCCCCGGTTGTTCTGTTTGGTTGCTATTATAGCCCCTGCGGGGGGCTGCGTCAATGGATGCGGCGAAAAAAACCGGATTTAACACTCTGCCAGATAGCTCCGCAGGTTATCCAGAACCTTTTCGCTCAACAGCACAAAGGCCTGACGGGTACGTCCGGCAGATACATTGCGGCATACCACCCGGGGGTTCTGGAAGAAGCTCTCGCTTACCGGGCCCGCCGCTGCGGCGGTGTCGCAGAAGAACCAGTTGCCTTCCCGGGCGGTCCAGCGCTCCAACGCGGCACTGTCGAACCCGGGCCCGATGGACGTGTTGAACAATACTTTGCTGTCACCCAAAGCGGCAAATTCTTCCTTGCCCAGCAGCAGGACGTTCTTGTTCAGGCAGGTAAACACCACCTCGCTCTTTTGCAGCAGCTCGTGCAGCGGCGTGTAGTGCATGCCGGCAGCCTCGGCGTCCGCCTTGGGACCACGGCAGTAGTAGCGGATCTCCGCCCCTAAAAAGTGCAGCGCTTCGGCGATCATCCGGCCCGAAGTGCCGAACCCGACCATGCCGACTTGCAGGCCGTAGATCTCCTCGGCTTCGGCGTGCAGGCGGGGCAGATCAAAGCCGTGCAGCAGACCGGTCAGTTCGTGCAGCACATATTCCACAACGCCCCGGTCGCCGTAATCCCGGATGCCTTTGACGCAAATGCCTTTCTCCCGGGCAAAAGCAATGTCCACATTGGCGCTTTCCTCCGAGTACAGGCTGCAGCACATACCGATGTAGCGAAGTTCCGGGCACCGGGCAATCACATCCCGGTCCATGCGGGATGTGTAACTCAACAAAACAGCGTCGGAATTTCCGATGCGGCGCACGATTTCGTCGTTGTTGGCGGGGATGTCGTTGTACAGCACGACTTCCTGTGCCAGATTGTGCAGTTCCTGCTCTGCCTCGGGCACCAGACTTACCGGCTCAATGGCCGTCAGTTTACGAAACATCATGATTCCTCCTGTTCAGTGCAGTTCGATGGGACTGGCCAGATTGCGCAGCAAAGCGACCAGACTCCAACCTGCAATGGCGCTTTTATCGGAATAAATGTCCACCACCGCTTTGGCGCCGGCGCCCTCGATGGTAATGCAGTGGTCGTCCCCCACAAACCCCGGTACGCTGGTAATGCGCATGTCGGTGTGTTCCGGCCCTGCGGCTGCCAGCGAAGCCGCCACCGCTACGTTTACACGGGTGGGCAGCAAAGCGATGGCTTCGGTGGCCGTGCCGGCAAAGGCGTCCATCTGGGCGGTGTCCATTTCGGGCTGGTAGACCGGAGTTCCCTGCAGGGACTGGGGGCTCTTGTGGGTGTGGAAGGAAACTTTCGGCTCCACGCCCCGGGCCCGGGCCATCAGGGTGATGGTGGACAGCACATCAAAGCCGCCCACCGCGCCGGAGGCCAGATACACCTTGCGCCCGCAGCGGGCCGCGGTCTGGCGTACCTGATCCAGAAAGGCTTCGTCCGCAAAGGCGCCGATAGAAATGACGGCCAGATCCGCACCGCTTTCCAGTACCGGCACCGCATTGGCCCGCAGTCCCGGAATCCCCGCGGTTTCCACCACAATGTCGGGATGCAGTGCCAGCAGGGCGGTCATATCCGGGCAGAATGCACAGCCCGTCTGTTCGGCCAGCGCCCGGGCGGGGCCTTCGCTGCGGCTGGTCACACCCACCAGTTCATAGTCCGGCAGCAGTCCGGCGCGGTACGCTTCCGCCACAATACCGCCCAGATAGCCGCAGCCCAGAATACCCAGTTTTTTCTTTGTCATGGTACACTTCCTTCCCCGTAGGGCCGGACCCTGCGGGCGTATTATCGTTGCCTTCATTCTAGCATACCGCCCGTTGCCCTGCAATGGACTTTCCCGGTGTGGTGCAGGAAATTTTGCTTGACAAGTGGGGGCAAACCTGTTATTCTGTCGAAAGTTAGCTGCCGCTAATCGAAGCGGTGGCTTTTTTACTGGACGGGCGTTAGCTTAAACTAACTGCGAGAAGAAAGGGTTCCCATGAAAAAGCTGTTTTATGGACTGCTGCTGGGCAGTTTTCTGTTCACCTTGGCGGTGCCGCTGACCGGCATCGTGGTACACAAGCTGGCATCCACCGGGTTTCTGGTACTCTGCCTGATTCACGCCGTGGGGTGCCGAAAAAGGTTGGGATGGCGCCGCATAGCGCTTTTGGGGGCCGTGATGCTGGCCTTTGCCAGCGGGGTGTGCAGCCTGATCTTTGCCCAGATGCCGCTGGTATTGGCGGTACACAAGGTGGTATCCATTACCTGTGTGTTCTTTCTGGCGATCCATATTTTTGCCTACCGGCGCGGATTTAGGAGGAAAAGCGAAGGATGATCGATCGACGTTTGCTGGCGGCTGTACCGGAAAGCCGCAAGTACATCGCCGCCAACGTGGCGCTGCAATGGTTGGCGCTGGCGGCCAATATCCTGTTGGTGACGGCAGTCTGCCGCCTGTTGGCGGCGCTGGCCGGGGGCGAAGCACTGCCGGAAGGGGGCAGGCTGCTGGCGGCGGCACTGGTGGCCTTGGGGGTACGCTTCGGCTGTGCCGTAGGGGCTACGCGGATGAGTTATCTCTCCAGCAAAACCGTGAAGATGCGGCTGCGCACCCTGCTTTACCGCAAATTGCTGGAACTGGGCACGGCCTATCGGGAATCGGTGCAGACCAGTGCGGTGGTGCAGGTGGCGGTGGAGGGGGTAGACCAGTTGGAGATCTACTTCGGGCAGTACCTGCCCCAGTTCTTCTATGCCATGTTGGCCCCGCTGACGCTTTTTGCGGTGTTGGCCCCCATCGATCTGCCCTCGGCGGCGGTGCTGCTGGTCTGCGTGCCGCTGATCCCCGTTTCCATTGCCGCGGTGCAGACTTGGGCAAAAAAACTGCTGGGACGGTACTGGGGGCAGTACACGGCGCTGGGGGACACCTTTCTGGAAAATTTGCAGGGGCTTACCACCCTGAAAATCTATGAGGCGGATGGCGAACGCCATCGGCAGATGAACCGGCAGGCCGAGGACTTCCGCAAGATCACCATGCGGGTGCTGACCATGCAGCTCAACTCCATCACCGTTATGGACCTGATCGCCTATGGCGGCGCGGCAGGGGGCATGGTACTGGCGGTCAGCCGGTTGGCGGCGGGGGCGGTCAGCCTGCAAGGATGCCTGATGATTTTGCTGCTGGCGGCGGATTTCTTTTTGCCGATGCGGCTGCTGGGCAGCTTTTTCCATGTGGCGATGAACGGCATGGCGGCCAGTGAAAAGATCTTCCGCCTGCTGGATACCCCCCGACAGCCTCGGGGGAACCTGCCGGCGCCCGAGGACTGCACGCTGGCGCTGGAAGGGGTGGACTTTGCCTACGCGGCAGACCGCCCCATCCTGCGGCAGGTCAGCATGACCTGCCGACAGGGGAATTTTACCGCTTTGGTGGGGGCCTCGGGCTGCGGCAAGTCCACCGTGGCGGCACTGCTCACCGGTCAGCGTCGGGCGGGTGCCGGGCAGGTGACACTGGGCGGTGTGTCGCTGGACCAGATCGACGAAGGAGAACTGGCCCGCACCGTCACCTACCTGTCCCACAACAGCTATCTGTTTAAGGGGACCGTCCGGGACAATCTGCTGCCGGCCCAACCCACGGCAGACGACGCTGCCCTGTGGGCGGTGCTGGAACAGGTGCGGCTGGCAGATTTTCTGCGCAGCGAGGCTGGACTGGACACGCTGTTGACCGAAAAAGGCGCCAACCTGTCGGGCGGGCAGTGCCAGCGTTTGGCGCTGGCCCGGGCACTGCTCCACGACAGCCCGGTCTATCTCTTTGACGAAGCGACCTCCAACATTGATGTGGAGAGCGAAAACGACATTATGGCGTTGATCCGTACATTGGCCCGAACCAAAACGGTGATCCTGATCTCCCATCGGCTGGCCAACGTGACAGAGGCCGATTGCTTGTATGTGATGGAGGAAGGCACTGTGGTACAGACCGGCACCCACACCGAACTGCTGGCAGCCGGGGGGCGGTACGCCGAACTCTGGAACGCCCAGCAGCAACTGGAACGCTACACCCAAAAGGAGGTCCCTGCATGAAACGAAACGGGTTTGCCGTGATGGCCCGGCTGATCGGGCTGGTCCGCCCGCTGACCGGTTACATGGTGCTGGCGGTGGCCATGGGGGTGGCCGGACATCTCTGCGCCACCTTCCTGACGGTGTTGGGCGGGTTTGGCATCCTGCGGGTACTGGGCTGGGCGGTACCGCTGCCGCTGGCGGGGCTGTTCGGGGCTGCCGCTGTTTTGGCGGTGCTGCGGGCCGTCCTACGGTATGGCGAGCAGGCCTGCAATCATTTTATCGCTTTCAAGCTGCTGGCGCTGCTGCGGGGCCGGGTCTTCGGCGTACTGCGCCGTCTGGCACCGGCCAAACTGGAAGGAAAAGAAAAGGGCGATCTGATCGCTCTGATCACCTCCGACATTGAGCTGTTGGAGGTCTTTTACGCCCACACCATCTCGCCGGTGCTGATCGCCCTCCTCTTCAGCGGTGGCATGACAGTCTTTATCGGGCAGTACCACCCGCTGCTGGGACTGTTGGCGCTGGCGGCCTACGGGGTAGTGGGCATTGCCGTGCCGTTGGTCACCGCCCGGGTGTCGGGAGAGGATGGTCTGCGGGTGCGGCAGGCATCGGGGGCGCTGGCTGGGTTTGTGTTGGACAGCCTGCGGGGCCTGTCTGAAACATTGCAATACGGCGCCGGCGCCAGCCGGTTGGCAGAGATGCAGGCTCGCACCGAGGCTCTTTCCCGGGATGAGGAAAAACTCAAGCGCACGGCGGGGCGCAACACCGCCGCCACCCAGACGCTGCTGTGGGGCTTTGATCTGGTCATGCTGGCAGCGGCCACGGGGCTCTACCGGCAAGGAAGCATAGGCTGGGACGGGGTGCTGATCCCCACCATGGCGTTGATGAGTTCCTTTGGACCGGTGGTAGCGCTGGCCAATCTGGGGGCAACCCTGCAAAGTACGCTGGCCGCGGGCAACCGGGTGCTGGACCTGTTGGAAGAAGCACCGCAGGTGGAAGATGTCCACGGGCAGGCCGAGGTGGCTTTTGCCGGGGCGGGGGCCGAGGCGGTGACTTTCGGCTATGACGGACAAACCATTCTGGACGGGGTCACGGTACCGGTTCCGGCTGGGCAGACCATCGGCATTGTGGGACGTTCGGGCAGCGGCAAATCCACGCTGCTCAAGCTGTTCCTGCGGTTCTGGCAGGTGCGGCAGGGCCGGGTGCAGTTGTCCGGCCGCAGCGTGGAGGAGATCAACACCAAAAACCTCCGCCGTCTGGAAGCCCTTGTCACACAGGAGACCTATCTCTTCCATGATTCCATCCGCAACAACCTGCGCATCGCCAAACCGGACGCCACCGACGAAGAACTGGTGGCGGCCTGCCGCAAGGCGGCGGTCCATGACTTCATTGCCGCGCTGCCGCAGGGATACGATACCCCCGTGGGGGAACTGGGCGACACCCTTTCGGGTGGGGAACGGCAGCGGCTGGGTCTGGCCCGGGCCTTTTTGCACGACGCCCCCTTCCTGCTGTTGGATGAGCCCACCAGCAATCTGGACAGCCTGAACGAAGCGGTGATCTTGCAGGCGCTGGCCCGGGAACACGGCACCCGCACGGTGGTGCTGGTTTCTCACCGGGCGTCCACGCTGTGTGTGGCCGATACCGTTTACTCGGTGGAAAACGGGAGGGTGAGCTGATGCCCCGCGCCGACAAGCGTGACCGGGAAAAACAGGTGGTCTCCTGTATGATCGCCCTCTACTGCCGCCGCAAACACCACACCCAGAAGGGGCTTTGCCCCGACTGTGCGGCGCTGGAGGCTTACGCCCGGCAGCGCATCGACCACTGTCCTTTTATGCAGACCAAAACCTTCTGTTCCCAGTGTGCCGTCCACTGCTATCAGGCCGAAATGCGGGCCAAAATCCGGGAGGTCATGCGGTTTTCCGGCCCGCGGATGCTTTGGCGGCATCCGATTTTGGTGGTACGCCATGGAATAGAATCCTGCCTGTCACGACGAGAAAGGAGTCCGCAATGACCATTCGCAAACTGGGCTATCTGGCACTGGGCTTTCTGGGGCTGGCGCTGGGCGCTGTGGGGGCGGTGCTGCCTTTGCTGCCTGCCTTCCCGTTTTTGCTGCTGGCGGCTTACGGCTTTGGCCGTTCCAGTCGTCGGCTGGAACGGTGGTTCAAAGGTACCCGCCTCTATCGGGACAATTTGGTCGATCTGGCTGCCGGCCGGGGCTTGACCCGGCGCGCTAAGGTCCGCATCATGGGGACGGTTACGGCCGTGATGGCCGTGGGCTTTGTGATGATGCATGCCGTACCGGTAGGGCGCATCGTGCTGGGCTGTGTTTGGGTGGGGCATCTGCTCTATTTCCGATTCCGCATTTCCACCGTGCCGGAAAAAGACCCCACTGTCGATCATTGAAATAAAGAAATCCTTTTGGCGGCGGCCTTCGGGCTGCCGCTTTTTGGGCGAATTTTGTTCGCTGCCCTTTACCCCGCACCCTGATGGCGGTATAATGGAAGCAACTTCTTACAGGTGTGTAAAAGGAATGGGATTATGAAAAAACTTACTTTTCGGCAACTGATTATCGTGGCCAGCATGCTGTTCGGCATGTTTTTTGGGGCGGGTAATCTGATTTTCCCGGCCTCGATGGGCCAACTGGCGGGGCGCAACCTCTGGTTGGCGTCGGCGGGTTTTCTCATCACCGGTGTGGGGCTGCCGCTGCTGGGCGTGGCGGCCTTGGGCATCAGCCGGGAGGAAGGCCTGCTGGAACTCAGCAGCCGGGTCGGCAAGGGGTACGGGTTGTTTTTTACCTGCCTGCTCTACCTTACCATCGGGCCGTTCTTCGCCATTCCCCGTTGTGCCACCGTGTCCTACACCGTGGGTATCCAGCGTCTGCTGCCCGCTGCCAGTCAAACGTTGGCGCTGGCGGTTTTCTCGTTGGTCTTTTTTGCGGCGGTGCTCTTTTTCTCGCTGCGCCCCGGCGAAATTTTGACGTGGATCGGCAAAGTGCTCAATCCGCTGTTCCTCTGCTTCTTGGCGGTGTTGGTGCTGCGGGCATTGACGTCGCCCCTTGCTTCGGTGGCGGATATTGAACCCACCGGCAGCTACGCCGTGGCCGCTTTTCCCACCGGCCTGTTGGAAGGCTACAACACAATGGACGCCTTGGCCAGTCTGGCTTTCGGCATCATCGTTGTCCATGCCATCCGCAGTCTGGGGGTGGAAGAACCCGGGCAGGTGGCCAAAAGCACCGTCTTGGCGGGGCTGTTCAGCTCGCTGCTGATGGCGGCCATCTACCTGCTGGTTACGGTGGTGGGCGCCCAGAGCTGCGGCCAGTTTGAAGCTTCCAGTAACGGCGGCGAGGCGCTGGCCCAGATCGCAGAATACTATTTCGGCTCCGCAGGGGCCTTGATTCTGGCCGCTACCGTTACCATCGCCTGCCTGAAAACGGCGGTGGGACTTATTACGAGCTGCGGCGAAACCTTCGTCAAGATCTTCCCCGGCGGACCGTCCTACCGGGTGTGGGCGGTGACCTTCTGCGTGGTTTCCTTCCTCATTGCCAATCTGGGGCTCAATGCCATTTTGGCCTATTCCACCCCGGTGCTGATGTTCCTCTATCCCTTGTCCATCGTGCTGATCCTTCTCACGCTGGGGGGCGGCTTGTTCGGCAACCATCCCACCGTGTTGCGGTGGACCATCGGCTGCACGATGGTGGCGTCGGTATTTGATCTGCTGCGCACCTTGCCGGCGCAGGCGCAAGCCTTCCTGCATCTGGAACCGGTGGTGGCTTGGGCCGAAAACACCCTGCCCCTCTGCGCACAGGGCTTCGGCTGGGTGGTGCCTGCCCTGATCGGTCTGGTCATCGGGCTGGCACTGCGTGCGCTGCGCCGCACCTGATACAAACCCAAAACAACCCCCGCTGCTGCGCTTTTTCGCGGCGGCGGGGGTTGTTTGCGGTATATAGGGGATTAGCCGAAAGCGGCGGCTACGGCAGGCTGGGACCGGGGCCGGGGGCGGGGGGACAAAAAGACTTGGCCCAGCTCTGACAC
>NZ_CALADU010000214.1 GCF_937890665.1 uncultured Subdoligranulum sp.
GAGATCACGATGTCCGGGCTGCCCACGGCGTCGTCAAACATCTGGTTCAACAGGCCGCGCAGCCATTTCAGCAACTTTTCAAACATTGCGTCTCCAATCTGCCCAGCGGTATTCGCGGGCCAAAATCGTCATACAAAAATAGCGGATGTCGTCCATGGCATGGTCGTTTTCTTTGATGACCTTGTCCTGGTGCGCCGTGTCGTCCCAACTGTAGGTTTTGAACTCCCGCAGCGTGTCGGCACAGCTCTCGTGGATCAGCACCCGGCCGCTCTGCAGCAGGGCCGCCGTGGTCTGTATGCCGTTGATGACATCGTTCTCAGCCGGCCGCACCAGAAAGCGCCCATGCCGCCGGATCGTCTCGATAAATGCGGCGGCGGCCGGGTCTACGACCACTGCCTGGATGTAATACCCGCGCGCCAGGTCTTCCAGCATGGCGTAGTCCTCTTCGGGGGTATGCTGTGACCGGGTCTTGCGGCTGTCGTAGTAATGCTCCTTGATGCGCACGGCACGGTCCCGCTGCACACACCACAGCCCCATACTGCAAGGGTTATGGGTGCCGTAGTCGACGGACACATAAAAGCGCCCGTCCATCCCGGCGGTGGGACCGCGCATTAGATAAGCGTCCGGGTTTGCTGCCACAAACGGATACACAAGCCCCTCGGCAATGGCCCACTGTCCCAGGATGAAGCGCTGGTAAAACACCGTGCCCGCATATTCCCGCTTCAGGTTGTCCACAAAGTCAGGGTCCAGGAACGGATTGTCGTCGATGGTGTATGCCTGGCAGTAAACGTCGGCGTCAGAATCCAGAAACGCCTTGAACCAATGCAGGGGACTGTCCGGGTTGCAGGTGCCGTCGAAGTGGCTGTGCGGGCAGGACAGGCGGCTCTTGAGCATCTGGAACACATCCTCGCTCCAGGTCGTGACCTCGTCGCCGTAGCAATATTCAAAAGCCGCGCCCTGGATGCGGGCGACGTGCTTCTTGTTGTCAGCGCCCAGCGCATAGCACTTGCGGCCGAACAACTGCACAGTGTTGTTGCTGCCGATCGTACCGACCAGATCCGGCCCCCACAGCTCGCGCATGGGGTCCAGGATGTTGCGGTCCAGTGTTCCTTTGGTGTTGCCCAGCAAGACGATCAGCCCTTCACCCCGGCAGGCCAGCAGCCGCTTGGGGATCGTGACCAGCAGATCCAGCCAGGTCTTGCCGGAGCGCGTGGCCCCGGTCTTGACATTCCAGCGATGGCTGCAGTTGGCCAGGTATTCGCGTTGTTTACTCGATAGCACTGTCGATTCCCTCCAGGACCTTGGCCGCTCTCGCAAGGGTATCTTCGCCGGAATCTCCGCCCGCTCTCCAGCGGAAATTGTGTTCCAGGCTGAACTGCGCGCTGCGGGCACCGTCCCGGTCAAACAGGCGGCTCTCGGCGTACTCCTCGCAACGGGACTTCGCGCGCGTTATCGTGTCCATAAACTGCTTCCTGCCCTGGTAATTCAGCAGCGCCTGGCGTCCCGTAAATCCCAGCGCCAGGGCCAGCCCCGTCACGGTGGGCGGGTGTGCGCCGATGATGACCGGCTCGCCGTACTTGTCGGAGACGGCGGTGCCGTCTTTGTCCAACAGCGGCTTGCCCTGGCAGTCCTCGAAGTAAGCGTCAATGGCGGCCTGCAAGGCATCCACAGTCTTGTATTTCAGCGGCCTGGCCAATGACGTTTCCCTCCTTCCCGGCTCGAATGTAAAGTAAAAATAACCGCCCGGCAGCGCAGGGACGGAGCGTCTTTTGGCACCTTTTTCTGTGGTTCTCTCCCGCCTGCCGGGCGGTGCTCGTAGGTGCCAGCCTCGCCTCTTGCGGCTGGGGCGGGGCATGATAATGCCCCCGGCGAGTGCCGAGGGCATCGGTGCCGTACGCGGGTCTTGCTCCCACGTCCTGCTTCTGGCAGAGCGCCTTTCCGCCTGCGGACAGTTGGCGGTGGCTGTACGGCTTATAGGGCCGGCATCGCAGCCGGCTGGTGGCGCCCATATACGGGACGACGCAAAGCGCTGGGTCCATGTCCCTGGGAGGTGCCTATGCAAAGCCCAAAACCAAAAGCCGCAAGGCGGTTTCCCGTTCCTTACGGCTTTTGATGATAATAGTGTATCGCGTTTTTTTGGCTTTATTAAATCAACTTTCTGTTTTTTCTTGTGAAAAGGGAAAAATAGGGGGGGTTACTGCTGGAGCGCCTCCAAACGTAGACGTAATTTGTGCAGCCAAAAGAGATAGCCTCGCAGCAAACCCCTGATTACTTTGCAAATAAAATTCCAAGTCCTCCATTATTTCCTTTTCAATGCTTGCATCAGCGAACGAGTCGAGCAAATTTTTATCCTTCAAAAAGTGTTCTACAAAGTATGTTATCTTTAATTTGAAATTGCATTCAGGCTCAAACGAAAATTCTCTTGTGCACTCAATTCTTAATCGGTCTGAAAGCTTTTTGCAATTTATATAGTCAGTAAACGTTAATTGAACAGCCTGACTGCTAGGGGCAGGTTCTTTTAAATCCTGTAATGATATCTCTGCAAGTCCTGCACGAATGGTATTATTTAGAATATCTTTAATCATAATGACAATCTACCTTTCATGATAGAGCTGATTGCACTTTGGAAATGTTGAAACTGTTTGCAGTGGGCAGATAAATGCAATTCTCACGCTTAGAAAAGCTTTTTTCCAAATTCGTGGCTTTTCCACCTGCTGTAGCTGAAACGTTTCCGTTTACTTCAGATTTTGTAGTAAGCGAAATTGAGCTAGAAAGGTTCTTTATGGAATCTGCAAAAGCGGCAACTTGCTCTGTGAATTCACTCATAATAGTTGTTTCAGGGAAAAGATACGCATATAATGCGCTTTCCACAACTTTATTTAATGTAATCCCTTCTTGTTGAGCTTTAATAAAGGCCCTTTTGTGCAACTCAGAAGGGATTCTAACGTTAAATGTTCCACTATACTCTTTGTCTGGTGATTTGCCGATTTTTTTGCACAATTCAAGATAATTTTCTATACTCTGATGAAATGTTGAAACTAACTCGTTAGTAGATTGTGCGTGGAAGTTTAAGGAATCTGCTATTCCAATCACTTTTCCAACCAAAATATTATCGTTTGGGTCATACTCTACTTTTGCATGGTATCCCTTATACTCCATCACGTTGCTCATAGTCGAATCCTCCCGTTTCAAAATTGATGTTTTAATAAATTTTCATATCTCACCTACATCTTTCAGAAATGTAATTACCATTTTTATATGATATCGATATAATTCGTTACCTGGGTGTGGCTCATCAAATTGTAAAATTTGATGAGTTGGCTGGTGAACATATCCTATTCCTGACCCTCTACCACCGTTAAACTTTAGGCAATTACATTTAGACATTAACGTGTCCAAATCTTGCTTTGTGAAGTTGGTTGGCATTGGTTTTCGAAGTATCTTGGCTAATAATTTTTCTTTGCTTCCCATCCTATCACCACGCTGCTGCAACTATTATTTAGTTACATTATATTTCGTATGCGTAGTATTGTCAATTGCTTATCCTTTTTTATAGGCGAAAAATATGAAAAAATGGCGTTTTATGTTAGCTTATTCAAGTGAGACCAAAATTTATTCCAACTTTCATAATGAAATCTTTGTGCCATCTACATGCTGTAACATATGCGATATTGCATTTTTGCGCTGCCCCTTCCAGCGTATGCGTTTTATCCCAAAAAACCAGTCGAATCATGCGAAGACGTTCTTCTCAGTGTCCAACTCTTTGGTTTCTTCAATGGCTTTGCGCACGGCTTCCAACTCGCGGCGGTTGATCTCTGGCAGTTCCCGGAGGGCAGCCTCAGCTGTCGGATCTGAAGGCTTGCCTTTTCCACTGGGCTGCCCAGAAAGATTGGGAGAAAGGGTCGTTTCTCGAAGGGCCTTTTCCTTTAAGCAAAGATCGGGGTATCTACGAATCATTCCCTTCACATAACTCCACCAGTCATATCTTGGCTTAGACACCGGCATTACCTCCGTGTTCATGTTCCATCGGGATCGGGGCGTCGGTTCGGGCGTGCTGCTGGCACCGCTCCTCCCGGTGGCCGTCGTTGC
>NZ_CALADU010000215.1 GCF_937890665.1 uncultured Subdoligranulum sp.
CGTCAGCCGCAACCTCCATCACCTTTTCCTCCACCTGCTTGTGGTTCACTTCGTCATAGATGTTCAGAGTGATTTCCTTGGTGGTGACGACGGGCTTCACGCCGACATACACATAACCATCAGGAGTGATCGTGAGATCGCCGGTCACAGTGAACTCATAGCCGGCGGGAAGGGTAATGGCGCTGGTGTTGATGGTGGTAGCGTCAGCCGCAACCTCCATCACCTTTTCCTCCACCTGCTTGTGGTTCACTTCGTCGTAGAAGTTCAGGGTGATTTCCTTGGTGGCGGGAGGCAGTTCCGTATACTGAGCGACGAAGATTACTTCACTCGTAGTTCCCTGCGTTCTCTGCAAAATAATGTTATAAGAAACATAATCCCCTTTTTTGAAAGAAGTGGTGATACTTTGATCTGCGGAAGTCCACTTCCACGAATCAAAGTCAAAGCCCTCAGGTGCTGTGACTTCAGGTACCTGGAAAGCCTGGCTGCTCTGCGGATTCAGCTTGAGTGTTGTTGTGGCGCCGGGTGCAAACTCGCCGCCGGCGGCTGCAAACTTGACCGTGATATCCTTTTCCAGATAATCCGCCTTGCCGTTGTTATTGCTGTCCTCGGCCCAAACGGCATACAGAGTGGTATCCTTGTCGATGCGTTTGGTCTGATTCGCATCGATGATACCTGCGGCGTTCTGTGCATCCAGGCTCGTAATGAGATCCTTTTTCGTCTCGCTGAAGCCAAGAAGAACAGCCTTGTCTCTGGTAAAGGAAACGCCATTGCCAACCGCAACCGCGTCGTGCTCTAAAAAGTTCTGTACAACAGCAGATTCCTTACCGCCGTTGGGATCATAGGTCAGCTTGACATCCAGGAGAATCTGAGTCATATGATTAAGCCCACCAAGATCATGTACAAGCTGCCCGGGATCAATAGCAACCGGAATTTGATATTTTGTTCCTGTTTTATCAATTTGGGCACAAATAGTAATTGCAGTAACATTATCGCTTATACCACCCCAGTGGTCTATAGAAGTATTTTGAACCTTCCAAGCGTTATGCTCTTCCAAGTACCCGTTTGTACCGCTTCCGTCAACCGTATCAGAGCCGGAATGCACAAAAATCTTATCAATTTTAATTTCATTCTGCTCATGCCCGGGGTTGTAGTTCTGCACAACTT
The DNA here is from genome assembly GCF_937890665.1 of uncultured Subdoligranulum sp. The sequence continues at coordinate 1,165 of NZ_CALADU010000215.1, forward strand.
TCTTGATTTTATCAAGATACATGATGTGGAACTCAGTGTCGTTGACACGCCGTGCTTCCGGTGCGGCAAACGCCGACGCAGGCATCAGTCCGATGACCAGGCAGAGCATCAGCAAAACTGCTGACAATCTTCTTTTCATCAATGTTTCCTCCTTTATAGAATTACGCTTACGCGCGCACGGAAACCCTCGGGCGGCTCTCTCAAACCTGGTACATGGAGATCCGCAGTCCTTGCGCTTCCGCAAATTTGCCATACGCCGGAGTAAACGCTCCTGACCCCACGGCGTTTCACCTTGCTGCAGGTGGCCTGTCCTGTCTGGCCGACAGAGGCAGGGCTGGATATGTTCCTGTACCTCCTCACCCTTTCCTGTTTCATTTGATATACAGATATATGATGCCCTGCTGATCGCAGGGCAGGGGTCACAATACGGGTCGTCCCGCGCCTTGATGAAGGGGCTTTGACGCGGGCAATTCCAGGTTCGCATGCCGCCGTTTTGCCACACCGGCGCAGACGGGGCAGCCGCATTTTTGCGATCCTGCCCGGGCATAAACGACGGCTTTCCACACATGGCCATAATCACACTGCCACCACGCTCTCCGGTGAGAACCGGTCGTGACCATCTGAGGAGTCAAGGCGCCATTGAGATTAGGATGCCATTGAGCGGCAACTTTTGGTTCCAGGGTCGCCAGATCGTTGAATCCTGGCAGCACCTTTTTTCCGGTACAATACGGACATTCGCTTCCACGGGTACGCGCTGTTACAGCAGCCTCATAATCATGGCCCTTTTCACACCGCCACCAGACTTTACGGTTGGAATTTGGCGTGACCTGTTGTGGTGATAGCTTGCCGTTTTTTTCCGAATTCCACTGGGCCGCAATAACAGGAAATTGACTTGCCAAATCATTTTCACCCGGAAGCACTGTTTTTCCGCTGCACACCGGGCAACCGCTTCCGGATACCCGGGATGCTACCGTAGCCTGCCACTTATGGCCTTTCTTACAGATCCACCACACCTTTCGTCTGGTACCCGGCACGACGGAATCAGGAGTAAGGTTTCCGTTTTTATCCATATCCCACTGAGCAGCGAGCATGGGGTACTGTGATGCCAGATCGTTTTCATTGGAGTGGATCTCTCGGTTCGCACACACCGGGCAACCACAGCCGACCACACGGGATTTGACCTGTGCTCGCCACTCGTGTCCCTTTTCGCATATCCACCAGACCATCCGATGGCTGCCGGGCAAAACCCGGGCTGGATCAATGTTACTGTTTCGCGTTGGGTGCCACTGGCAAATCAGGTCAGGAAATAGTGTGGCCATATCGTTTTCTCCTGACTGCGCAACCTTACCGGTGCAGACCGGACAGCCGGTTCCGCCGCCCGTTCTGGTGTATACTGCGGCCTGCCAGCGATGGCCTTTTTCGCACTGCCACCAGACTTTGCGTTTGCTGCCGCGGCAGATGCAGGTCGGCGTGATGGGCAAATTTGTATCTACTACCCATTGCTCCAGCAGTTCTTGCCGTCTTTCCCGTATGCAGAAGTCGTACAGGCTCTCACGCATGGCCAGTCCCCCTTTTAGGCAGAATCGACATTCTGAATAGTTCCTTGCGTCTTTTCGCTTCAAATAAAAAGATGGGCACAAAAAATTGCCCGTCTTTCTCGTAGAAAGCGGGCAAAAGAACGCAGAAATCCAGGCCGCAAATGCAAATTATGCCTGCGACCTATATTTTTGTGCTCAAAATCTTGAATATACCTTGCTTTTGATTTTCACACCTGCTATAATGAAGGCGTATATATTCCGGTATGTAGTCGACAGTGGGACAGAATGTCGATTCTGTGACTATGACACCAGCCCCAGTCGGTCAATCTGTTGCCGATGCTCCACGCCAGAGGAAACTAGGTAGATGCGTGTGGTTTCGATGTTGCTGTGGCCCAGCAGGTCGGCCAGCTTGGCAATATCCCGGCAGGCACGGTAGAAAACTGTGGCAAACAGGTGCCGCAGGTTATGAGGGAATACTTTTCCCGGCTCCACACCCGCATACTTGCACAGCCCTTTCAGTTCCGCCCATATCTGTCGGCGGCCAAGTTCTTTTCCGCTTTTGGTGCGAAAGATTGCGCCGGAAGCGGTTTTCTGTTTTTTCGCGTACTTCAGCAGTTTGCGGCAGAGTTTTCCGGGGAGCAGGATGGTGCGGATCTTACCTTTGAGGGCGATTTCTGCCTTGCCCTGTTGAACAGCTTCCACCGTGATATATGGTACTTCGCTGACCCGGATACCGGTGGCTCCAATGGTTTCCACCAGAAGGCCCAGCCGTTCCCGCCCTAATTGATAGGCCGTGTTCAAAAGTCGCTGGTAGTCTTCCTTCGTCAGTTCACGGTTGGCATCCCGAAACAGGCGGCGCTGTATTTTCAGGAACTTTACCCGGCACTCCTGCAGGTCGAGAAACTCCAGTAAACTGTTCAGGGCAGAGAGCATAGCATTGACTGTGGTCGGGGCATAGTCTTGAGACACAAGGTGGGACTTCCACTCTGAGGCTAACTCCTTGCTGATATCACGACCATCAAGCCAGCAGGCAAATGACCGGATGTCCCGGAGATATTTCTCCACGGTTGCGCCGCTCTTTTCCTCCGCCAGAAGGTAATGAGCATACGCTTGGATTTGATGTTGCGTTAACTGATAATTTTTCATAGCGATCCTCCCATTGTATACTGCTATTGTACAGGAAGCCGTGGATAACAAAGCCCACAGCGGCAAATATCGCTGTGGGCTTTGCACACCATATTGATAGGATTGCCACTGGCACAGGAAAGATATGCGCTTCCGATACTTTCTTCATCGCATTCCCTCCTCCTGCACTCTAAGGTTATCTTCTTACTTGTGGGAAACGGTGAGGTTCTGCTACACACTGGTACAGTACCGCTCCGCAGCGGCGGCAAATCAGGTATTTCAAGCGATTTCCCAGAAGTCCGTGATACTTGAATGTAACCAGGGCTACACTGTGCTGCCAGCCTTCACCGATATCCTGTGATCCGCAGTACTGGCATCTGGTAACGGGAACTTGTGCCATAGTGTTCTTCTCCTCTCTGTTTTGTTGGCTGTAAACACACAATACCGAGAGACGATCCAGAAGTCCAGAGAATGTTGCTGCTCAAAATGGAGAAGATCAGAGATGAAAAAAAGGCAATACGCCCAAAAGCATTGTACGCCTGACCGCATAAAAATCAGGCATCTCTCTCCGCTTCTTCCGCTGGAAAGAGATGCCTGTCCGTTTCAAAGTGATTCAGTTCGTATGCCAATTCCCATGCCAATTTGACCCACAGAAGAAACTATCCACGGAGATCTCTTCGCAATCAAGCTCAGGGCATCCATGATCCGCAGCACCAGTTTTCTCTCTGATTTTTCCAATTGCTCGATGAACTGCTTGTGACAAGCTTTAATTTCCTGCTCAGCTTCCACCATAGGCAGTGGCGTGTAAAATCTGTTGTAGAGCTGTTTCAGAGCGTCGTTCATGTGTCCTACCTCCTTGCAGCAAGACACCATACCACAGGTCATCTGAAAAGCCACTACAATATTTGCTTTTTTGTCATTATCCAAACTCGAAGCTTTGTTCGTTATCTAAAAATGCATTATGAGCAAAAAACAGGGGATGTGGTGTTCCACATCCCCTGTTTTCCCCATACACAGCATTAAGCCCCATAGGTCCACATTGTGTACCTATGGGGCTTATCAGTTCGCAGGTGCTTCTTTTTGGGTATATCGCAACCGTATAGATACCCAGGCTTCAGGTTTGCACCCAAAACCAAATCACAACCCAGCACAGCGGTTGTGATTTGGAAAGGAGGAGCAAGGAAGCGGGCGGATGACGTCTTTTTTGCCATGGGAATAAAAAGACGTCGGAGCAAAGCGGACTTTGCTCCGACGTGGAAGGGGAGGTTAAAATCGATATTTTTACTTTGTGGCAGAGAACGCCTCGTTTTGGAAATTTGCATAGCAAATCATTTCTGTACAAATGCAGAGATTTAGGTATAGTGAATTGTCAAACTAAGTGCAACAGGAATTGAGTTCAAAGTCCCATAATTCCTGGGCGGAATGGAAGTTAAGAATCTTGCGAGGCCTGGCGTTGATCAACGCCAGGTTTCGTTTTAGTGTGGCGGGAGCAACACGGGAAAGATTTCTGCCCTTGGGATAAAACTCCCGGAGCAGACCGTTCAGATTCTCATTGGTGACTTTCTGCCAGGCGCAATACGGGTCGGTAAAATAGACTTCACAATGCAATCGTTCTTCAATGCGGTGCCAGTTGGCAAACTCTGTACCTCGGTCACAGGTAATGGTCTTGACCAGCTGAGGAGGAAACGCGGATAGTGCGGCAACAATAGCGTTCTCCATGGTCTCTGCTCGTCGGCCCGGGATCTTCACTGCAATGTAAAATCGGGTTTTGCGTTCTGCCAGAGTAGCAAAACAAGCCTTGCTCTTGCCCTGGCCGCTCACCACCGTATATTTTCGTATACAACTGCGCTCTTCTATGCTAAGATGATGGTAGTTCATACGGTTCCCTCCCGGTGGTTTAGTTGTGTGGTAACTCTATTCTACCAGGGTTCCGTATGAACTTCTTTTTATTTTCCTAAAGTGTTGCACTTGATAGTATAATTGTAAGCGTCAAACGTGGGACCGGGTAGACAGGTATGAGAGAATAGTGGTGGAACG
>NZ_CALADU010000216.1 GCF_937890665.1 uncultured Subdoligranulum sp.
CTGCGTTTTGAAAATCACCCGGAAGGAGCTGGAAAAGCAGTTTGGACGCCTTGTGTGAACGCCCCCGTGTGGTGGCAATCGGCGGCCCAACCGCCACAGGAAAAACCGCGTTATCGGTTGCCTTGGCGAAGGAGTTCGACGGGGAAATTATCAATGCGGACTCTATGCAAATCTATCGCGATCTTTCGGTGGGAACCGCAAAAGCTACACCGGAGGAGCGGCAGGGCATCCCTCATCATCTCTTGGACTTTCTGTCGCCGGAAGAACCTTATAGTGTAGCTGATTTTGTGACGGCAGCGGGACAAGAAATTCAACATATTTCGGCACGAGGCCGATTGCCGCTTGTGGTAGGGGGAACAGGGCTGTATATCACCAGTCTACTCAACGGAGTGGTGTTCGCCCCGGAACCTACCGACCCCGCGCTGCGTCAGCAACTGCAGCAGGAGGCGCAAACACAAGGTGCAGAAGAATTGTATGCGCGCTTGCAGGCGATTGACCCTGTCTACACACAAAAGGTACATCCCAACAATCTGCCCCGGGTAATTCGGGCATTGGAATTGTACACGTTGACCGGACGGAAAATGAGCGAGCAACAACGCAACTCCCGCCCGCAGCAAACGCCGTACCGTGCCTTGTGTCTGTGTTTGACCTGCCGGGATCGAGCCGTACTTTATGAGCGCATCAATCAGCGGGTAGACCGTATGGTGGCTGAGGGCGTGCTCACCGAAGCTGAGCAGGTTTGGAACCACCGGCAGCAATACCGGACCGCTGCGCAAGCGATTGGTTATAAGGAATTTTTTCCCTATTTTGAGGGGACAGGTTCGTTGGCAGAGTGCATCCAACAGCTCAAACAGGCGACTCGCCAGTATGCCAAACGGCAGCTTACTTGGTTTCGCCATCAAAGCGATGCGGTGTGGCTGTATGTAGAAGATCCGGATCTTTTGCAGCAGGTCAGCAAACTGGTACGCGACTTTTTACAGAATTGATTCCAAAGGAGGGAACACCGCATGGAACCAAACAAACGGCAGATTCGTGCCGCACAGGTGATCCGTTGGATCGGTATTGCGTTGTTGGCGGTAGTTTCCCTCTATGTAGTCATTCAATGTTTTGTCATCTTTCGCCAATCTTATAAGACCGAGACAGCTATCCAATATACAATGGCCGACAGTGTGACGTTGGATGGTGTGGTATCTTTCGCATCGGTTCCAGTGGAAGGAACCGGCGATTTGGGGTATCTGGTGCAGGATGGAGAGCGTGTGAGCAATGGCACGGTCCTTGCAGAATGCTATACAGACGATTCCCAAGGGTTGCTGCGGGAACGGTTGGACCGTCTGGGACGAACCATCGACCTTCTCAGCAAATCTCAAAATTCTACGGGCAGCGATTTGTCGGTGCTGACCAACCAGACGCGACAGGCACTGTATAACCTTCTGGACAAACTGGATACCGCAGAATACAGCGGCATCAATGATGCCGAAGATGATTTTTTGCTGGCACAGAATCGTCTGCAAATCAACACCGGGCAAACAGGGGATTTCACCCAGACCATCAGCACGCTGCAGGCAGAATATGACGAAATCAACGCTGAGCTTAGTTCGCTGCAAACCATTACAGCCACAACCAATGGCTATTTCAGCAGTACAGAGGCGGCTCCTACGATTGCTACGGACCAGCAGGCTCTCGATGATGCTTCCCCGTTGGAACTGCAGCAGATGCTGTCGGACGGATTCCCGGCTGCGGATACCAACCGGGCCGGACAGATTGCGACTGGTTTCAGTTGGCGGTTTTATACGGTTTGCGATCTGGAGACAGCGGCACGCTTTGATGGCATAACGTCGGTTAAGATCAGCGTTCCGGGAAAACAGAACACGCCCCTTACGGCCACTTTGGTGGAGTTGACCCAAAGTGAAGAAGACGGTATTGCCAAGCTGGTCTTTGAGTGCCAAAGCATCAATGCGGAAATTCTCAGCTTCGGACAGGAAACTGCACAGATCGATATAAAAACCTATGAGGGCATTCGCATCGATAAAGAAGCGCTGCATATCGTGGATGGTTCTCGCGGGGTGTATGTTAAGTACGGCAATTTACAACGGTTTTTGAAAATTACCATTCTGTACGAAGATGAAAATTACATCTTAATACCGGACGACGGCGCTGTCGGTACGGACAATGAGGTGCGATTGTATGATGAAATCATCGTGCAGGGAACCAATTTGCAGGATGGAAAGCTGTTATAGCGAGAGAATCTGCCCGTTTAATATTGACAACGGCAGCAAAATAGAAGATAATATTTAGTGTATATCGCTGTAATCGTGTGTGGAAATCCACATGCGGGACCAAAGGAGTAACGACTATGTCTATGTTTGACAGTTTAAAAAGCAAGCTTGGAATCGACCCGGAGGGAGATTCTTATATAGATGATACCGAGGACGAAATTTTTGCGGGTGGTCAAGGTGCTGCCGCGCAGAGTTATTCTCAAGCAGAGGTCAAACAGCACAGCAATAAGGTGGTCAACATTAATGCTACCACCCAGTTGCAGGTCGTGCTGGTAAAGCCGGAACGGTTTGAGGATGCGTCTACAATCGCAGATCAGCTCAACGCCAAGCGTACGGTGGTATTGAATCTGGAATCTACTGGTAAAGAAGTTTCCCGCCGGTTGATTGATTTCTTGTCCGGTGTGGCATATGCCAATAATGGGCAGATCAAGCGTGTGGCAACCAGTACGTTTATTATTACCCCGTACAATGTCGATATTATGGGCGATCTGATCGACGAGTTGGAGAATAATGGCGTATTCTTCTGATACAGCCAAGACGTCCCGAGGGTTTGTGCCGCCTCAAAACGAAGAAGAACGGCGGCTCATGCGTCGAGTGGAAGAATTGTGTCGTGTTTCACAGGAGCGGGGGATCCCGCGGTACACAGGTTTTCTGTCGGACCGAGAGCAGATACTGGCGACGGCGGCGTGCCATCGCGCAGGCTTTACGAATTTCCGATTCTGGGGAGGATATGAAGGCGCCGAGCGCAAAGTCCTTTGTTTGGAACCGCCGGATACTTGGCAGGAAGAACCGCTGGCCTATCTGCGGTGCACTGCAAAAGGTGACTCGCTGCCCGGACATCGTGAGTATCTAGGGGCGATTCTGGGCCTTGGCTTAGACAGAGCTTGTCTGGGGGACCTGCTGCCGGATCCACAGGAACCGGCAGTCTTTTATGCGATCGTATCTGCCGACAAACAATCCTTCATCGCGACGGAATTGACCAGCGCAGGTCGGTGCTCTGTGCAGGTGGCGTTTTGCGATATGCTACCGCAGCACCTTTTGCAGGGCCCGGAAAGAACGTTGAAAGAAGTCACAATTCCTTCGCTGCGGGCCGATGCAGTATTGGCGGCAATGATGCATACCTCCCGCACGCGAGCGGCAGAATATATTACAGCTGGCCGGGTGGAGATTAACCATTTACCCCTGCGCACCGCCCATGAAACGGTGTACGCACAGGATATTTTTACAGTGCGTGGTGTGGGACGGTATCAACTGGTAGAGATTGGCGGCAAAAGCCGCAAAGATCGTATTTTTATTTCGTTTTTTCAGTATTAGAGAGAGTGCGGGTTGCTCTTTGGTATACTTTAGCCCGGAAAGTCCAAACACAGGAGGAATATCATGGTAACTTCTGAGGATGTCCGCCGCGTTACATTTGAAAAATCGATGCGCGGCTACCGCTGCGATGATGTGGACGATTATCTGAAACAAGTTGCAGAAAGCATGGAAGCTCTTTCGGCGCAGAACGATGATTTGCAGAAAAAACTCGTTGTGCTGGCCCAGCGTATTGACCAGTACCGGGCGGAAGAAGATACGCTGCGCACCACGATGATCAATGCACAGCGGCTGGGCGAGAACGTGATTCGGGAAGCCAAGCAGAAAGCGGCCGAAATTATTCGCACTGCCAACATGAAAGCCGAAGATCGCGAACAGCGGGCGCGGGACGATGTGGAGCTGGCAAAGCAGGAGATCGTTACCCTCAAGAGTGAGGCGGATAGCTTCAAGCGCTCTTTGATGGAAATGTATCGCAAACATATCAATCTGATTAGCAAACTTCCGGAATACAAGAAGCCGGAGGAAGAGGCTGCACCGTCTGAGCCGATGCAAGAAACTGTGCAGCCCGAACCGCAGACGGTAGAACCGGAACCTGCTTATACGCCGCCGGTACAGCCCGTGCAAGCGGCGCCTGTGCAGGAAATGCCCGTACAGGAAACACAGTATTATGATGCCGGTGCGGCTGAACAAGTTCCGGCAGAAGAAGAACCGGAAAAAGTGGATACGGTAGAGTTTGCTATTGCGCCGCATCCCGAAGAACCGGAAGAAATTCCTATGCCCATGGAAACACCGCAGCCGGCGGTAGACGAAACGCCGTTCCAACCGGGAGCGGGGTTATACGATGAACCGCCTGTCGAGAAGCCAGCCCGTAAAACACGCAAGTCTACTACGGGAAAAAGAGCTTCCCGCAAGACTAAAGCCGCGGCGGAACCTCAGCAGGAATTGTCATCTTCGGCGTTTAATAACTTCGAAGGTGTAGATTTTGATAGTTGATGCCTGACAACCTCAGACAGAAATGAATTTTTATAGAGGAGAGTAGGAAATCTTGCCGCAGAATTACAATGACACCATCCACAAGATGCAGACCCCCTTTGAAATGCGGGCTGGTCTGCCGAAAAAGGAACCCAAAATGCTGGAAGACTGGGAGCAGAACCATGTCTATGAGCAGATGATCCGTAACAACGAGGGCAAACCCCGGTATATTTTGCACGATGGCCCTCCGTATGCGAACGGCAGCATCCATATGGGTACTGCATTAAATAAGATCATTAAAGATATCATCATCCGCTATAAGAACATGTCGGGCTTTCAGGCACCGTACGTTCCGGGCTATGATACGCATGGCCTGCCCATTGAATTGAAAGCATTGGGCTCTTTGGGCGATAAAAAGTCCGGTGTTTCTAAACTGGAACTGCGCAAGATTTGTAAAGAATTTGCCACCGAACACATTGACGTGATGAATGATCAGTTCAAACGTCTTGGTGTGCAGGGCGATTTTGAAAACCCCTACTTGACGCTGCGGCCGGAATTTGAGGCTCGTCAGGTGGAAATTTTTGGCGAGATGGCCAAAAAAGGGTACATTTACAAGGGCATGAAGGCCGTTTACTGGTGCCCTGAGGACCGTACAGCCTTGGCGGAAGCAGAGATTGAATATGCAGAGGATGAGTGCGATTCTATCTATGTTCGCTTCAAGCTGACAGGGGATCCCAAGGGGGTCTTGGCTAAGCACAACATTCCGCTGGACAAGGCTTGGATCGTAATCTGGACCACCACCACTTGGACGTTGCCTGCTAACGTGGCAACCTGCTTGAACCCGGATATTGAGTATGCCTTTGTCAAGATCGGGGACGAGTATCATATTATGGCGGCCGAGCTGGTTAAGGCCACTATGGAGGCTTGCCACATTGATTCCTACGAGGTTCTGCCGGATGTTGTGCATGGCGATGAACTGGAATTGATGGAATATCAGCATCCCTTCTTGGATCGTACGGGTCTTGTCATTCTGGGCGACCACGTTACGCTGGAAGGCGGCACGGGCTGTGTCCATACGGCTCCCGGCCATGGTGTAGAAGACTTTGAAGTCTGTGTGAATCATTATCCGCAGCTTCCCATCGTGGTGCCTGTGGATGACGCTGGCCGTTTGACGGAGGAAGCTGGTAAGGAATTTGCAGGCCTTAAAGTGTGGGCTGCTAACAAAGTGATTCTGGAGCACATCCAGCAGACAGGCCATCTGATGGGCGTCCAGCATATTACCCACCAGTATCCCCATTGCTGGCGTTGCCATCATCCCATCATTTTCCGCGCCACCGAGCAGTGGTTCTGCTCTATTGACGCCTTCAAAGAGGATGTCTACAAGGCCATTGACAGCGTGCATTGGCAGCCGGCGTGGGGCCATGATCGCATGGCGGGCATGGTGCGCGATCGTAGCGATTGGTGCATCAGCCGTCAGCGTGTGTGGGGTGTGCCGATTCCGGTGTTCTATTGCAAGAAGTGCGGCAAATATCACATTACCGATGCATCGATCAAGGCGGTCTCTGATCTGTTCCGCAAAGAAGGCAGCGATGCGTGGTATAAGTACGAGGCCAACGAGATTCTGCCCAAGACCGAGGTCTGCGAGTGCGGTGCTTCTGATTGGGAGAAGGATCCCGACATCATGGATGTCTGGTTTGATTCCGGCTCTACTTGGAGTGCGGTCTGCCGTGAGCGTCCTGAACTGACTTGGCCCGTGGATATGTATATGGAAGGTGCTGACCAGTTCCGCGGCTGGTTCCAGTCCAGCTTGCTGACCAGCGTTGCCACGCAGGGAATTGCGCCCTACCGTGAGGTGCTGTGCCATGGCTGGGTTGTGGATGCACAGGGCAAGCAGATGCACAAATCCGCTGGCAATGGTATGGAACCTGCCGAGATCATTCGGGATTACGGCGCAGACATCATTCGCCTGTGGGTTGCTTCCAGCGACTATACGGTGGATGTACGTGCCGGCAAAGAGATCTTCCGTCAGTTGTCGGAAGCCTATCGGAAGATGCGCAATACGGCCCGCTTTATGCTGGGTAACCTGAATGACTTTGATCCCAACCGGGATATGGTCGATGAAGATCAGCTGTTTGAAATTGATCGCTGGGCGCTGGAGGCTTGCAACACTCTGACGGCCACCATGCGAGATGCGTATGACCATTACGACTTCTCCCGTGCGTACCATGCGCTGTACAACTTCTGTGTCATCGATATGTCCAACTTCTATATGGACGTGATCAAAGACCGCCTGTACTGTGCAGATGATCATGCTCGCCGCTGTGCCCAGACGGCGCTGTATCGGATCTTGGCGGACTTCACCAAACTGCTGGCGCCCATTCTCTGCTTCACGAGTCAGGAAATCTGGAGCTACGTGCCCAAGATGCCCGGCATGAAGGACTATGTGGTGTTTGAGCAGATGCCGGAGGCAAAGCCGGCGGCAGGTGCGGAATTTACGGCTAAGTGGGATCGCATTATGGCAATCCGCGACGACGTAAAGAAGGTTCTGGAGCAGGCGCGCGCCGATAAGCAGATCGGCTCCTCTCTGGAGGCTGCCTTGACTCTGTATTGCAATGAGGAATTGTACCATTTCCTCAATGCCATTCCGATGGATGAGCTGGCTGACCTGTTCATTGTTTCGCAAGTTTCTCTGGAACAGGGCGAAGGCGGCGTGAAGGGCATTGTTGATGGACTCGGTGTGCATGCAGACCATGCTGCCGGTGCCAAGTGCCTGCGTTGCTGGAAGTATGAAACCACCGTTGGCGAAAATGGCCTCTGCCCGCGTTGTGCAAAGGTTCTGGGAATGTAATGTTATTTTCAGCGGTGCTTATACCTTGGTAAGCACCGCTGATTTTTTTGTGAGCAATGGAGTTTGGAATGATCTTTCCCTTTTTATCGGTTTTATCTGCCGGAGTGTTGGTGGTCATTGATCAACTGATCAAGCAGTGGGCCAATGCGGTTTTGCAGCCGCTGGGCGCAATTACGGTTATCCCCGGCATTCTAGAACTGCGGTATTATCTCAATGATGGCATGGCATTTTCGATGCTGGCCGGCAAGCAGACACTCCTGATCGCGATCACCTCCATCATGTTGGTGTGCGTTTTAGGCTTGCTGCTATTTCGCAAAATGGGCCCGTGGGAACGGGTTTCTTGGACATTGATTCTGGGCGGTGGTATCGGAAATCTGATTGACCGCTTCTTCCATGGCGTGGTTGTGGATTATATCAATGTTCTCTTCGTCAATTTTGCGGTGTTTAATTTTGCCGATGTATGCATTACGACCGGCGTGATTTTGCTGATGCTTTGGATCCTGTACGATTCTTTCCAAAAAGAACGGGACGAAAAGCGGGCAAAACAACAGGATGGGACCACAACGGATGGAACGGTTTGAAATTACTGCCGACGCTACGGCCAACGGACGTTTGGACGCATGGCTAGCAGCGCAGTGCCCAACACTCTCTCGAAGCGCCTTGCAGACCTTGATGGAGCAGGGCCGTGTTTCTCGCGATGGGGAATCGGTAAGCAAAAAAGAAAAAGCTTGTCCGGGGGCGCGGTATGTGATTGAACTCCCTGACCCGGAGCCCATTGAGGCGATTCCGCAAGATATTCCGCTACATGTGGTCTATGAAGATTCGGACTTGTTGGTAGTAAATAAGCCAAAGGGAATGGTGGTTCATCCGGCACCGGGAAATCCCGACGGGACTCTGGTCAATGCGTTGCTGTATCATTGTGCTGGACAGCTTTCCGGCATAGGAGGGGCTATTCGGCCCGGTATTGTGCATCGAATCGATAAAGATACCAGTGGCTTATTGGTGGTTGCCAAAAATGATGGGGCACACCAGTCTTTGAGCGAGCAGATGCGTGTACACAGTATCCATCGTGTGTATCATGCGATTGTGTATGGGAATCTGAAAGAAGACGAAGGCTTTGTCGAGACTTGGTTGGGCAGAGATCCGAAAGACCGTAAAAAGATGGCCGTTGTTCCACAGACAGCAACGGGGGCACGTTACGCATACACGGGATGGCGTGTACTGGAACGGTTAGGAAACTTCACCTACATTG
>NZ_CALADU010000217.1 GCF_937890665.1 uncultured Subdoligranulum sp.
GTTGGCCGCACAGAACTATCTACAGAACAGCCCATATAGCGATGCACCGATGCGCTTTGATGTGGTCGAAGTTATGCCGGCTGAAACAGGGTGGCGGGTGCACTGTATTATGGATGCCTTCCAAGGCTAACTACATAGAAAGGGTGTATGGTTATGCAGTATCTTAGTACCAGAGATTCCAACCTTCGTGTTTCCGCTTCGGAGGCTATCGTTCGCGGTCTGGCACCGCAGAGCGGCCTGTTTGTGCCGGAGTCTTTCCCTAAGGCAGACTTAGAAGGATGGAAACACCTCTCTTACCCGGAACTGGCCCAAAAAGTTTTAGAAGGCTTCTTGACGGACTATTCGGTAGATTTTTTGAAAAAAGCTACCGAAACAACGTACGGCAATGCTTTTGAGGGGAAAGCGGGACGTACAGTCAAGGTGCATGATGGTCTGTATGCGTTGGAACTCTGGCATGGGCCGACCTGCGCCTTTAAAGACTATGCGTTGCAACTGATGCCCAAGCTGTTGGTGGAAGCAAAGCGGAATCTCCAACGCACCGAAACAACGCGGATTTTGGTGGCGACTTCGGGAGATACGGGTAAGGCTGCCTTGGCGGGCTATGCTGGATTGCAAGGCATTGAGATTGCGGTGTTTTATCCCAATGCAGGCACCAGTGAGATTCAGCGCTTGCAGATGGTTACCCAGACAGGGGAAAACGTGCGTGTATATGCGGTAGAGGGCAATTTCGACGATGCCCAGACCGGCGTAAAGCGCGTTTTTGCCGACACGGAGGTGGCTGCCGAACTGGAAGAGCGGAAGATTCGCTTGTCCAGTGCCAACTCGATCAACTGGGGACGCTTGGTGCCGCAGATTGTATATTATTTCTATGCGTACTTCCGCCTTGCTGAACAGGGGAGTGTTGCATGGGGAGCGCCAGTGGACTTCTGCGTACCTACCGGAAACTTTGGAGATATTCTGGCTGGTTATTATGCCCAGCAGATGGGGTTGCCGGTGGGAAAATTGGTCTGTGCTTCGAATAAAAACAATGTTTTGACGGATTTTATTCGGACGGGAACTTATGATGCGCGGCGCACCTTCCACAAAACCACTTCGCCGTCCATGGATATTTTGATTTCTTCCAATCTGGAGCGACTGCTCTACCACGTAAGTGGCAGCAGCGATCAGGTGGCAAATTGGATGAGAGAACTGTCGGAACACGGTATGTATACGGTGGATCCGAAGACGCTGCAAGCGATCCAAAAAGACTTTGCGGCTGGATTTGCGGAGGATGAAGCCGGGGCAGAGGAAATCCGTGCTCGCTATGAACAGGATGGATATCTGTGCGATACCCACACGGCGGTGGCTTTCCGAGTGGCGGAAACCTGTCGTACAACGGCACCGATGGTGGTGCTGTCTACGGCAAGTCCGTTCAAATTCCCCCGCGATGTATTGGCTGCGCTTGGTGCGGAAGTGCCGGCAGGGGATTTTGCCGCGATGAAAGCATTGACGGACAAAACTGGTGAACCCGCGCCGAGAAACTTGCGCGTTCTGGATCAGCTGCCGGTGCGGTTTTCGGACGTGATTGCGCCGTCGGAAATTCGGGCCGCGGCGCTGCGGTAATGCTTTTTGTAAAGCCGGCAGCAAAACAGAGGAATTCGTAAAAACTGAAGGAGCTGTATGGCAGTATTTGCAATCGGAGATTTACACCTTTCGCTGGGAACCAATAAGCCTATGGATGTGTTTTCAGGGTGGGAGGGGTATCTGCCAAAATTAGAACACAACTGGCGCACGCTAGTTCGACCAGAAGATACCGTAATACTGGTCGGTGATACGAGCTGGGCCATGAGCCTCAAAGATACCGAGGCAGACTTTGCTTTTTTACAATCACTGCCCGGTCAAAAGTGGATGCTGAAGGGAAACCACGATTACTGGTGGACAACCGCACGGAAGATGGATTCCTTTTTGCAGGCGAACGGGTTTGATTCATTGCATATTTTGCATAATAATGCTTGCGTGATCGAAGGCACGGCGCTTTGCGGCACCCGCGGTTGGCCTTTTGACGATGCTGCGGCACAGGGCGAAAAGCTAATGGCTCGAGAAGCTGGACGACTGAGAATGTCGCTGCAAGCAGCAGAAAAGGCAGAACAGAAAGTCGCATTTCTGCATTATCCGCCGGTTTATCCCGGCGCTTCGGCGCAGGAACTGCTGGAAGTTCTTAAAGCCTATGACGTAAAGGAATGCTACTATGGCCATTTGCACGGTAAATCAATCCGTTTTGCTGTGCAAGGGGACGTGGATGGGATTCGTTACAAGCTGATTTCTGCCGATGGACTGGGATTTTGTCCGTATAAGGTACGGTAAGGGGGATGCTATGGATTGCCGTAGAACAGATACACGGCAACGATATTGCAAAGAAATTCTTTTGGCGGTGCTTTGTACATTAGCGTTGTCTGTAAATATTGTGGTGGCGGATATCCAAGTCGCTGCAAATGACCTACAGATCGTTACTGGAACCTCCGATACCACCAATATTGATGTTGCCCGCATGCCCTCTTTTTTGGTAGGGCTAGTTAAGCTTCATCAGAATTTTCCGTTGGATTCTTGGGGCTGGGGTGTTTGTGCGGCGGCTTTGGCGTGCTTGCTTCACAAAATTCGAAAATATCAAAATGACCGTCCATCGCGTAAAGTTGTTTTGCTCGCGGCAGGGTTTGGTTTTGTGCAAACGCTTGGACTTAGTATCTGTAAATTAGGAAATTGGAATTTTGTCCTGCAAAATCCTTACCAGATGGTTGTGTCCTTGATCTGTATGGTAGGATATGGGATTCTATTCTATCATGCTTTATGGGGGCTGTATCACTTTCTTCAGCGTCCGATGAGGAAATCCCAAGAACCCGAAAATCGCCTTGCGAAGGCTTTCGCATCTCATCCTGCCCGCGTTTCTGCTTTGGGAATGTGGCTGGCTTGGCTTCCTTGGATGTTGGTGTTTTGGCCGGGGTCCGTTGACTGGGATTCCTATGGGCAAATCTGCCAAATGACGGGATCTGCGGAATTGACCGCTCACCATACAGTGCTTTCTACTTGGTTGCATGGTTGGTGCTTTTGGGCAGGTCGCTTTTTGGGCAGCGACAACCTTGGTGTATTCTTGTATATTCTACTGCACAGTCTAGTTTGTGCATGGGCGTTCGGTCGAATTGTTGGATTTGCTGCTCGGCTTGGGTGTAACCGGTCAATACAGTATGGCGTTACAGCCTTTTTTGCGTTGGTTCCCGTGTGGGGGGCTTTTATCCAAACCCCCGTCAAAGACACGCTGTTTACAGGTTTGTTTGCTGCGTTTGCCGTGTATACAGCGGAATTTATCCTGTTTCCAGAATCGTATGAAGCGGACAAAAAGCACATACTATCCTATATTGCGCTGGCTCTTTTGTGCTGCTTGCTGCGTAAAAATGGGTCGTATGCGGTCGTTCCGACTTTGCTGTTGCTCTTGGTGGCGAAATGGCACGGAAAATTGCGCCGTCAGGCATCGGTTCTGCTTGTGAGTACCCTTGTTGGCATGATGGGATTTTCTCTGTTTACCGACAAAGTGTTGGATATTCCGGCAGGAAGTGTGGGGGAAGCGCTCTCTGTACCGTTCCAACAGACGGCACGGTACGTGTCGGAATATGGGGACGAAGTGACCGACCAAGAAAAGGCGGTGATTGATACTGTTTTGGCGTACGATCAACTGGCGGAGAACTATAATCCGGAATTGTCTGACGGCGTCAAACAGTTTTACAAGAATGTAGGGAAGAGCGATTTACTGCGCTATCTTTTGACTTGGGCGGAGATGGGACTTAAACACCCGGGGTGCTATCTGCAAGCGACACACGCCAATTCGTATGGCTATTATACGATTTGTAAGAGTCAGCCCACCAATGAATACTATATGTTCATTTATGGCCCATCTATGGAGTGGGCAAATTTAGATATTGCCTATGCAGACCAAACGGGGTACTTCCGGTATGCGCTAATACAGTGGACAGCATTGTTTGAAAAAATCCCTTTGGTTGGGTTGCTGACATCTATTGGCTTTTTGTCATGGGGGCTACTTGCGCTGGCTTATTGCTTGTTGCGCGCCCATGCCAAAGGAATATACCCGCTGCTTGTAGGTCTTCTGATCTTGTGGCTGACCTGTATTGCTTCCCCTGTAAACGATTGTATTCGGTATTTCCTTCCGATCATGGCCTGTATTCCGCTGATTTTCTGCGTTGCCATTTACTTTTTACAAAAAAAGTGTGACTAAATTGCCAGTTTTTTCAAAATAGGACTGGTATTCTGCGCAGGAACATGCTATAATTACTTGTATTTTTATGTACATCTATTTTTGGAGGAATTTATAAATGAACCTGATTTCCTGTGAAAAGCTCGAAAAGAGCATGGTCGAACTGCAGTTCTCCATCGATGCGGAGACCTTCAAATCCGCTGTCGGTGCCGCCTTCAAGCGCGAAGGCAAGAAGTACACCATCCCCGGCTTCCGCAAGGGCCATGCCCCCCGTGCGATGATCGAGAAGATGTACGGCAAGGATCTGTTCCAGTATGATGCCATCAATGACCTGTTCCCGGAAAACTACGAAGCTGCCGTGAAAGAGGCTGGCATCGAAGTGGTGGGCGGTCCCGCTCCGGAAGTGGTTTCCATGTCCGAAGAAGAGGGCGCGGTCCTGAAGGTCAAAGTGGCGGTTAAGCCTGAGGTGGAACTGGGCGATTACGTCGGTTTAACCGTGACCAAAGATGTCAAGACTGTTGACGAGGCAGATGTTGACGCTGAGATCAAGCGCATGCAGGATCGTAACGGCCGTCTGTTGACCCGTGAGGGCGAAGCCCAGAACGGCGACACCGCCACCATCGACTTCGAAGGCTTCGTGGACGGCAAGGCTTTTGAGGGCGGCAAGGCTGAGCACTATGCATTGGTGCTGGGCAGCGGCTCCTTCATCCCCGGTTTCGAGGAGCAGGTTGTCGGCCATTCCGCTGGCGAAGAGTTCGACGTCAACGTCAAGTTCCCCGAGGAATATCAGGCTGAGGAACTGGCAGGCAAGGATGCTACCTTTAAGATCAAGCTGCACGAGGTTCAATACAAAGAGCTGCCTGAGCTGGATGACGATTTTGCTAAGGATGTCAGCGAGTACGACACGCTGGAAGAGCTGAAGGATTCCATCCGCAAGGGCATCGCAGCTAACCACGAGAAGCAGGCTGAGCAGAAGGTCGAAAATGACTTGATCGATCAGGTCGTCAACGGCATGAAGGCGGAGATCCCCGATGCGATGATCGAGGGCCGCATGGAAGAGCTGGTTCAGGACTTCCAGTACCGCATTTCTCAGCAGGGCCTCAAGTTGGAGCAGTACCTGCAGTATATGGGCATGACTAAGGAACAGTTCAAGGAGCAGTTCCGTGAGCAGGCTGACAAGCAGGTGAAGATGCGTTTGGCCATGGAAGCCATTGTGGCTAAGGAAAACATCCAGACCACGGAGGAAGAGTTCGAAGCGGAAGTTAAGCGCATTGCCGATGCTTACCAGATGGAAGCTGACAAGGTGAAGAGCTTGATCGATGCTGAGGCTGTCAAGAAGGATCTGGCTGTCAATAAGGCCATCGACTTCGTGAAGGAAAAGGCCAAGGTGGTAGCTGGCGAAGAGGAAAAGAAGCCTGCCAAGAAGACTACCCGCAAGACCACCAAGAAGGCAGAAAAGAAAGAGGAAGAATCCAACAACGAAGAGAAGCAGGGCGA
This sequence comes from uncultured Subdoligranulum sp., assembly GCF_937890665.1. The sequence continues at coordinate 5,738 of NZ_CALADU010000217.1, forward strand.
GTAATCGAGTCCTGTAGAACTCCGGAAGTACGATGAAACAGGGCCGATACGGTGTGCACTGCCGCCGTATCGGTTCCTTTATCCGCTTCAATCTATTTTCCATATAAGGAGGGAACCCCTATGAGCCTTGTACCCTATGTAATCGAACAGACTGCGCGCGGCGAGCGCAGCTATGACATTTTCTCTCGATTGCTCAATGACCGTATCATTGTGTTGAGCGAGGATGTCAATCCCACATCCGCCAGTGTTATCGTGGCGCAGCTGCTTTATTTGGAAGGGCAGGACCCGGAGAAGGACATCTACTTCTACATCAATAGCCCGGGCGGCTCCATTTCGGACGGCATGGCAATCCATGACACGATGAACTATATCAAATGTGATGTTTCTACCATCTGCATTGGCATGGCGGCATCGATGGGCTCTTTCCTGCTTGCCAGTGGCGCAAAAGGCAAGCGCTTTGCGCTTCCTAATTCCGAAATCCTGATCCATCAGCCGCTGATCAGCGGCAGTGGCATTTCTGGTCAGGCTACCGATATTCAGATTCATGCGAACCATATCATTCACATCCGGGAACGTATGAACCAGCTGTATAGCGAGTATACCGGTCAGGCGCTGGAAACGATCCAACGGGATACCGAACGCGACAATTATATGACCGCGCAGCAGGCTAAAGAATATGGCCTGATTGACGATATCCTCTATAAACACTGATTCGGGGGAGCAACATGGCAAATTCAACGTCCGGAAAGGACGGAAAAGGACGCGAGTTGATCTGCAGCTTCTGCGGACGCTCTCAAAACGAAGTGGAGCAGCTTCTCATTGGTCCCGGCGTCAATATCTGCAAAGACTGTATCGATATGTGTTATCGGGCCCTTTACAAGGATGAAGACCGTCCGGCACCTCCCCGCGCGGGGGCAGGCCGGCGGCCGGCCCGGGGGGCTGCACAGGCACGGTATGATGTCAATCCGCTGGAAAGCGTAAACATCCTTACCCCGGCCGAGATTAAAGCTGGGCTGGATCAGTATGTCATCGGGCAGGATGCGGCCAAGAAAGTGTTGGCGGTTTCGGTTTACAACCATTACAAGCGCATTCTTTCTGGGCAGGAGAGCAGCGTTGAGCTGCAGAAATCTAATGTATTGATGCTGGGGCCTTCTGGTACGGGCAAAACACTTTTGGCGCAAACGCTGGCTAAAATGCTGAATGTCCCGTTCGCCATCGCTGATGCCACCACCTTGACGGAAGCAGGCTACGTGGGCGAGGATGTAGAAAACATTCTTCTGAAATTGATTCAGGCAGCGGACTTCGACATTCCCAAGGCAGAGATTGGCATCATCTACATCGATGAGATCGATAAGATTACGCGCAAGAGTGAGAACCCTTCCATTACCCGCGATGTGGGCGGCGAAGGTGTGCAACAGGCTCTGCTGAAAATTGTGGAAGGTACGGTCAGCAATGTGCCGCCGAATGGTGGCCGCAAACATCCGCAGCAGGAATTTATTCAGATCAACACCAAGAATATCCTGTTTATTTGCGGCGGCGCTTTTGACGGTTTGGAAAAGCTGATTCAAAAACGTACCGATAATGCCTCTTTGGGATTCGGCAGCCAACTTCGTACAACGCTGGATAAGGACGAAACGCGGCAGAAACTGCTGAAAAAGGTAGAGCCGGATGACCTTGTGAAATTTGGCTTGATTCCGGAATTGATTGGACGCCTGCCGGTGGTTACCGTACTGGATCCGTTGGATGAGGATGCACTGGTGCGCGTTTTGACAGAGCCCAAGAACAGTATCGTTCGCCAATATAAAGAGTTGCTGCATCTGGACAATGCCGAGTTGGTATTCACCGATGCTGCCTTGCATGCCATCGCCAAAAAGACGGTGGAACGCAAGAGCGGGGCACGCGGATTGCGCAGTGTAGTGGAAGATCTGCTGATTCCTATTATGTACGAGATTCCTTCTGATGCAACGATTACCAAAGTGACCATTGACGAGGATACAGTGGAAGACGGTGCGCCGCATATCGAACACGGTATGATGCGTCCTCGCTATAAAAACATTGCCTCGGTAAACCAGTAAACAAAATTCCCGGACAGCTATTTCGCTGTCCGGGAATTGTTATACAAAAAATTATTGCTCTTGGAAGGTGAGACCGGTATCACTCATCTCGCTGACAATCGCAAGGCTGGCCAGTTTGTAACCAGCGGCACGCAATTCGGCACCACCGGGCTGGAAGCCTTTTTCGATGCAAATGCCAATGCCGCCTACTGTACAACCGGATTGATTACAGATGTCCAAAAGCCCCTTCATTGCCTTACCGTTGGCCAAAAAGTCATCCAAAATCAGAACTTTGTCGCTGGGGAAAAGGAATTTCTTGGCCAGCGTGATGTCGTAATCGCGGCCATAGGTATAAGAGTGAACTTTGGAGGTGAAGACATCCCCGTCGATATTTTTGCTTTTTGCCTTTTTGGCAAACACGACTGGCACATGGAAATGACGTGCAGTCATGCAGGCAATGGCGATACCGGAAGCCTCAATAGTCAGAATCTTATTGATGCCATCGTCTTTAAAAATTCGGTGAAACTCTGCACCGATTTGATCTAAAAGCTCCACGTCCAGCTGGTGGTTCAGAAAACAATCGACCTTCAATACATTGCCGGGCCGAACTTGCCCTTCCTGCAGAATACGCTGCTCCAAAAGTTTCATCTGCAATTTTCCCCTTTCACGGTTTACGTTGTTCCTTATCTATCCATTATGACAAATTCCAACATATTTTGCAAGTTTTTTACAATAAATGGCTGGACAATTTTGCTAATATGGCAGGTTGATAACATTTTGTAACCAAAATTTGTGTAAAATGGACACAAAATAGAGAAAACACCGTTTCAACACTGTCGAAAAGAAACATTGCGCTTTTGAGCGTAAAAGTCTATAATTCATTTATACTACAGCACAGGGGTGTGCGACCCGCCGTAAGGCAGCGTGTGCTGTAAGAATTTTAGGAGGGTAAGACAACCATGAAAAAAATCGTTAGTTCTGTTCTGGCGGCTTCTATGGTGCTGAGTTTGGCGGCTTGCGGCTCCTCTGCAAGCACCTCGGAGAGCACTTCTTCGGAGGCTACTACTTCTTCTGCGGCAACCGGCGAATCTGCTGGTTCCGGCGCTTATACCGGTACGCCCATTAAGATCGGTGGTATCGGCCCTGTGACCGGCGCTGCTGCTGTGTATGGCAACGCGGTTAAGAACGCTGAAGAACTGGCTGTCAAAGAAATCAATGCAGCTAATGGCAGCGACGTGTTTGAGTGGCAGTTCGAGGATGACGAGAACGATGCCGAGAAGAGCATTAACGCCTACAATACTTTGAAAGACTGGGGCATGCAGATTTTGGCTGGTCCTGTCACGACGACCCCGTCTGTGGCAGTGGCCTCTGAAACGGTCAACGACAACCTGTTTATGCTGACTCCGTCTGCTTCTTCCTTGTCCGTCATTCTGGAAGATCCCAATGTGGAAGAGCCGGTCGCTCGTGGCAATGTTTTCCAGATCTGCTTCACCGACCCCAACCAAGGCGTTGCTTCTGCGGACTACATCGCTGACAACGGTTTGCCCACCAAGATCGGCGTGATCTATGACTCTTCGGACGCCTATTCTTCCGGTATTTATGAGAAGTTTAAGGCGGAAGCCGCTGTCAAGGGTTTGGAGATTGTTGCCGCTGAAGCATTTACTGCTGATAACAAAGCTGACCTCTCTACGCAGCTGGCCAAATGTCAGGAAGCTGGTGCGGAACTGGTGTTCCTGCCCATCTACTATCAGGAAGCTTCTCAGATCCTGATTGCCGCGGACAAGATCGGCTACACGCCTGAATTCTTTGGCTGCGATGGTATGGACGGTATCCTCTCGATCGAGGGCTTTGACACCTCTTTGGCGGAAGGCCTGATGTTGCTGACTCCGTTCGCTGCGGACGCTGATGATGAAAAGACGCAGGCTTTCGTTTCCGCTTATGAGGCTGCTTACGGCGAAACCCCGAACCAGTTTGCTGCGGATGCCTACGACGTTATCTACTCTCTCTATGAGGCGGTTCTGGCCGGTGGTATCAACGGTGATATGGACGCCAGTGAGATCTGCGATGCGCTCAAGACTCAGTACACGAGCATGACCTTTGACGGTCTGACCGGTACCGGTATGACTTGGGATGCTACGGGTGCGATCTCCAAGAACCCCAAGGCTGTTGTGATCAAAGACGGCGCTTACGCTGCAATGTGATACGCCTGACGCGGTTGTAAACTGAATTCCGTTGCCAATGGAGCTGCCGGACAGTGGGTTCGGCAGCTCTTTTTGGCATAGGAGCGCAAGCACAGAAATTTGTGTACATGGCGGCGAGAAAAAAGCATTGTTTTGACGAAGGAATTGTGCTACTATGGTACTATATTTTTGTGCGCGTGCGGCCCTGTTGCGTCAGAAATAAATAGAGTGAGGTGTTTACGCAATGCAGTTTTTGTCCTACTTGATCAATGGTATCAGTCTAGGCAGCGTATATGCGCTGATTGCCCTTGGCTATACAATGGTCTACGGCATTGCCAAAATGTTGAACTTCGCCCACGGCGATGTCATCATGATCGGTAGTTATGTCGTGTTCTTTACCTTTGGTTCCTCTGGCATGAACCCTGTTTTAGCAATTTTGCTTTCTATGGTAGTTTGTACGCTATTGGGCGTTACAATCGAACGAATCGCTTACCGTCCTCTTCGGGAAGCGCCTTCTTTGGCGGTTTTGATTACTGCGATTGGTGTTAGCTATCTGTTGCAGCAGGTGGCTCAGTTGACATGGTCTTCCAATCCGGTCAGCTTTATTTCCGTTGTCTCTCGGGCTGAATTTTTGAAGCCTATCTCGCTGTTTGACGGGCAGTTGACGATTTCGGTGGAAACGATTTTGACCATCGTTGTCTGTTTGGTCATTATGGCGGTTTTGATGTGGTTTATCAATAATACCTCTGCGGGACATGCGATGCTAGCGGTTTCGGAGGACCGTGGTGCTGCCCAGCTGATGGGTGTCAATGTAAACGGAACCATTTCTTTGACGTTTGCAATTGGTTCGGCACTGGCGGCAGTGGCAGGCGCATTGCTTTGCTCCTCGTATCCTACGCTGCAGCCCACCACCGGCGCGATGCCCGGCATTAAAGCGTTCGTGGCGGCGGTTTTTGGTGGTATCGGCTCCATCCCCGGCGCATTCTTGGGTGGCATCCTTTTGGGCGTTATCGAAAACCTGAGCAAAGCCTATATCTCCACGCAGTTGTCGGATGCAATCGTCTTTTTAGTACTGGTAGTTGTACTGATTGTGAAGCCTACCGGTTTGCTGGGCAAGAAAGTCAACGTGAAAGTGTGAGGTGGCGGCGATGAATTTGAAAAATATGAAGCGCTCCACAAAGAGCAACCTGATTACGTTTGGCATTGTCATTGCATTTTATCTTATTGTGCAGATTCTTTCTGCGGCAGATGTGCTGACGAACTCCTTCTCCGGACAGTTGGTGCCCATCTGTGCCTATGTTATTTTGGCAATCTCTTTGAATCTGACGGTTGGCTTTCTCGGAGAGTTGAGTCTGGGCCACGCCGGATTTATGAGTGTGGGCGCCTTTTCTGGGGCGTTGGTTTGGGTAAATCTGAGCAAGACGATGCCCGAACCGCTTGCCTTGTTGCTGGCTTTTGTGGTTGGCGGCATCGTTGCAGGCTTGTTTGGTTTCTTGGTTGGCGTCCCGGTCCTGCGTCTTTCCGGTGACTATTTGGCTATTGTGACGTTGGCTTTTGGCGAAATCGTAAAGAATGTAATGAATGCCTGCTATTTGGGCGTGGATTCCAACGGATTGCACTTTTCTTTGAAAGATTCCAGCTCTCTGGGGATGGAGTCCAATGGTAAGCTGCTGATCAACGGTGCACAGGGGATCACCGGCATTTCCAAGGCGTCTACGTTCACGCTGGGGACGGTTTTGGTGCTCCTGACACTGATCGTCATTTTAAACCTTGTACATTCCCGCGCAGGGCGTGCCATTACGGCCATTCGTGACAATGAAATTGCTGCCCGCTCCGTAGGCGTTCCCATCACAAAGTATAAGCTGATGGCGTTCGTTACGTCGGCTGTTTTTGCCGGTATTGCAGGTGTGCTGTACGCTTTGAATTACTCTTCGTTGGTTGCCAAGAAGTTTGACTACAATACGTCGATTTTGATTCTCGTCTTTGTGGTTTTGGGCGGTATTGGCAATTTGCGCGGATCTATCATTGCGGCGGCAGTTTTGACCGTCTTGCCGGAAATGCTGCGCAGTATGAACGACTACCGTATGCTGATTTATGCCATTGTCTTGATTGTGGTGATGATCTTTAATCAGAGTCCGCAGATGATCGAATGGCGGAACAAACTGACGGCTCGATTCCGTAAAAATCATTCCGCCTCCAAAGCAAAACAGAAGAAAGGGGTGGCGTAACATGGCATTGCTGGAAGTTAGTAATTTGGGCATTGCCTTCGGCGGTCTGCAGGCCGTTGCACAGCTAGACCTTTCTATTGAAAAAGGACATTTGTATGGCTTGATTGGCCCGAACGGTGCTGGTAAAACGACGGGATTCAATATGCTGACCGGCGTGTATAAACCAACCGAGGGCAACATTGTGCTGGATGGCAAGGACATTACCGGCCAAAGCCCTGAATTGATCAGCCGCGCCGGGGTGGCGCGCACCTTCCAGAACATTCGCTTGTTCAACGATATGTCGGTACTGGATAACGTTAAGGTGGGCTTGCACAATCAGATTAAATACAACATGTGGACCGGTATTTTGCGTTTGCCGGCTTACAAAGAAAAAGAGCACGAAATGAACCGTGCCGCCCATAAACTGCTGAAGATTTTTGATCTGGATGGGGAGGCCAATCTGAAGGCCAGCCAGCTTCCGTACGGTAAGCAGCGCAAGTTGGAGATTGCCCGTGCATTGGCAACGAACCCGAAGCTGCTGCTGTTGGATGAGCCCGCTGCCGGTATGAACCCCAATGAGACAGAGGAATTGATGCAGACTGTGCGTAGTGTGCGGGACCAGTTTGGTATCGCAATCTTGTTGATCGAGCATGACATGAACTTTGTCATGGGCATCTGCGAAGAAATTACCGTATTGGATTACGGCCGTGTAATCGCTCGAGGCGACGGCAAGGCTATCCGCAATAACCCCAAGGTAATTGCGGCCTATTTGGGAGGTGATTGACGATGGGGGAGATGCTATCGGTAAAGAACATCAACGTTTTTTATGGGTCCATCCACGCCATCCGGGATGTGTCCTTCCATGTCAATGAAGGGGAAATTGTTACCCTGATCGGTGCTAACGGTGCCGGCAAAACAACAACAATGCATGCAATTTCCGGCTTGTTGAAGCTGAAAAGCGGTGAGATTGACTATTGCGGTCAGACCATCAGCAAGATGGAGGCGCATAAAATCATCCGTTTGGGCTTGGCACAGGTTCCGGAAGGACGTCGTGTTTTTAGTGGCTTGACGGTGCAGCAGAACTTGCAGATGGGCGCCTATGTGCGCCGTGATGGGAAAGAAGCGATCCAGAATGACTTCGATATGGTCTTTGAATTGCTTCCCCGTTTGAAAGAGCGGCGCAATCAGCCTGCCGGAACTTTGTCTGGCGGTGAACAGCAGATGCTGGCGATGGGACGTGCCTTGATGTGCAAGCCCAAAATGTTGCTGCTGGATGAACCTTCTATGGGTCTGTCTCCGCTTTTGGTGAAGGAAATCTTCAAGATCATCCGGGAAGTCAACCGCAACGGTGTGACGGTTCTGCTGGTGGAACAGAATGCGAAAATGGCTTTGGAGATTGCCAATCGTGCTTATGTTTTGGAAACCGGCACGATTAAGATGGAAGGCGAAGCCACTGAACTGGCCAACAACATCGAAGTGCGAAAAGCCTACCTGGGATGCTAAAGTGATTTTGCACGGGCAAAACGCTACGATCCTTACATACTAAAAAGCTCCCCGCCTGTCGGACAAAGCATCCGGCATGCGGGGAGTTCTATTTATAAATGGGGGAAAATGGATTAGAGCAAACCGACAGGTGGGCGATCATCTTCGGTGCTCGGCTGTGTAAGCATATCCATGAGTTTGGAATAGATTTCACTGCCATGAGCGGTGAAATTATTCTTAATGGTTTCTGCCGTCAGCTGATCAGGCATGGCAAGCTGCAAACGAAATACGTCGCTGCCTAGATCACCGATAGCACACCACACTGTATATTCGCCGTTTTCTTCTTCAATGTGGGCACGATTCATCGCTGCTTTGTGGCGCCAACTTTGAATTTGCATGACGGCACGGATTGCACTTTCCCGTACAGTACGCGGTAAATCCAAAGCCAACGTGTCGGCCACTGTGGAACCTTTTTCCGTAATGGAATAGCGGGAATCCTCACCGACCGAAACCAACTGCTGCCGTTCCACATCCTGCAAGGCATCGGCAAATTCGAAATAGTTGACAAGTTGCTCCTGCAAAAGCGCACCTTGTAAAGTGTCTCGGGATACAGGACCAGCGGTCTTTACAAGATAACACAGCAAAATTCGAATTTGCGTATCATCTGTAAGGCCGCCTGGCTTTACACCCGCGGTAAATGCTTCTGCCATGCAATCACATCCTTGCCCACTATACTTGCTTACTCTATTATTATACACATGGCTGCGGAAAGTGGCAAGATACCTTTGGCAAAAATAATGCGGTACGTACTTAGCCAAAAATCGTCTCGATTTGTTTGCGGCTCTGAGGCGTGGAATACGTCCATTTTTTAATTCTTCCACGGGTGACAAAATAGTGTGGCTCGAAGCGCAGCGGCTGCGACAGATTTTTGTTGACCACCACCAGCTTGATCTTCATTTTGTCAGGAAGAATATTTTTGATATAGACGCTGACAGCTTGCCCCGGATGTAAAGAGGGATCGGCTTCTGCCAAGCCGGCAAGGTTGGGGGCAATCTCAATAAAGACACCGTATTCTTCCACGCTGCGGACGATGCCGACAACGGTTTCTCCGGCGGCAAAGCAGGCAGCATTTTCACTCCAAGTCCCCAGCAATTCCCGCAGAGTAAGAACGATTCGTCCTTGTACATCACGGTTTTTGATGGCACACAAAAGTTGTTGGCCTACTTGAACGCGATCGTTCGGGGAGGAAATGCGAGAAACAGATAGACAGTCAATAGGCAAAAGCGCTGAAATGCCACAGCCAATGTCGCAGAAGGCACCAAAATTTTCAATGTGGGTAACAGTACAGGGGATGACGCTGCCGGATTCCAATGTGTCCAGATACTGTTGTCGGCAAAGGCGTTGTGCCGCTGCTCGTGATAGGAGATACGCTTCTTCTCCGTTTTCGTCGGTAATCGTACCAGTTATGACGAAGCAGGTTGGCCGTCCGACGCGGGTGAGTACGGCGATGTCTTTGATGGATTCGCCTTGGGGGAAATCCAGACATTCCTCATGAGGCATATAGCCTCGTTGCCCGCAGAGCTCAAAGCGAAGTCGGCGCTCGGTATCATACGCCAGAGCGGTGCTTTGCAAAATTTCTCCCGTGTTGATGCAGTGGTACAGCTCTTCTTTACTCAGATGATTTGCGTTTCGGCAAAGGCCTTCGGCACGATATTCCAACATTTTCGGTTCCTCATTTCTTGTGATTTCCGCTTTGCTTTTTATAAAGCGGTTGGTAAACTTTTATGCGTTCGATTTGCAAAACAATACTGTCTGTACTATAATAAGAGAGCAAAATTTTAAGAAAAGGTGGTGCGCCGTATGGACGTTCGCGTTGGCGACATTATTCAAACGAAAAAGCCGCACCCATGCGGTGCGAACCAGTTCGCTGTTTTGCGCGTGGGAATGGATTTTAAAATACGCTGTCAGGGTTGTGGACATGAAATCATGCTGTCCCGCGCTAAAATTGAACGAAATATCAAGAAAATCATCCGGGACTCGGTCGAGTAGCCTTGCATCGCTATTATGTAATGATTTTGTGATGCAAGGAGTAGAATATGAACGTTTTCTCGGAGTTGCATGAGGTGGAACGCCGTTACGAAGAATTGGCTTACCGGATGTCTACCCCGGAAGCAGCCGCCCATGCGGACGATTACGCGCGAATGATGCGTGACTACAAAGAGCTGACCCCCTTAGTCGAAGAATATCGCCGGTATACGTCCCTACAACGCGAAGAGCAGGAAGCAAAAGCATTGTTTGCGCAGGAAACGGACCCGGCTTTCAAGGAAATGGTACAACAAGAGTTGTGCGAAATTGCCCGGAATCTGGCGCAGAGTACAGAGAACCTGCGGTTACTATTGGTCCCGAAAGACGCGGATGATGAAAAAAGTGTCATTTTGGAAATCCGTGCGGGTGCCGGCGGCGAAGAAGCGGCGCTTTTTGCCCATAGCCTTTGGCGTATGTATACGATGTATGCAGCGAAGAGGGGATGGGCTTGTGAAACGATTGGTGCCAATGAAACAGAATTGGGTGGTGTAAAAGAGATTATCTTTTCTGTGGAAGGGGCAGATGTTTACAGCCGCCTAAAGTTTGAGAGCGGTGTGCATCGCGTACAGCGCGTACCAGAAACAGAAACACAAGGCAGAATCCACACATCAACGGTAACGGTGGCGGTTATGCCGGAAGCGGAGGAAGTGGAACTGGAACTGGATCCCAAAGATCTGCGGATTGATACATTCCGTTCTTCCGGTGCCGGTGGACAGCATATCAACAAAACATCTTCGGCCATCCGTGTGACCCACCTTCCCACAGGTATGGTAGTGGAATGTCAGGACCAACGTAGTCAGCGAGAAAATAAAGATCGTGCGCTCAAAGTGCTGCGCAGCCGTTTGCTGCAGCGAAAGCAGGATGCCTACGATGAAGCTTACAATGCCAAACGGCAAAGCCAAGTAGGAACCGGAGATCGCAGTGAAAAGATCCGCACGTATAATTTCCCGCAGGATCGCGTGACAGACCACCGGATTGGCCTGACATTGCGAAATCTGCAAGGTGTTTTGGATGGGGATCTAGATCGCGTCTTGGATCCGTTGATTTTGGCGGATCGGGAAGAAAAGCTGAAACAACATAGCGAGGAATAAAAGATGAAAACACAGGTTTTGCCTGTTAATGAAGAGAGCATCGCATTGGCTGCCAAACTGCTAACACAGGGAGAACTGGTGGCCTTGCCCACAGAAACGGTGTATGGCATTGCAGCGGATGCCCGAAACGGAGAGGCCGTGCATAAAATTTTTGAGGCCAAAGGCCGTCCGCAGGATAATCCGCTCATCGTGCATATTTTCGGTATGGAGATGCTGCACGGAATCGTTTCAGAAGTGCCCGAACGTGCCATCAAGTTGGCGAAAGCCTTTTGGCCAGGGCCTTTGACGATGGTGATGCCGCGAGGGCCGGAGGTCAGTGATGTAACTTGTGCTGGCTTGGATACAGTAGGTGTTCGTATGCCTTCGCATCCGGTGGTACAGGCGGTGATTCAAGCCAGTGGAGTGGCTTTTGCCGCGCCGTCCGCCAATCTTTCCGGAAAGCCCAGTCCCACCAATGCACAGGATACGTTGGCAGACATGGATGGCCGCCTGCCCTTGATTCTGGACGGCGGGGAGAGTATGGTTGGGGTGGAATCTACGGTTGTGGCGGTAATCGGGGCTCACCCGATGCTGTTGCGCCCGGGCTACATTACCAAAGAGCAGATGGAGTCTGTTTTGGGGGAAGAAGTTCTGGTCAGCCCCGCCATCTTGGAAAAGCTCAAAGAAGGCGAAGTAGCACGTTCTCCCGGCATGAAATATAAGCACTATGCCCCCAAAGCGCAGGTGACCATTTTACGTGGCAGCTTTGAAGCCTACCAACGTTACGTTGCTGATCACGCGCAGGAGGGGGTTTGGGCTCTCTGCTTTGACGGGGAGGGGGAGAAGCTTCCTGTTCCCGCCATTGAATATGGCCGCAATCATGACGGTGCCACACAGGCACACCATCTTTTTACTGCTTTGCGAGATCTGGATCGGCATGGTGCGCAGGTGGTCTATGCGCGTTGCCCTGAACAGGATGGCGTTTCTATGGCGGTATATAACCGTTTGATTCGAGCCGCGGCTTTTCGGGTGGTGACACTATGAAGATCATCGGCATTACCGGTCGTTCTGGATGCGGAAAATCCAGTGCGACAAAATTCTTGGCTGATCAGGGGTATCCTTGTATTGACGCGGACAAAATTGCGCGAGAGGTTTTGCAGCCGGGATCGGCATGCCTTCCGAAACTTCAGAAGTGCTTTGGTACCGATATTGTAGATGAAACAGGGGCACTTCGCCGCCGTCTGTTGGCTGATCGTGCTTTCGCCACACCCGAAGGGACTCAGACGCTGACCGGCATTACGCAACCGGAAATTTTGCGCCGCATTGAAGTGGCATTACAGCAAGCAAATGACGCCGGCGCAGAATATGCCTTTGTAGATGGCGCTGTCATTGTAGGTACGCCTTTTGAGGCTCGATGCGATACTTTGGTGCTGATTACGGCTCCATATGAGGTTAGCGTACAGCGCATCTGTGCGCGAGATGAAATTTCGCCCGAAATGGCACGCCGCCGTCTGGATGCGCAAACGCCGCTCGAGCAACTGCGCGCGGCGGCAACCATAGAAATCGTGAACGATGGCACTGCACAGCAGTTGGAAACTCAAATCAGGGAGCTTTTATGCACCTTGAGAAAGGAGGAACATGGCTAAAAAAAGAACACTTCGCAAAATTCTGCAAAGAGTGCTGGCTGTGCTGCTGGTAACTCTGCTGATCGGTGTGGCCTTGTTTGCAGCCTTTCAGGAGAAAATTGAGCATTGGGAATATCCTATCGAATATCCTGAATATGTGACTTACTATGCCGACAAGTATAGCATCGATCCCTTAATGCTGTATGCCTTTATTCGCACAGAAAGCAATTTTAACCCGAAGGCGGAGTCTGATGCAGGAGCACGAGGCCTAATGCAAATTACAGAGGTCACCTTCGATTGGATCAAGTCTAAAATTGCGCCTACGGAAGATTTGACCTTTGAGGATCTGTATGATCCGGAAACCAACATTCGGTTTGGCAGCTATTTTGTCAGTTACTGTCTATTGCGCTACCATGAGGATCTTGCCACTGCAGCAGCGGCTTATCACAGTGGAGTGGGGACGGTAGACGACCTGTTGGCACAATCGGAGTATTCAACTGACGGGAAGGCGTTGGACCATTACCCGTATCCGCAGATGAGATTATATGTAAAAAAGATTACTAGCAGCTATCAACGCTATCAGGAAATCTATACAGAATATAAATAGGAAAGGAACGATATAAATGCAGACAACGGAAGAATTGAAGAAACTGTTGTACAAAAATGAAACCGTGGCAGATGCCTCTCCCGACGCACTGGAAGCGGCACAAGCCTTTTGCGAGGGGTATAAGAAATTCCTTGACAACGGCAAAACGGAGCGGGAAGTAACCGCTTACAGCGAAAAGATGCTGCAGGATGCCGGCTATAAGCCCTTCGTCCCCGGAGAAAGGCTGGCCCCCGGCACGAAAGTGTATACCATCAACCGCGGCAAATGCGTGTTGGCGGCAACCATTGGTACCAAGGCACTGGAGGAAGGCTTCCACCTGAATATTGCTCATATTGATTCTCCGCGCTTGGATTTGCGCCCGGTACCGGTGTTTGAGAAAAACGGTCTGGGCTATCTGCGTACACACTACTACGGTGGTGTGCGCAAGTACCAGTGGCCGACGATTCCGCTGGCCCTGCATGGCGTTGTATACCGTGCCGACGGCAGCAAGGTGGAAATCTGCATTGGCGAAAAGGACTCGGATCCGGTCTTTTGCATCACCGATCTGCTGCCGCACTTGGGGGCTAAGCAAAACGCAAAAACCTTGGCAGAAGGCATTACGGGTGAAGATCTGAATGTGTTGATCGCATCCCAACCTATTGCGGATCGGGACGCGGAACAGCGGGTTAAACTCAGCATCTTGGGGATGCTGCACGAGGCGTATGGTATTACAGAACGCGATTTCACTCGCGCCGAAATTGAGGTGGTTCCGGCCCAAAAAGCGCGGGATATTGGTTTGGATCGCGCCATGATTGGTTCGTATGGCCATGACGACCGCGTGGATGCATACCCGGCGTTGATGGCAGAGATTGGTGTACAAAATCCTGCGTATACCACGGTATGTGTTTTGACCGACAAGGAAGAAACTGGTTCCGATGGCGTGACCGGCCTGCATAGCATGTACACTTTCCATTTCTTACAGCAGCTGTGCGCAGCGCAGGGAGCGGACTATATCACGGCCTGCAAGGCTTCTAAGTGCCTGTCGGCAGATGTTACCGCCGCTTTTGACCCTACTTTTGCGGATGCATTTGAACCGGACAACGGTACATATGCAGGTTGCGGTGTAGCTATTTATAAGTATACAGGCGCCCGCGGCAAGTCCGGTACCAGCGATGCTTCGGCCGAATTGGTCAGCTATTTGACTCGCCTTATGGAGCGCAATGGTATTGTCTGGCAGATCGGTGAGATGGGTAAGCTGGATCTTGGCGGCGGCGGAACCGTGGCCAAGTTTGTAGCCAATCAGGATATCGATACTATCGATATTGGCGTACCGGTGTTGTCTATGCATGCTCCGTTTGAGGTCGTTTCGAAGGCCGATGTCTATATGGCGTATCTGACCTTTAAGGCATTCTGCGAGGACGCAGAGTAAAAATGCCGGTTGTGCGGTAAGTGAGTCGACTTACACGGACGGGATTTCATAGAAAAAGCGCATGGCATTAAGCCATGCGCTTTTTGATTTGTGAGGCTCGATCGTAAAAAAGAAAATACCCAATCCGATGTCCGGATTGGGTATTTTTGGTGGAGATGAGGGGGATCGAACCCCTTACCTCCTGCATGCCATGCAGGCGCTCTCCCAGGTGAGCTACACCCCCAAAGTGTTGTCATCTTAGAAGATTTCTTGACGACGGTTGTAATTATAGCAAACCCTTTTGGAAATGTCAACCACTATTTTTGAAAAAACTTGATAGAAGCAGCGAAAGGTACACCGAAATAAAACACGAAGAGAGAAGAGCCTAACGCGACAGGGGCGCAAAGAAAAAGGACAAGCGCGTGAAGAAACCGAGCGGCATAGTATGGCGAGATGTACACCGAATAGAAAGGGGTGATTCCTTATGCGACGAAAATCTGGGACCAACTCTAAGCGAAGAACGGTCCGTATCCGCTGTGTGGTATTGGCGGAAGGAGTCCTCTTTTCAATGGTTGCCTTCAATCATTATATCGATCAAGAAATCCGCCCCACGCTGATGAAATTGGCGGAATATGAAGCCCGTGCAATCACGACAGAAACAATGCACAAGGCTGTGGATGATCAATTACAGCAAACACCAAATTTGTGCGAAGGAATCTACGTGATACGGGCAGACTATTTGCAGATGGATCCGGCAGCCGCCAATCGAATTCGGAGTCAAATGATTTGTGCCGTCGAAAATGCTATGCAAACTTTGCCAGAGCAGATATATACCATCCCATTTGGAAGTTTGACGGGTAACTCGATTTTAAATGGACATGGCCCGGCATGGGAAGTGACCCTTCAACCGGAAGGCTATGTGGAGGCAAGATGGCAGGAAACCAGTGAATCGCTTTCCATCAATACAACACGCTACGCAGCAGAACTCCTGATGGAAGTCACGGTGAACATGATTTTGGATGGCAGAACCGAAACGCTGGTAGTGCGGGATTCTATACCGCTAGCAGATATTTTGCTGCGCGGTGATACGCCGTCCGTCTATGCGGCTTCGCTGGATTGATGTTTGAAGGCGAGATTGAGATATGGTATAATAACTTTATATCAAAAATGGAGTGAAATAGCTATGGAATTGGAGCAGGCACGCAAACGTGCAGCAGAATTGCGCGTTGAGATTGAAAAAAACAATCGCCTCTACTATGATCAGGATGCCCCTTTGCTGGAAGATTTTGAATATGACGCATTGACCCGTGAGCTGAAAGCCATTGAAGCGGAATACCCGCAGCTTGTTACACCGGAATCGCCTACACAGCATGTGGGCGGAACAGCCAGCAGCAAGTTTACAAAGGTTACGCATCGCGTAAAAATGGAAAGTCTGCAAGATGCATTTTCGTTGGACGAATTGCGGGACTTTGACGCACGAATTCGGGATGCGGGCGTCACACCGCAGTATGTAGTCGAAGCAAAAATTGATGGTTTATCCGTCAGTCTGGAATATCGAGACGGACGTTTGGTCCGTGGTTCTACCCGCGGCGACGGCGTGGTGGGGGAAGATGTGACGGAAAATTTGGCGACTATCACAGATATCCCCAAAGAGCTAAAAAATGCCCCTGCCTTTTTGGAGGTGCGCGGTGAGGTATACATGCCGCACAGCGCTTTTTTCAAACTGAAAGAACAGCAAGAATTGGAAGACAAAACGCCGTTTAAGAATCCGCGCAATGCAGCTGCGGGATCGCTGCGTCAGAAAGATGCCAAAATCACAGCTTCTCGCGGGTTGTCCATTTTTGTGTTCAATCTGCAACAGTGTGAAGGACGCAGCTTTACGACCCATCATGAAACGCTGGATTATATCCGTTCGCTGGGGTTCCCGGTTTCGCCTAGGTACAGTGTGTTTGAGGATATTGAGTCGGCCATTCAGGAAATCCAAACGATTGGTGCTCTGCGCGGAACCTTGGAATTTGATATTGATGGCGCTGTGATTAAGGTTAATGATTTGGCGGCGCGCCGTGTGCTGGGCAGTACCAACAAGTTCCCGCGATGGGCAATCGCTTTTAAATATCCGCCGGAAGTAAAAGAAAGTGTGGTACGGGACATTGAAGTGACTGTGGGACGCACGGGAGTATTGACGCCTACGGCGGTTTTTGACCCAATTTTCTTGGCGGGCACCAGCGTTTCCCGTGCCAGTTTGCACAACGGCGACATCATTACGAATCTTGGTGTGGGCATTGGAGACACCATTCAGGTTCGAAAAGCGGGAGACATTATCCCGGAAGTGATTGCTGTTTCGGCGCACGGTCCGGAGAGTCATCCCTTTATTATGCCTACGGTCTGCCCCAGCTGTGGAGCGCCGGTGGTGCATTTAGAAGGAGAAACGGCGCTGCGTTGTGTAAACCCGGAATGTCCGGCACAGAGTCTTCGTAACCTGATTCACTTTGCGTCCCGAGATGCCATGGCGATCGATGGTCTTGGGGAAGCGGTGGCAATACAGCTTACCGAAAAAGAGCTGGTGCATACGGTGGCGGATCTGTACACACTTACAGAGGAACAACTGCTTACGCTGGATAAATTTAAACAGAAGAGCGCAAGGAACCTTTTGGCTTCGATTGAACATTCTAAGCAAAACAATCTGGACAAGCTGCTGTTCGGTTTGGGAATCCGCAATATTGGTGATAAGGCTGCCGCATTGCTGGCAGAGCACTTTGGCAGTATGGATGCCCTGAGAGTGGTCACGGTGGAACAGATGTGTGAAATTGACGGGTTCGGTACCGTAATGGCACAGAGCGTACAGGAATTCTTTGCCAAAGAGGGAACGCAGGATTTGCTTCGGCGGTTGGCAGAGGCTGGGGTCAATATGCGTTGGACCGGCGAAAAGAAAGGAACGGCGCTGGCGGGCATGACGCTGGTAGTGACGGGAACGCTTCCGACCTTGTCACGACAGGAAGCTGAAGCACTGATTGTACAGAATGGCGGCAAAGCAGCAGGGTCCGTTTCTAAGAAGACCAGCTATGTGGTGGCCGGAACGGCGGCCGGTTCCAAACTGACCAAGGCCCAAACCTTGGGAATTCCGGTTTTGGATGAAGCGGGGCTTTACGAGCTGATTGCAGCGCAGCAGAAATAAAGATTGCTATAAAAAAGAGCACTCTCTTGAGGGTGCTCTTTTTTTGTATGAGTTCTATTTTCAAGAAGCTATACATACAGTGGCAATGTGAGGTGAGCAAAATCATGGACGAGTACTACCGCGCAGTAAAAGCATTGCCGTTACCGCTTTCAGCAGAATTGGCAAATCTCAGTCCGTCTGTGGCGGTGCAGGTACAAGAAATTCGCTTGCGCGTAGGACATCCTGTCTATTTCACCATTGGCGGTAAACTTCGCTCCGCAACCTTTTATCTGCCGCGTATAGAACAGATTTCTTCGGAAGAAATGCAGCAATGTTTTCTACAATTATGCCGCTATTCGGTTTATGCACACGAAGAAGAACTTCGCCAAGGCTATCTGACTATATCTGGCGGGCATCGCGTAGGAGTGGCTGGAAACTGGGGCGGCAACGGCTTTTCCTCGGTGACGTCGCTCAATTTGCGGGTGGCTCGTTGGATCCTTTGCCCATTGCCGGCATATGTACAGGACTACCTAAAAGCCCCGCAGGCAGGAATCTTGGTGGCAGGACCGCCGGGATGCGGCAAAACGACATTCTTGCGAACGTTAGCACAACGACTCGGCCATACCGATGATATCGTCTGTGTGGTGGACGAGCGTGGAGAACTATCAGCAGGAGAACCCAAGGAAACCTATCGGGCAGGAAAACTTGGCTGTGATGTATACACCCGATGCTCCAAAGTAGAAGGAATTCAGATGGCGCTGCGCTGTATGAATCCAGCGTGGATTGTATGCGATGAACTGGGAACGCAGGAAGATGTTCGCGCGGTGGAGCAAGGGGCCGTTTCTGGTGTGCGCTTTTTGGCTTCTCTGCATTGCGATGGGTATGAAAGTCTTGCAAGAAATCCTCGTTATCAAAGTTTACTACATACACAGGCATTTTCTCGGGTTGCACTACTCGGCGAAAAAAGCACTCCGGGAACAATAGATCGTTGGATGGAACTGCCATGAGAGAGTTTCTTCGAGTATTCGGTGCAGCGCTGGTGGTGAGTGCTGGCACAGGCGCTGGATTTGCAGTTTGCAGACACTATTACGAGGCTTGGCGGAAACTGCATACGCTGGAACGATTGCTTTCCTATTTACAAACACTACTTCGATATCAGGCTCTTAGTGGAGAAGAGCTGCTGCGTCGGGCAGCGATCTACCCGGAATTTGCCGAAATGGGAATCCGAAGCTGCGGCAGTCTTGCGGAGCTTCCGCTGTCTGTGGCGCTCTCACCGACCTTGCGGCAGGAAATGGAACAAGGTCTGGTACAGGTGGGGCTGGAACCCCGGGATACTGCCTGCACCACGCTGCAACGGCTGGCCACTTTATGCGAAGCGGCTGCGGTAGAACAGAAAGCGAAGGTGGAACTTGCACGCCGCCTGTGGCCCCGATTGGGGGTGTGCTGCGGAATTTTGCTTGCGATTTTGTTGTGGTAGAGGAGCAACGCCATGGAGATTGATCTGGTTTTTAAAATTGCGGCGACAGGCATCATTGTGGCGGTGTTAAACCAACTGCTGATCCGGTCAGGAAGAGAGGACCAAGCTATGATGACGACCCTTGCCGGCCTTATTGTGGTGCTGAGTATGTTGGTCCGTCAAATCAGTGATCTATTTGTGCTGATCAAAGCACTGTTTGAGTTGTGATGAGGAACCATGTTGCTATTCAAATTAGCCGCGGTTGCCTTTGTGGCGGCGGTTTTGCATCTGACGTTAAAAAAAGAGCAACCTGCTTACGCTTTTTTGACTTCGGCCTGCGCAGCTCTGCTCTTGCTGTTGGGCGTTGCAGAACAGCTTTCACCGGTTTTACAATGGCTGGAATCTCTGAACGCGGTGCTGCCGGGACAAGGAATTGGCTGTCTGCTGCGAGTGCTGGGGATCGCACTTGTGGCACAACTGACAGGAGACATCTGCCGAGAGGCGGGGCTTCTGGCTGCGGCAACGACCTGCGAACTGGGCGGGCGGCTTTTGGCACTTTTGCAAGCACTTCCACTTTTACAGCAACTGCTAGAATCCTATGCGGGATATTTACAGTAGTCCTGTTGCTGTTTGGGCAACCCCTTTCTGCACATGCCGAAGACCTTCCAATTTCGATAGAACGTATTTTGAACGAAAGCGGTGCTTCTGTGGAGGAAAGTGCTGGCTGGAATCTGCCGAATGTTTTGGAAAACTTGGCAGACCTAGCTACAAAAGATTGGCAGAAACCTATTCGTTTTGGTATACAAGCGAGCGGGTATCTGTTGCTGGCTAGTGTTTTGGGACTTTTGGCCGGTGGTGAAACCTGGCGCAAGGGGATTGGTTCCATAGCCGTTTTAGGGTTTGGCGTATTGAGCTTGCAGGCAATGATGGAATTGACTGATCAAGTGGTAACTACTGCGCAAGACTGCCAAAATTATCTGATTGCTTTTGTCCCGGTTTTTAGTGGCGTGGCGGCTATGGGGGGACAAAGTGCAGGTTCTCTTGTTTATAGTGGGATGTTTTTTGCGATGTCTGAATTTTTGGCAGCCGTAATTGAGGCTGTTTTGCTCCCTGTGATGCAGATCTATTTTTGCTTTGCGGCATGTGCCTGTATTTGGGGGAACATAGGAATTGAAGAGGCCGCAGCGCTATTTGCAAAATGTATGCAGTGGATCTTGAAACTTTGTGGACTGGTTTTCGGCTTCATATTGGGTGTGCAGAACGTGCTGGCCGGCACGGTGGACAGCGCTGCGCTGAAAACCGGAAAAAGCATGCTACAAGGCTTTATACCCGTGGTGGGGGATGCGGCAGCAGCGGCGCTTTCTGGGGCGGCTGCCGCTGTGCAACTTTTAAAAGGGTCTTTGGCGCTGGCGGCACTTTTGGCATTGGGAACGGCTTTTGTGCCCATTGTGGTCCAGTGCCTTTTATATGGAGCAGCGTTTGCAGGGGCCGGGATTGTGGCTTCAACAGGAGGGCAAAAACAGTGTAGTCAGTTGTGTAAGCTGTATTTTGAGGGCTCGAAACTTTGCCTGTCGGTATTGGTTCTGTACTTCTTTATGGTGTTCCTTTCGACAGCGCTGCTTTTGGTTGCGGGAAATGGGGGATGAGGAATGGAGACAATTCGACATGTAGCCCTTGGATGCTGTGTGATTTCCACTGTTGCGGGGATGGTCCGGGTCTTTTGGCCTGAAAATGGCTTCACGGCAGTTATAAATGCGGTGTTGGCGTTATATATTGTAACGGCGGGGCTACAAATGCTGCGCGGTGCGGATTGGCATGCTTTGACGGCGGAACTCTACCGCTTGACCCCCGCCGGGGAACAAACTACGGAACAATATTCCGAATATGGCCGGGAACTTGGACTTTCAGTCTCTGCTGATGCGGTACGGCAGGTACTGGCACAGGCGGGAATCGAGGCATCTGTGCAGATTGAGGATGGCACTTGCCATGTGAACTTGGTACGTTCTTCGGATCAAGAGCGTGCACAGGCTGTGTTGGCGGCGAGCTGCGGAGAGCTTCCGTATGAAATTGTTGCAGGAGGTGGAGCGACTTGAAGACAAGGAAAACGGTGTGGAAGGCGGCCGCCATACAGGGGAAAAAATGGCTGTCCGATCTGTTGGCAGATGAAAAAAAGAGAGTCAATCTATTGCTTTGCATGGGTGTGATGGGGCTGCTCTTGTTGGCGGTTTCAGAATGGATTCCCAAGAAAGAGCAAGCGGTAGTACAATCTACGCCAACAAAGGAGGCCGTGGCAAGCCAACAGGACTATGCACAACAGCTGGAATACCGGCTTGAGGAATTGATCGCACAGATAGAGGGAGCGGGCAACGTACAGGTGATGGTTACGCTGCGGCAAGGACAGGAAGTCGTCTACGCCACCGACGAGGAGACATCTTCTCAAGGAGACACTAGTGTTCAGCATGTTTTGTTGGCGGAGGACGGACTGGTCGAAACGTATCAAATGCCGCAAGTGTTGGGCGTTGCCGTTGTCTGCGAGGGCGGCGATACGGCCGCGGTACAAAATCGCATCAGCGCTTTGGTCGAAGCGTTGACAGGCGTTGGAGCCAATCATATAACTGTCGCTAAGATGGCATCGACACAGTAAGGGGGCAACAAGATGAAACACACCGAATCGAAAAAGCAGAAGAACCGTCCGGTGACTGCGGCTGTGATGGTGTTGGCTCTAGGAGCTGCGGTTTATTTGAACTGGTCTTTTGCGCGGGAAGCTCCGCAAGATATAACGGTGGCAGAAGAGACAGGAACGGCAGTAGAAACAGCCGCTCAAGCAGAGCCGACTACTGCTGTGTTGGATCCGTTGGAAGCGGCCACGGAAACTTCGGGAGAAGCGGAGGTGGAAGAAGAACAAGCGGCCAACAAAAATTATGGAGAAGCGCAGATGGTCAGTGTCAGCCAAGATTCCGGCACGGAATTTTTTGAGCAGGCGCGTCTTTCCCGTAGCAAGGCGCGTGATGAGGCGTTGGAGGCCTTAAACGAGGCCCTGAAGGATACCACCGTCAGCGAAGAGGAAAAGAAGGAACTTACCGATAAACTTAGCACACAGGTCAATAATATTACACTGGAAACAAAGCTGGAAACGCTCATTAAATCCAAAGGTTTTGCCGACTGTGTAGTAAATCTGGAAGGCAAGCGAGCCAATGTGACGGTTATGACGGAAAATGACGCCCTCACCGCGGAAGAGGTGGCACGAATTCGTGATGCGCTGATGAGTCAATGCACTGCTATGGAGGCGCAGGACATCACCATTGTAGAAGTAAAATAACAAGCCCAATCGGTTGCAAACAGTATAGTTTTGTGGTAAACTAAACTATACTATAAGAAAAAGTGGCCTTTATGGAGGCTGCATGCAACGGGAGGGTACACAACATGGATGTGCAGAATACCATCGGGGGCAGCTTGCAGATTTCAACCGATGTTTTGGCAAAGATTGCACGGCTGGCGGCTTTGGAAGTTGGTGGCGTGGCAGAAGTGACCACCGGTAACAACCAAAACGTACGCGGTCTGTTGGGCCGTACAGGACTGCGCAAGCCGGTTACTGTTGCGCTGGAAGATGGCGTTGCTGCTGTGACCGTACAACTTACTGCAGACTACGGACAGAAAATCATGCCGTTGTGTGAAAAAGTACAAGAAAACGTTAAACAAACCATCCAAAACATGACGGGAATTACCGTTTCTCGCGTGGATGTGCTGGTGGTTGGTTTGGCACAGCCCGAAGCAGAGGATTGAAGAAAAGAGGGACAGGAAACCGAGTATGGGAAAAAAGCTGACCCGCCGCGAATCTCGCGAGGCGGCCTTTTTGACGGCGTTTGCCGCTACATTTGAACCGGAAGTGCCTACACTTCCGTCTGAAGCAGAACAACCGCAAGCTGATGCGTTTACCCATCAACTCTTGGCAGCGATGAATGAACATGCTGCGGAGCTAGATGCAGTGATCGAAGCTCACCTAAAGGGGTGGACGCTGAATCGCGTGTCTCGCGTTAGCTTGGTAGCCTTGCGTTTGGCGCTGGCAGAAATGCTTTATGGTGAAGAGCAGAAGCCCGGCGTCGCAATCAACGAGGCCGTTGAATTGGTCAAAAAATATGGTGCGGATACCGATTATCAGTTTGTGAACGGCTTGCTTGGCACGGTGGCCCGCGAACGGGAAGAAAGTGCAGAAGCGCAATGTTGACGCTGGGGATTGATACCAGCAATTATGCAACCTCTCTGGCTGTGTTTGACACAAAAGCCGGAGAGGTTGTTTGTGATTGCAAAAAGTTTTTGCCGGTAAAACAGGGGCAGCTTGGCTTACGGCAAAGCGACGCACTGTTTCATCATACGTCGGCTCTGCCGGATATGATGGCGGAAATGGCAAACAAGGTAGACTTTACACAGGTCGAAGCAGTCGGTGTTTCTGCTAAGCCTCGCCCGGTAGAAGGGTCTTATATGCCGTGTTTTTTGGCCGGTGTTAGCGCTGCGACAGCGTTTACTTTGGCGAGGCAGATTCCGCTTATAAAAACTACGCACCAGCAGGGCCATATTGCGGCTGCTTTGTTGGCGCTGGGGCAAAAGGAACTGTTTTCTGCGCCGACATTGGTCTTTCATGTGTCGGGCGGCACAACGGACTTGCTGCTGTGTCACGGAGCGGATACAATCACGCCGTTGGGAACCAGCAGCGACTTATACGCAGGACAGGCGGTGGATCGCTTGGGGGTTCTGTTGGGCTATCCGTTTCCGGCTGGTACGTATGTCAGCGAGCAGGCTGCCTTATGTACAGAAAAAGTTCGCCCCAAAGTCAGCGTGCGCGGTATGACCTGTAGCCTTTCTGGTTTGGAAAACCAATGCAGACGCCTTTTGGAAGAAGGTCATTCAGAGGCGTATGTCTGCAAGTACTGCTTGCTTTGTATCGGAGAAACTTTGGTGCGTATGGCCAATGCAGCGTTGGCGCAATATGCGGGGCTGCCGGTGATTTTCGCAGGTGGTGTGATGAGCAGCGATTTGATCCGCACCTATGTGACACATCGGCTGCCGAACGCCCATTTTGTGCCCGGCAAATATGCCAGCGACAACGCCATTGGAATTTCGGTTTTGGCTGCCAAGGAGACAAAGACATGGCCGATTTTATCAACGTAACTGCCCTCAATCGCATGGCACGAGACGTACTGGCGCAATGTGAGCCGCTTACGAATCTGATTGTCTGTGGGGAATTGTCAGGCTTTACACGTCATTATAAAAGTGGTCACCTGTATTTCACGCTAAAAGATGAGAATGCCAGTGTCAAAGGCGTCATGTTCCGGAGTCAAGCCCGGCTTTTGAATTTTGAACCGCAAAACGGAATGCTGGTTCTGGCGTATGGGCATGCTACCATCTATGAACGGGATGGTGCCTTTCAGTTATATGTGGATTATATGCGTCCCTTCGGTGCCGGTGCGGCACAGATGGCCTTTGATGCGTTGTATAAAAAACTGGAGCTGGAAGGGCTTTTTGCGCCGGAACGAAAACGTCCTTTGCCAGTGATGCCCCGGTGCATTGGGGTAGTAACCAGTAAAACGGGCGCTGCATGGCAGGATGTGCAGAATGTCATTGGCCGCCGATGGCCAATGGTCAATTTATTGTTAGCTCCGGTCACTGTGCAAGGCGTAGAAGCAGAGCAAAGCATCCTTGCGGGAATCCGGGTTTTAGATCGCGATCCGCGTCCTGAAATCATTCTTGTCACTCGCGGCGGCGGCAGCAAGGAAGATCTTTGGGTCTTTAACAGCGAGCGAATTGCACGGGCTGCGGCAGCTTGCAGAAAACCTGTGGTTTCAGCAGTAGGGCATGAAATTGATACCACGATTCTAGATTATGTGGCAGACTTGCGGGCGCCGACACCGTCAGCTGCGGCAGAACTTTGCGTGCCGGATTGCACAGAATTTTTGCAAAAATTATCTGTTTTACAGGAGAATATTCAAAAAAATATACAGAACCGTCTCCAAATATGCTATAATAAATTTACAATGGCGGCAGTTCGGCAAGGCTTGCAAAGTCAACATCGTA
>NZ_CALADU010000218.1 GCF_937890665.1 uncultured Subdoligranulum sp.
CATCTTTCAATCTCCCTTTTAAGTGTATCCAGTCCAACTTTTTGTCCGCACCTCCCTACCTTTGAATGACCTCCCTTTGCTTGTTTGTGCAGTTGGCAGACCGCACTCCTATTATAGCAAAGGGAGTTTTTATTTCACCATGATCGACATAAGTCTTTTTTGGAACCACTCGCCTAGCGAGTGGTTTTCGGGACACAAGAAAAGAGCGTTGAAACTTTGTGGTTGCGGGGACAGGACTTGAACCTGTGACCTCCGGGTTATGAGAAATCTAAAATTTGTGCGTTACAGTGTTGTTTTGTTGGGTTTGGTGGTATTGCGTACCAAGGCTCAGAACGGATTTTGTCCCATGTGTACAAAAAGGTGATATATGGTGCTGACCTGTTCCAAACCCTTTTGGGGGCAGTTTTGGGGGCAAATCTGCAAGACAGATTCTCATACGCACCAATCAAATAAATGCGCAGCTTTGGTCTCATTGAGAAATACGAATACCCTCATCACAGGGTTCTTACACAGGAAACGCCCCCACGAACTAATGATGAAATTTTACTCTCTAGCAAGAAGTTGTACGCAAGCCAACTCTACACCATCCTCGCACACCGCCCCTGTCGCCGCGAGAAACGCCCCTGTTTGGGCGCGTTCGCACCGCGTCGGCGCGGTGCCCTCCCAGCCAAATATCGCCCCAAAGTCCCCGCTTTCCGGGGATTTTTTGTTTTGCCATAATGGGATTTCCCTAAACTGGATTTCCCTGTACAGGTAAATCTTGCACAAATAAATACTAAATAAATAAAATACTAAGATACTATCGTATCCTATCCGTAAAACTACAAAAAACGGATTTTTTCCACTGGAATCTTGCCGTGATGCGTACAACTTAACACCTGAGAGTACAACTTACGATTGCACCATCTACTGCTGAAGCTGTATAATTATAACATAATCGTAGGACCCTCTGTCAGCATCTTAGGTCTCTCGTCAGAGTGCAAAGTGATGAAGTGCAGATTTTCCAGCGTAAGCCCCCGCACATAGCGGGCATCTAAATGGGTAGTGCGGCTCCAATTTGGATAATAGTTCTCGCTTCCGGGGGCGGTGGGAGCTTGCAGGCGGTCGGGAACCCCCGGGTAAGGGGCGCTTGGCAAATCGGTCAGCTTCACGCCGCCGAAGGCTGTATACCAGAAGTCCCGGATCGTCACATCCTCTATCATGTGAGCGGCGTTGGCATCAAGGCGGCAGCCGCCGAACCTCGGCTCGCCCATGATGTCATTGTCAAAGCGGCGCTGGGCGTGGGCCATTTCCTCATCATCTACAGCTGTGATGCCCACAAAGCGCAGCCGGGCCATGGTGCCGATGGGCGGTATGTGGTCCAGCTCTACACTGCTGCCTAAATCGTCCGGGCGGTAGCGGTTGTTCAAAATTGCAAAAATCGGGCGCCGGACATTGTGCATGGTGACATTCTCCACCAGAATATCGGTAATGCTCCCGCCCTCGGTGCATTCCAGCTTGATTCCCTCGCGCCAGACATTGCGCATCGTGCAGTTGGAGATAACCACGCCGGAAATCCCGCCGATGGACTTTAACCCGATGCGGATGCCCGCGCAGACTGAGGTAAATGCGCAGTCGGAAATATGCACATCCTGCACGGGCAGACCGCTGGATTGCAGGCAGAGGTTATCGTCAGTGCCGTCGATATAGCAGCCGCGCACCCAGACATGGCGGCAGCCGTCAAAATCCAGACCGTCACCGTTGTAGTTCCGGTGGTTTTCAATGTGCAGGTCGGTTGCCCAAATGAAATCGCTGTCCAGAAATGCCGTTGTCCACGCGGCAGCATTCAGCAGCCGCAGGTTCTGTACGCGGACATTGCGGCAGCGTAGCACCCGCAGCAGCATGGGGCGGTAGATGCTGCCTGCGTTGGGGAACGCGGCGGCATTGCCGTCAATGACGCCGCTGCCGCAAATTGTGACATTTTCGGCATCTTGGGCAAACAGAAAGCAGCGGTCCAGCTCCGGCTCGTTGCGGTAGCGGTTGTGGTGGGTATCGGTGCCATAGTCGGCAATATCGGGGCTGGCCAGCAGGGTGGCGCTGTTGGTGATTTCCAGCGCCACATTGCTTTTCAGGTACAGCGTACCGCAGACAAATGTACCGCCTGCCAGCCGCACCGTGCCGCCCTGCGCGGCGGCAGCATCTATCGCCGCCTGCACCGCAGCTGTGTCCTTGGTGCGGCCGTCAGCCGCAGCCCCGTAGCTGCGGGGATCGAAAATATCCTTCATCTTGCTCTCCTCAGGCAAATGTCACTTTCGTTTCCAGCACGGTTGTGCCGGGGTGGATCGCATACTGTACCATCGGGATGACCGTGCGGGGGTACTGCAGGCTCGTGTTGGGCACGGGTTCCAAAACCAGCGGCGTGCCGCGGCCGGTCAGGTCCTCTGCCGCACAGAAGCCGCCGGGATGTTCCGCGCGGGCAACGGTGGCGGTGCAGCTGTGTGCTGCGCCGGGGCAGTCATCGGGGATGGCAAACCCGGCATCGAACGCCTCGCAGGCGATTTCGCTCGTAACCGTATGGCGGCGGAGATGCCCGCCGTCGCACAAAGCAATCTCCGTCACGACCTGCACGCCGGGCAGCGGCGACCAGACGGCGCGGGTCCCGTTCTCCGTCATTTCCCACGACTCCGGCGCGGCCTTGACAAAGATATGCCCGAGATACCGGAAGCTCAGCACCGAATCCGGCGCGGCCTCCTCCAGCGTGCGCTGGCTGCGCGCAGCACTGAACGCATAGCGTGAGCAGTAGGCAAGCTTTGCGTACTTTTCCTCCATCTGGGGGAACGGGTGTTTCACCCGCAGTGCCGCCGGGTACAGCACCGCCATGCCGTTCACCCGCTGGGCCAGCATCTCGGCCCCGGGCAGCGGGCGCACGGCGTCCAGCTTGGGCAGCGGCTCCGCCGGGGTTTGCCAGAAGGGATGCTCCGCGGGCAGCATCAGAAACGCAAACGCCTTCATGCACCAGTAGGGGGAGCCGGGGGCGTTGTAGTTTTCCGACATCATCAGATTCGGGTAGGCGTAGCCGATGGTCAGCACACCGCCGTTATCGGTGATGGGCTGCGCCGCCCACCAGTCGAGATGCCGCGTGACAATGCCTTTTATCACGCCCGGCGTGAACACCGGCAGCTCCGCCGCCGCGCACAGCGAGAAAAATGCCGCCTGCGCAAAGCGGTAGGTCTGGCTGCGGCCATAGGCGACCGCCGCGCCGTTTTCATCGAACCAGTAGATAAAATCCTGCGCAAACTTGCAGGCGCGGGCGCGGAATTTTTCGCACCGCGCAGGGTCATCCTGCTGCATCGTCATGGCGTAGAGCAGCGAGTAAAATACGATGGCAAAGCCGTTATAGTAGTCCTTCATGCCGCCCTTGCCGTCAAGGTACCAGCCGTGGGTGTCATAATAGCTGTCGATGCGGGCCAGCCCCAATTCCAGCCGTTCCCTATTATACGGCATACCGCGCTTTTTCAGTGCGCAGTTGACCAGAATGCAAAAGAACTGCCAGTTGCTGTGGCTGCACTCATAGTGGTTGATATTGTCGAGCCACTTTGCCAGATTTTCGCGTTCGGTGTCGGTCAGCGGGTCCCACAGCACATCGGGGGTCAGCAGCAGACCGTAGGCGATTGCCGCCATCTCGACAAATTTCTGGTCAAGGTCGCGGCAGCTGCCCCAATACCCCGGCCCGCCGGGGGTCGTGCCGGAGACAAGACCGCGGCGGTAGATTTCTTCCCACGCGGCATCATGACCGCCGCCCGCCCAGAACGGCACCAGTGCCCACAGCGGACGGCTGAATGCCTCCATCGGGATGGTCGCGGTTTCGTAATGGGCGGCGGTTGCGCCCAAGGCAAAGCCGCTGCCGCCCGGTGTCAGGCGGCTTTTCAACGGTTCCAGCAGGGCCAGCATCTGGGCTGCCCACTGTATGCGCTCGTTATCCATTGCTTTGCTCCTTAAAGCTCTTGCGGTAGGCCGCAGGGGTCTTGCCGTAATAGCGGCTGAACACCTCGTTAAAATAGCGGTAGTCCTTGAAGCCGACCTCCTCGGCAATCTCGTAGCTGCGCTTATCGCTGTTCAGCAGCAGCTCCAGCGCATGCTCCATCCGCACACGGTTCAGGTAATCCTTGAAATTCTGCCCCAGCTGCTTTTTAAAATAGCTGCTGAAATAGAACGGATTCATATGGATATGCTTTGCCAGCACCTCCAGCGTCAGGTTCTCGCGGTAGTGCGCGGCGATATAATCGGTCACCCTTTGCATATCCTTATGTTCATTTTTCTTGACCTGCCCGGCCATCTGGCCGTACAGCTCCTCCAGCGATTTTTTGAACAGTGCTTCCAGCGCCGGGTAATCGGCGGTCTCGCGCGCGGCATCCAGCAGGTCGCTGCTGCCGCCCGCGCACTGCACGCCGGAGCGTTCCAGCCGCGCCTGCACCATGCGCCGGCAGACAAGCAGGTGGTAGACAGCCGCATCGGCGCGGCCATCGGTGATGGGCGGAACAGCGGCCAGCAGGTTTTCCACCGCACGGTTGAAAACCTCCCGGTCCGTCTCGACAAAGCTGGCAGCCACGGCCTCCTGCAGCGGATGCAGGGTGGCGGTGTCGGCGGGGGCCTCGCCAAACAGCGGTGCATCCATCGCAAGCACGGTATCCGGTAAGCGGTCGGCAAAATAGAACCAGCGGCAGGCATCGCGGCAGGGGGCGGTAAAGGTTGGCACGACGCTCATCTCGGCGGTAGCGGGGCTGCACACAAAGCCGACCTTGCACCGGGTGCGCTGCTCCAGCAGGGCCTGCGCCTCGTGCAGCCAGCCGGTTGCCTGCGCCTGCGTCATGTTGACCAGCAGCAGATAGCACTGCCCTTTTTTCTGGAATGCTGTCCCCTGCCCGGTCTGACGGCAGAGAGTATCCAGCTGGCCGAAGATTGAAAACTCGATCAGCTGGCGTTCCATGGCGTTTCTGGCGGTCAGCCCCAGCGGCTGAACGGCCGTCAAAATATAGCTGGTCGGCTCCATCTCGGCCACCCGGCCAAACGCATCGGAGTAGCTGCCCGTGTCGGAGGGCGAGGCCGGGGCGCTGTGATCCGGCTGCACCGGCAGGCATTTTTCCACGGCGCGCAGCAGGTCATCCTTTTTGACAGGCTTTAACAGATAGTCCACCGCACCGTAGCTGAGGGCATCGTGCGCGTAGGAAAAATCCTGAAACCCGCTGATGAAGATGACCTTGGTGCGGCTTTGGGCGGTGTGCAGCGCCTTTAAAATTTCAATGCCGGTCTTGCCGGGCATCGAGATGTCCAGCAGTGCCAGATCCGGGCTTTGGGCAAAGATCTCCCGCAGGGCGTCGGTACCGTTTTCGCAGGTGGCGCAGATCTCAATGCCCAGCTGCGCCCAGTCGATCAGCATCTGTAAGCCGCGGATGATGACCGGCTCATCGTCGGCAATGAGCATTTTCAGCATAGCGGTTCCTCCTGTGCAAGATTTTGCAGGTCTGCGGGGATGGTGGCCGTGACGACTGTTCCCACGCCGGGTGTGCTGTACAGCGTAATGCCGTAGTCGCTGCCGTAAAGGTAGCGCAGTCGGTCATGGACATTTTTCAGTCCGATGCTCGCCCACTCGTAATTTTCTTTATGGCCGGGCTGGTCGCTGTCCAGCAGGGTGTACAGTCTGTTCAGCGCGTCCTCGTCCATGCCGACGCCGTTGTCCATGACCGTCAGCGTAATGCAGTTTTCCTGCTTTTCCGCGGTCAATTGGATATGCCCCGGCCCGTCCATCGGCTTGATGCCGTGGACAAAGGCATTTTCCACGATAGGCTGTAAAATCAACTTGGGAATGAGTTGGTTTTCCAGATGGGCGCAGGCGTAGGAGAAGCTGACCTTGTTGCTGAACCGGCAGTTGAGCAGGTAAACGTATTTGGTTAAAATATCCACCTCACGCCCCAGCGGCACAAGGTCGTTGACCGTGCCGATGACGTAACGTATCTGGTCGCTCAGCGCCTCGATCATATCGGCCACCATCGGGTCGTTGCGCCCGACAGCGGTCATACGGATGACCTCCAGCGTGTTGTACAAAAAGTGAGGGTAGATCTGGCTTTTCAGCGCGTTCAGCTCCGCCTCGGTCTGCTTGATTTTAGACAGATACACTTGTTTTGTATAGGTGTCCAGCTCAGCGCTCATCTGGTTGAAGCGCTCGGTCAGGTCGCTCAGCTCATCGTTGCCGGTCACAGGGATGCGCCCGGTAAAATCACCGGACTCGACCTCGCCCATGTGCTGCATAATGGTGCGGATGGGCTGGGTCAGCTTGCGGGAGAAAAACATCGAGCCGATGACAAGCGCGGCCACAGCCAGCGCGACCACCAGCCACACAGCCCGCTGCATCGCCTGTATCTGCGTTTCGATGGGGGTGCGGCTCTGGCTGCACCAAACGGTCAGCCCGTATTCGGGGATCGGCTCGGACAAGAGCATCGTGCCGTCCGGTGCTTCCGCCGTCACATCCAGCGTTTCACCCACAAGCGCCGTGTCGGAGGAAAAATAGCAGTGCCCGGCCTCGTCCGTGACATAGACGATGCCGCCGCCGGTCAGGTTCAGCGTGGCAAACAGCCGGTCAAACACATCGGTGCGCAGGTCCAGAAAGAGCGTACCCAAGTATTTTTCATGCCCGACTGCGCCGGTAATGTCGTAATAGTTGCGCCCAACGGTAAAGACATACGGCGTGCGCGAGCCGCGAAAGCCGATGTAATCCAGCGCGTGGGTGGGCACAAGCCCCATTTTGCGGCTTTCGGTGTCCCAATGCTCAAAATCCACCGCCTGCAGATACGCCTCACTGTCAAACAGGGAGTTGTTGTAGTTTCCCAGCTGGTAGCTGACCGCCTTGGCTGCGCCCGCCGGGGCATAGATAAAGTGGGAGGCCTCAATATTGGCGTCCGTCATATTCAGATAGTGCAAAAACAGCCCCATTTCGTGGCGGATGCTGTCAGCGGCATTGTCCGCGTCGGCAAAAACCTCACCGGACAGGATTTTGCGCAGGTTGTCGTAATTGTCGTAGTCGTAAGAAAAATCCCCCTGAGAGGAATAGTTGTAGTAATAGCAGAATTTCGACAGGTCTGTATAGGTATCCAACCGAACGCGGATAGAATAGGCCGAGTAGGCGATCGCATCCTGATAGGCGTCCTCCAGACTGGCGCGGTACTCGGTCAGCATACGGCTTTGCAGCACGGTGACCAGCAGCACGATGGGCACAATGCCCAGCAGCAGGATAACGGCTGTGAACTTGGCAAACAAACTGACGCGGTGCGGACGGTGCGGCGTATCCATAACAAAACCTCACGATGCAGCAAAATTGGGTGTGGGCGCAGTGCCCACACCCAATTTTAGCATATTGCGGGATAAAAATCAGCCCTTCGCAGCGCCGGACATAATGCCCTTGACAAAATATTTCTGCAGGCTGACATAGATGATCAGCGCAGGCACAAGGGAGATCAGCGTACCGGCAAAAACGATATCCCAGCGGGCGGTATACTGACCGACAAAGGAGTAAACGGCAACCGTAATCGTCTTGGCCTGGTCGGAGGGCAGTGCCAGATACGGCATCAGGAAGTCGTTCCAGATGCCCAGACCGTTCAGCACGACCAGCGAGGCGGTGCAGGGTCCCAGCAGGGGGAACACCACGCGCCAGAATGCCTTGAACTCGGTGCAGCCGTCGATCTTGGCGGCCTCCTCGATGTCGATGGGAACGCCCTTCAAAAAGCTGGTGTACAGCAGCGTACCGAAGGCGACAGAGCCGGCAATGTAGCAGATGACGGGACCCCACAGCGTGCCGTAGATATGGAATAACTTCATCTCCTTGAACAGCGGGAACATATACAGGTGGAAGGGGATCATCATACCGGCGGTAAAGTAGGCATAGATAAACTTGGTGGTCTTGCTCTTGTGGCGCTCAATGGCGTAGGCGGACAGCGGCACGACCAGAATGATCAGCACCTCACTGACAACGGTCAAAAATACCGTGTGCCAGATGGCGGTGAAGAAGTCGGTCTTGGCAAACAGGTCCTTAAAGTTCTGCAGATACAGCTCGGTGGGGAAGGCAAGGGGCGCTTTCAAAATCTCGCCGTTGCTCTTAAAGGCGGAGATAACGGCGAAATAGACCGGGTAGATGAACAGGACAGCCAGAATGACCGTGACGATAAAGCAGGCGATGGGGGCAATTTTGATTTTTTTCTTAGGCGCGGTGTTTGTTGCCTGTACAGTTTGCGTTGCCATTACAGCTGCACCTCCCGTTTGCGAAGAATTGCGGACTGGATGTTGTTCAGGATCAGAATGATGAACAGCAGCACCACGCCGACCGCTGTGCCGTAGCCCTGACGGCCCTCGCCAAAGCCGGACTTATACAGCAGGTAGACGATGGTCTCTGTCGCAAAGCCGGGGCCGCCGTCCGTCATAACGGCGATCTGGTCAAAGACCTTCAGACCATTGATCAGCGACAGTGTAAAGCAGATGGTGAAGGAGCCGGAGATCAGCGGCAGCGTGATAAAGCGGAACCGCTGCAAAGCGCTGGCACCGTCGATGGTGGCGGCCTCCTGCA
Source organism: uncultured Subdoligranulum sp. (assembly GCF_937890665.1). Next base: position 8,591 of record NZ_CALADU010000218.1, read on the forward strand.
CATCCTGCGGCACGCCCTGCAGGGCTGCCAGATAGATGATCATGTAGTAGCCGGCACCCTTCCAGATCATAACCACAGCCACCGCCCAGATGGCGATGTCGGCGTTGCCCAGCCAATCCTGCTTGAGGGCGGCAAGCCCCAGCATATCCAGCACCTTGTTGACGGGGCCGAAGTTGTAGTTGTACATGATTTTCCAGATAAAGCCGGAAACAATGCCCGAAAGAATGACCGGCAGGTAAAAGATGGCGCGGAACAGGTTTTTGCCCTTGACGACATTATCGACCAGCAGCGCCAGACCCAGCGCAAGAGCGTTCTCACAGATCGAGATCACAACGGTGAGCAGAGCGGTGTTTTTCAGTGCGTTGCCGAAGCGGGCGTTGGTAAAAATCTCTTTGTAGTTGTCAAAGCCGATAAATTTGATGTTGGGGTTGATGCCGTCCCACGAGGTAAAGCTGTAATAAAAACTGGATATCGTTGGCACGATCAAGAACACCGTAAACAGGATGAACGCAGGCGCAATGAACAAAAACGCCGTTGTATCAAACTTTCTTTTCTTCTGCAGCATGGCGCTGTCCCTCCGTTTCAAAGGGTGGTTGCGGATTTTGGGCGCAGAAAGGGCGCACCGCCCATTGGCAAGTGCGCCCCGGTATCATTGCGCCTGTTGCCCCTTATTCTACACCGAGACCGGTGGTGGGGTTAAAGCTCTGGAGCGCGACATTCCAGGTCTTCTGCAGCTCGGCGGAAGCAGAATCAATATCGCGGGAACCCTGAGCGACTTCAATGCAGGTCTTGTAGGTGAAGTTACGGAAGTCCGGGGGCAGCTCACGGTTGCCGACTTCCTGGTTCCACATCAGGTGGGTGTAATCAGCGGTGGACAGGGCATCCAGAACGGCCTGGAACTGCTCGCTGCTGTTCATCTTCGGGGTCTCCACGGTGGTGGGGATGGCTGCCATCTGCTCGCAGTACTCGCCGTAGACATCGCTGCTGAAGAAATACTTGCAGAAGGCGTCGAACGCAGCCTGCTTGTCGGGGTCCTTGGCGGCCTCAGCGCTCAGCGCCCAGCCGCCGGCAGTGCCGCCGCCCAGCAGGTTGACCTTGCCGTCGCGGTCGGGCACGGCAAACCAGCCGTACTCAAAGTCGGGGGCAGCCTCGTTGATCTGGCCGAACATATGCGTGCCGGAGAACATCATGGCAGACATTTCGTTGACAAAGAAGGTGGTGATCTGTGCATCGGGGGTGGAAGCCCAGCCGTCCTGTGCGAAGCTCAGCACCTCAGCCAGATCGGTGACGGCCTTCTGGAAGTTGGCGTCAGAGAAGTCTTTCTCGCCCTTGTAGCACTCCTCGATAAAGTCGGGGTCGCTCTCCAGAACGTTGTTGGCGTAGCACAGGTCATACAGGAAGCCGATGTGCCAGACATCGCTGCCGCCGACAACCAGCGGGGACATATCGCCCTTATCCTTGATGGTCTGGCAGAGGGTGATGAACTCGTCCCAGGTCTTGGGGATCTCGAGACCATTGTCGGCAAAGTACTGCTTGTTGTACATGATGCCCATGGTGTTGGCACCGGACATGGGCGCGGTGTAAGTAACACCGTCAAACTCCACGGTGGAGGTGAACAGCGCCTTGATATCATCGCTCAGGGGGGCGACCTTGCCGGCGCGGACATACATGGCGGTGTCGCGCATCTCCATCATATCGGGGAACTCACCGACGCTGTCCTTGGTTTTCAGGAACTCGCTGTAGGAGCCGCCGTCGCCCGGCTCGATCGTGATGGTGATGTCGGGGTTGGCAGCGTTAAAGTTGTCAACGATCTTGTTTATCTCGGTCTTGAAGTTGTCGTCACCGTCGGCAAAGACAAAGCTCAGCTCAGTGGGGGCGGAGACAACGCTTTCCGCGGCGGCCTCGGTGGAGGCGGCGGCAGAGGTGCTCTCGGCAGGGGCGGTGCTCTCCGCGGCAGAGGATGCGGAGGTGCCGCAGCCGGCCAGCATAACGGCGGTCATACCGGCGGCTATGGCAGCAGACAATGCTTTTTTCATGGTGTTTTCTCCTTTTCGTCTTTTGGTCTTTTTCATCGGGGGCGTTGTCCCTTTCGTTGTCTATATTGTACAGGATGGCAAGCGGTAAAAACAGGCGGTTTTTTTAGAGCAAAGTGGGTGTTTTTAACTTGTTCTGCTAAAATTTCCCCACACCAAAAGCCGGTATAGTGCATTTTGCACAATCGCGCAAGGGCAGTTTGCAGCACATTGCCTTCTGTGTGGCTTTTTTGTGTACCACAAAGCCGAACGACCTTTAAATTGCCCACATTCCGCTTAAATTTCCGCCTTATTTATAGAGGTGTAAACCTGTAAGATAGAATCAGAAAAGGAGGGAAAACAATGTATGGCAAAAATCACACCGGATGACCGCGTACTGAAACGGGGCAGCCTTCCCTTCTTCTGGCTGGGGGACACCTGCTGGAGTGCATTTACCAATATGACCGACGCCGAATGGCAGGATTATATTATAAAGCGTGCGGCACAGGGCTTCAATGTTGTGCAGGTCAACGCACTGCCTCAGTGGGACCGCTGCGGCAGCACACTGGGACTGTATCCGTTTCCCACACAGGACGGCTTGCATTTTAACTATGACGGCACCTTGAACAAAGCCTATTTTGCCCGTGCCGGGCGTATGGCAGCCCTTGCCGCACACTACGGCATCACCTTGGCCGTTGCGGTGCAGTGGTGCAATTATGTTCCCGGTACATGGGCTGCCGCAAAGCACCCGGAGAATATACTGCCCGCAGCCATGGTTGAACCGGTCGTAAAAAAGATCTGCGAGACCTTTTCTGCCTATGACCCGGTGTTTTTGATCAGCGGGGATGCGGATTTTGAAACCGAGCAGACGCTGCAGCGGTATCTGTGGGTCACACGGCTGGTGCAGAAATTTGCACCGGATGCGCCGTTGGCTTACCACCTCAAGGGCTGGAGCGATGCGCTGCCGCAGGAACTGGCTGATTACGCTGCGCTCTACCTTTATCAGTCCGGTCACAACCCGACCTACCAGTACACGGCGCGGACGCTGGCGGAAAGCTTCCGTGCCCGGATTCCGCAAAAACCGGTGCTGAACAGCGAGCCATGCTATGAGCAGATGGGCTACAGCCGTCTGGCCTACGGACGCCATCGGCGGGAGGACTGCCGCCGTATCCTTTGGACAAGTCTGCTTTCGGGTGCTTGTGCGGGCATCACCTACGGCGCCCACGGCGTCTGGAACTGGTATAAGCCCGATATGCCGGAAAATCCCGTCAGCGGCGAGGGATTTTTGCAGGCCCCCCTTTGCACGGACGCTTTGGGGCTGCCCGGCGCAGAGGATTTCGCATTTGCCCGGCGACTATGTGAGGATTGGGGCAGATGGGATTTTACCCCCTGCCCGGAGGTGCTGCTTGCCTACCGAGAGGAGATTCCCACCGCCCGCAGCGGTGTGCGCACCGTGCTGTATCTGCCCACAGCGGCACCGCTACCACTGGCAGATACCCTTTCTGTGCAAAAAATATACTTTATAGATTTGGAAACCCGAAAAACACTGCCGGCACACTGCCTGTACAAGGCTGGGGTCTTACATTTGGAACAGGCTCCCTGTTATCGGGACGCATTACTGATTATAGAAGGAGAATCACCATGCTGAATCTGAACACATCCGAAAAGAACTGGGCAAGCACCACGGCGGCACGCTTTGAGCACAAGCTGCGCGCCGTGCGGGAGCGCAGCGCCGAGAAAATCCCCAACCGCGCGGTGGACGGTGTACACAACAACAAAATATTTGAGGGGGACCGCGATGACGCCGACGGCATCTGCTGGTGGACCAACGGCTTTTGGGCGGGGATGCTGTGGCAGGCCTACCACGCGACCCATGATGACCGCTATGCCGAGATTGCCCGCTTTACCGAGCGCACGCTCGACGAGTGCTTTTCGTGCTACTACGGCCTGCACCATGATGTCGGCTTTATGTGGCTGCCCAGCGCCGTGGCGGACTACCGCCTGACCGGCGATGCCGATGCCCGCCGCCGCGGTCTGCACGCCGCCCAGTTGCTGGCCGGGCGGTTCAACCCGGCGGGGTATATCCGCGCGTGGAACGATTTCCCCGACCCGGACACCGATACCCGCGGCTGGGCGATCATCGACTGTTTGTTCAATATTCCGCTTTTGTATTGGGCGAGCGAGGAAACCAAGGACCCGCGTTTTGCCAAAATTGCGATGACCCACGCCGATACCGTGGCGGCAAACTTTATCCGTGCAGACGGCAGTGTGCGCCATATCGTGCAGTTTGACCCCGAAACCGGCGCATTTGTCCGCGATTACGGCGGGCAGGGCTACGCGCAGGGCTCCAGCTGGACGCGCGGGCAGACCTGGGCGCTCTACGGCTTTGTGATGAGCTACAAGCACACCGGTGCGGTGCGCTATCTTGCGATGGCGCAAAAGGTGGCGGAGTATTTTATTGCGCATATCCCCGCAGACGGGCGCATCCCGGTGGACTTCTGCCAGCCTGCCGAACCTGCTTACTATGATGACATTGCCGCCGCCGTGGCCGCCTGCGGCCTGCTTGAGCTGGCGCAGCTTGTTCCCGGCAAAAAGGACGCATACCTGACCCCCGCGCTGAAAATGCTGCACGCGCTGGACGATACCGCCGACTGGGACGAAAGCCGTGACGGCTACCTGCAATATTGCAGCGCCGACTACCACGGCAAGGAGCATAACATCAACTTTACCTACGGCGATTACTATTTCTATGAGGCCCTGCTCAAGCTGACCGGGGACGAGATTTATCTGTGGTAATGGGGGAATCGTACCATGTACACAATCAAAACCACCGTGAATGCGGCACAGCCGGGGCAGCCTTTTACCCATAATTTTTCGTCCTGCGTGGGAGCGGGCCGCGCCTGCGAGGGATTGCGCGCAGACTGGCAGCAGCAGCTCCGCCGCGCGGTGCAGGACTGCGGATTCCGCTATATCCGCTTTCACGGTCTTTTGACCGACGATATGCATGTTGTCTGGCGCAACGATGCCGGTGAACTATGCTACAGCTGGCAGTACATCGACAGCCTGTTTGACTTCCTGCTTTCCATCAGAATCCGCCCGTTTGTGGAGTTTGGCTTCTGCCCGGCGGAACTGGCAAGCGGCACACAGACACAATTCTGGTGGCAGGGCCGCGTGGATCCGCCCGCCGACCTGCGGCAATGGGCGGATTTACTGGCCGCACTGTGCCGCCACTGGCTGGAGCGCTACGGCTCGGAGGAAGTCCGCAAGTGGTACTTTGAGATCTGGAATGAAGCTGACCTGCATGCTTTCTGGAACGGCACCCGCAGCCAATATTTTGCCCTGTACAAGGCCAGTGTGCAGGCCATCAAGGGTGTTGACACAGCTTTGCGGGTTGGCGGACCGGCCACCAGCAATTTTGTGCCGGACAGCCGTTTTGACGGGGAAACCGAGGATATAACCGCGCAGAAAACCGCCTTTGTTGATGACATTGACGCCCTGCCGTGGCACGGCGTCTGGGTGCGGGAATTTCTGGATTACTGTGCGCAGAATCACCTGCCGGTGGATTTTGTTTCGGCACACCCTTATCCCACCGACTGGGCCTTGGACGGTTACGGCAACACCTGCAAGAGAACCCGCAAGCGCGAAAGCCTGCGGGAAGATGTTGCGTGGCTGCGCCGCATGATTGCGGAAAGCGCCTATCCCGATGCCGAACTCTGGCTGACGGAATGGAGCAGTTCGCCGTCCAGCCGCGATTGCAGCCACGACGAACTGCCCGCCGCCTGCTATGTAGCTGACGCTGCGACTTCGGTCAATGGGCAGGTCAACGGTTTGTCCTACTGGACATTCAGTGATATTTTCGAGGAGTTGGGCGGCGGCCATGACGCATATCACGGCGGCTTCGGACTGGTGAACTTCAACGGCATTCCCAAACCGACCTACCATGTCTACCGTATGCTGCACCGTTTGGGAAACCGCCTGCTGGCGCAGGGCACGGATTTTCTGGCGACGGCGCAAGGGGACAGCCTGCGGCTGATGGCATGGAATTATCCGCCGGAGTACAAAAAAGCCGTGGAAATGTGCGCCTACCCGGATCACGCGGCGGCACGCGCTGTCTTGCAGCACGGCACAGCCGGTCTGCTGGAATTACAGCTTTCCGGCCTGCAGCCTCATGCAACGCTGACGGTCGAAACGCTGGACGCCGACCACGGCGATGCCATGACCCTGTGGCACGCCATGGGCTGCCCGGGCAACCTGACTGTTGAACAGACAAAGCAGCTGCGCACCTGCGCCGAAGCGTGCGCCGTAACCACGCTGCAGGCAGATGAAAACGGATGCCTGCACACGACACTTCCCTTGGCACCGTGGGCGGTGGTTTTTGTCCACGGCACAACCTGACACCCAATGAATTTATACGAGGTGAATCCTGTTATGCGTAAGATTATCAACAGCATTTCTATGGGTGGACTGACCGCCGTCTATCACCGCGAAGGGGATGTTGTCGAGCTGCTGCTTGTGCCTGCGGGCGGCGAGGGCGGCATTGCCCGCACCGACTGCGCCGCCGAGCCACTCATTCAAGCCAAGCTGACCGAGGACGATGCCCCGGCATCTTTCAGCGGCGGGCGCACAATGCGCAACAGCCCCACCGTAAAAGCCATGCGGTATACCGGGCAGACTGCACAAAAATCTGCCGATAAAACAGTCGTTGTGACAAAGCTGACCGACCCGCGCGGCCTTGCCTACACCCACACACTGACCCTCTACGCCGACAACCCTGCTGCGGAGGTCGTGACGAGTGTGGAAAATACCGGCAGCGAAGCCCACACGCTGGAGATGCTGTCGAGCTTTACGCTGGGCAGTCTGTCGCCGTTTTCGGAAGGGCTTGCGCCCGAAACCCTGAAGATCCACCGTCTGCGTTCAACATGGAGCGCCGAGGGGCGCTTGGTGACCGAAGCTGCCGAGGATCTGCAGCTGGAGCCGAGCTGGAAGTGCTACTCCGCCAACAGCGTGCGGTTCGGCAGTGTGGGCAGCTTTCCCGTGCGTGGCTTTGTGCCGTTCTGCGCGGTGGAGGACACCGCCCACGGCGTGACATGGGCCGCCGCCACCACGCAGGGCAGTAGCTGGCAGATGGAGCTGTATCGGCAGGATTTCGGGCTGTCCCTGTCGGGCGGGCTGGCAGACCGGGAGTTCGGTGCTTGGTGCAAGACCCTTGCCCCCGGCGCGTGCTTCACCGCGCCCAAGGCGGTGCTGACCGCCGTGCGCGGCGGTGTGGATACGGCGGCGCAGGTGCTGGCAGAAAACACCCGCCGCGCCATCGAGCCGCTTTTGCCCGCATCTGAAAAGACCCTGCCTGTGCTGTTCAACGAATTCTGCTCCACATGGGGCAAGCCTACCGAGGAAACCGTCCTGCGCCATATCCGTGCGCTGAAAGGCAAAAACTTAGGCTATTACGTCATTGACGCGGGCTGGTACGATGATGACGCCTTTGAGGCGGCAGCCAAATTGGGCAGGTGGGAGCTGAGCCGCAGGGCGTTCCCGCACGGTCTGAAGTATGTCGTGGACGCGATTCACAACGCCGGGATGAAGGCCGGCATCTGGTTTGAGTTTGAAATGGCGGGCCGCGATGAGCCGGACTGCTTTAACAAGACAGAATGGCTGCTGACCCGCGGCGGCATTCCCATCACGGCAGGCGACCGCCGCTTCTGGGATATGCGCAAGCCCGAGGTGCAGGAGTATCTGGCGCACAGGGTCATTGATTTTCTGCGTTCCAACGGCATTGACTACATGAAGGTCGATTACAACGAAACCATCGGCCTTGGCTGTGACGGTGCGGAAAGTCTGGGCGAAGGGCTGTATGAGCAGATTCTGGCAAGTCAGCATTTTTTTGCCCGCATCCGCCGCGAGCTGCCCGACTTGGTGCTGGAGCTTTGTGCATCGGGCGGACATCGGCTCTGCCACAGCTTCTTGGAGCTTGCCTGTATGGCCAGCTTTTCCGATGCGCACGAGTGCGATGAGATCCCCATCATTGCCGCCAATATGCACCGCATGATCCTGCCGCGCCAGAGCCAGATCTGGGCGGTGGTCAAGGCGGGGCAGCCGCTGCAAAAGCTGTACTACCAAATCTGCAGCGGGCTTTTGGGGCGGCTCTGCTTTTCCGGCGAGCCGGACGCCCTCTCGGCAGCGCAGTGGACTGTTATGGACGAAGGCACGGCATTTTACGGCAAGGCGGCCTCCATCATAGACCACGGCGTCAGCCAGCGGTTTGGTTCCCGCATCGTCAGCTACCGCGCACCCAAGGGCTGGCAGGCGGTCGTGCGGCGCGGCAAAACGCAGACGCTTGTCGTTGTACATACCTTCGGCGCAGCGCCCGAAGCCGTCACCCTGCCGGTGGGCGGCAAAATCGCCGCGCAGTTTATGCGGGATGGTCTGACGGTGACGCACCTTGACGGCCAACTGACCGTACACGGGCTTACCGATTTTGACGCCGCCACCTTTATCTTGGAAAATGAGGATTGAGATGCATACGATTCAGAATCCCATTCTGCCCGGCTTTGCGCCCGATGCCAGCGCCCTGCATGTGGGCGAAGATTACTACATTGCTACGTCCACTTTTGAGTGGTGGCCCGGCATTGAGATTTACCACTCGAAGGATCTTGTCAACTGGCAGTGGGTGGCTGCGCCCATCGCCCGGCGCGATATGGTCCCCAGTGAGCTGCTTGGCAACTACAACTCCGGCAGCCTGTGGGCGCCGCATCTCTCCTACGCGGACGGGCTGTTCTGGCTGGTTTATACCGATGTAAAAAGCGCGACCGCCTTCAAAGATACCCTGAACTATGTCGTCACTGCGCCAAAAATCACCGGTCCGTGGAGTGCGCCGACCTTGGTGACCGCCAGCGGCTTCGACCCGGCGCTTTTTCACGATGATGACGGGCACCACTATTTTTTGAATATGCTGTTTGACTGGCGGCTGGAAAACCCCGGCTTTGCGGGGACAGTCATTCAGGAGTTTGACCCCGTCACACGGCAGCTGGTGGGTGCGCGCAGGCACTTCTACCGCGGCACATCGTTAGGCGTCTGCGAGGGACCGCAGATTCTTAAAAAGGACGGCTGGTATTACCTGCTCTGCGCGGCGGGCGGCACGGGCTACCTGCACGCCGCCACAGTCGCGCGCGCCAGAACGCTGGACGGCCCGTGGGAGGATTCGCCCTATTTCCCGCTGCTGACCGCGCGGGACGATGCCGTCAACCCGCTGCAAAAAAGCGGTCACGCCTGTTTTGTCGAGATCGGCGGCGAGTGGTACATCACCCACATCTGCGCCCGCCCCCTGACAGAGCGCGGGAACTGCACGCTGGGGCGTGAAACTGCCCTGCAAAAAATCGAATGGGCGGACGGCTGGCCCCGCCTGGCCAACGGCACGCACCACCCGGAGCTGGTCATTCCCGCGCCGAAAGCGGCAGGGAATGTCCGGCAGCTTCTCGACCACAGCGAGCGCGTGACCTTTGCGCCGGACAAGGGCCTGCCCCCTACCTTTAAGACATTGCGCACCCCGCTGACGCCCGAAACCGATTACAGCCTGACCGCCCGCCCCGGCTGGCTGCGGCTCTACGGCGGGCAGACGCTTTCCAGCCACCACAAGCAGACGCTGTTTGCACGCCGCTGGCAGCATTTTGCATTTACAGCAACAACGAAAATCGACTTTGCACCGCAAAACTTCCAGCAGGTGGCGGGGCTGGTGCTGTTCTACGACACCTGCAACTGGATCTACGCCTATATCACATGGGACGAGCGCCTCAACGCCCGCACGCTGCAAATTCTGCGGTGCGACTACAAGGATTTCACCTACGGCAGCAAGGCGATCCCCCTGCCGGACGGGGAAATTTCGCTGAAGGTTTGCGTAAACGGCGCAGAGGCGCAGTTTTATTACAAGGCGGACGGCGGCTGGCAGCCCCTGGGCGGGGTTCAGCCCGCCGACCACCTCAGCGATGATTATGTCGAGACCCGCCGCGGGCGGTGCGCCTTCACCGGCGCGATGGTCGGCATCTGTGCACAGGACATGGACGCCCACCAAAGCCACGCGGATTTTGCCTTTTTTGACTATGAGGAACAGCGATGAAAAACGGAACACTTTGGCTTGACGCCGACGGGCGCGGCATTCAGGCGCACGGCGGCAGCATTTTACAGCACAACGGCATTTTTTATTGGTACGGTGAGAACAAGGATACCGACACGTACAACCGCAGCGTGGATTTTGTGGGCTTCTCCTGCTACAAAAGCCGCGATTTGCTGCACTGGGAAAACTGCGGTCTTGTACTCTCGGCAGTCAATGAGGTGGGACACGACCTCCACCCGGACAGCGTCTGCGAGCGCCCCAGTGTACTATATAACGCAGAAACGCAAAAATTCGTGCTGTGGTTTCATCTGGATAACCGCCGCTACACCCGTGCCGAGGTCGGGCTTGCCGTAAGCGATACCCCAACCGGACCGTTCACCTACATGGGCAGTCAGCGCCCCGGCAACCATGACAGCCGTGACTTCACGGCGTTTCAGGACAGGGACGGCAGGGCCTATCTATTCTGCTCGTCCGACTGGAACGCCACCATGCGCGTCTGGGAGCTGGACAAAACCTACACAAAATTGACCGGCAGCGGCAAGGAAATTTTGATCGATCAGGCGCGGGAGGCCCCGGCGCTGTGGCACAGCGGCGAGAAGTATCTCCTGTTTTCATCTGGCTGCACCGGGTGGAGCCCCAACACGATGCTGTACGCCGAGAGCAGTGCGATTTTCGGCAGCTGGCGGCTCATTGACGACCCCTGCCGCGGCCCCGGCGCACGACAGACCTTCGGTGCGCAGAGCGCCGCCGTCTTTGCCGCAAACGGTCAGCCTTACCTTCTGCTTGACCACTGGCACCCGGACGATCTGCGCAGTTCCGGCTACACGATTTTGCCCGTCACCTTTGAAAACGGCTTGCCTGCGCTGAACTGGCAGGACGAATGGACGGGCATCTGAGGAGGATTTTTTTATGTATTATCTGGGCGTTGACCTGGGCGGCACCAACATCAAAGCCGCCCTTGTAAGCGAAAACGGCGAAATTATAAAAGAAGCCGCCGCCCCCACCAACCTGCCCCGCACGGCGCAGGAGGTCTGTGACGATATTGCCGCGCTGTGTCTGCAGCTCGGCGCGGGGGAGCCGGTCGCCGGCATCGGCGTGGGCTGCCCCGGCACGGTGTGTGACGGCGTGGTGCTCTATTCCAACAATCTCGACTGGCACGATTTTGCTATGGCGGACTACCTGCAAGCCAAAACCGGGCTGCCAGTCTGCCTCGGCAACGATGCCAATGTGGCTGCCCTCGGCGAAGCACTGGCGGGCTGCGCCAAGGGGGCGCAGAGCGCGGTGATTCTGACGCTCGGCACCGGCGTCGGTGCGGGCGTTGTGCTGGGCGGAAAGCTGCTGACCGGCTACACCGGCGCAGCAGCCGAAGCCGGACACATGGTGATTGCCGACGCGCCCGATGCCCCGCTGTGTACCTGCGGGCGGCGCGGCTGCCTTGAAGCCCTTGCCAGCGCCACGGCGCTGATCCGCATGACGCGCGAAGCACGCCGCACCCACCCGGAAAGCCTGCTGAACACTCTGGCACCCACCGAAGCGGATGTCAACGGGCGCACGGTTTTTGATGCCGCCGTGCGGGGGGATGCCGCCGCCAAAGCCGTTGCGGACAACTACATTCACCATCTGGCAGTCGGCGTGGCAAACCTTATCAATATCTTTTTCCCGGAGGTCATCGGGCTGTCCGGCGGCGTGGCCAATCAGGGCGAAAACCTGTTAGAGCCGCTGCGTGCCGCCGCTGCGCCGATGGTGTTCGGCAGCGCCTTTGCCAAAAAGCATACCCGCATCACGACCTGCACGCTCGGCTACCGGGCGGGTGTCATCGGCGCGGCACTGCTGGCAAAGCAGGAGGTGTGAAGCATGGCAGAAATCAAGCTGAAAGTCATCGGTGCAGCGGGTGACACGCTGGCCGTCAGCCGCGCGGGGGAGCGCATCTCGCTTGTGCATACAGCCCCCTACGCGGACGGCGATTGGATTGCGCTGGAATGCGACGAGGCGGGCCTGTACTGTGTGGTGCAGCTCGAGGACACGATGCCCCCGGCGCTCGTATACATCAGGGAGCGCGGGCTGGATTTTCCGATCCCGCCCGGCCACGGCGGAGGAGGTTGCCGCACGGCGAAACCTTGCGTTCAACCCCTACGACTGCCACGGCAGCCACGGGTTTTACCCGCACGCGTCCGCAAATGTGGAAACCCGCGGCGAGGCCGTGTTTGCCGCCCGCAACGCCGTGGACGGCGTGTATGAGAATGACGCCCACGGCACCTGGCCGTACCAGAGTTGGGGCATCAACCGCGACCCCAATGCCGCGCTGACCATCGAGTTTGGCCGTTCGGTCACGGTGGACGAGCTGCGGCTGACGCTGCGTGCGGACTTCCCGCACGACAGCTACTGGACGCAGGCGACCGTGGCATTTGATGACGGCAGCCGCGAGGTCTTGCAGCTGACCAAAACCGCCGCCCCGCAGGTGTTTGCCCTTGCCCCGCGCACCGTGCAGAGCCTGAAGCTGTTTGAGCTGAAAAAGGCGGACGATGCCTCGCCGTTCCCGGCACTAACGCAGATCGAAGTCTGGGGAACGGAGGGATAATTCTATGCCGATACTCAAATTGACCCCGAGCTGCAAGGATTATCTGTGGGGCGGCAGCCGCCTGCGCACCGATTTCGGCATCCAAAGCGACCTTGACCCGCTGGCGGAGGCGTGGGTGCTGTCCTGCCACCCGGACGGCCCGAGCTGCCTGCCGGACGGCACCACGCTGGCGGCGTACCTTGCCGCGCACCCCGGCTGCCTTGGCACTGACTGTGACAAGTTCGACCAGTTCCCAATTTTGACCAAGCTGATCGATGCCAAGCAGAACCTGTCCGTTCAGGTGCATCCGTCCAACGTGTACGCGCTCAAAAATGAACATCAGTACGGCAAAACAGAAATGTGGTATGTGCTGGACTGCGTGCCGGGGGCATACCTGTACTACGGCTTTGCGCACGAAATCTCCAAAGAGGAGTTTGCGGAGCGCATCAAAAATAACACCCTGACCGAGGTCCTGAACGCCGTGCCGGTGCATAAAGGGGATTGCTTTTTTATCCCGTCCGGCACGCTGCATGCCATCTGCCAGGGCATCGTCATTGCCGAGGTACAGCAAAACTCCAACGTGACCTACCGCGTCTACGACTACGGGCGCGTCGGTGCGGACGGCAAGCCCCGCGCCCTGCACATTGAAAAGGCGCTGGACGTGACCCTGCGCACCCCGCCGCAAAAGCACGACTTCGGCAGCCATCTCGCGCAGTGCGAGTATTTTACCGTTGACGTCAAAAGCGGTAATTTCAACGGTACAGCGGACGAAAAGTCCTTTGTGTCGCTGCTTATCACCGATGGAATCGGCACATTGACCTGCGGCGGCGAAACCGTCGATATCCAAAAGGGCGAGAGTTATTTCCTGCCCGCCGGAAGCGGTGTGTATCGCATAGAAGGTTCCTGCGAAACGCTTGTTACGACTGTCTGAATTTTGAAAAGAGGTACGAAAAATGTCTGTCTGCACACCCAAATCCTTTGACCTGACTGGCAAGGTCGCGCTGATCACCGGCGCATCCTACGGCATCGGCTTTGCCATTGCCACCGCTATGGCCAATTGCGGCGCCAAGATCGTCTTTAACGACATCAAGCAGGAGCTGGTAGACAAGGGCCTGGCCGCCTACAAGGAAGCCGGCATCGAAGCCTACGGCTATGTCTGCGACGTCACCAACGAGGATGCCGTCAATGAGATGGTCAAGAAGATCACCGCCGAGGTCGGCCACATCAACGTGCTGGTCAACAACGCCGGTATCATCAAGCGCATCCCGATGATCGAGATGACCGCTGCCCAGTTCCGTCAGGTCATCGACGTTGACCTGAACGCTCCCTTCATTGTCGCCAAGGCGGTCATTCCCGATATGATCGAGCAGGGCGGCGGCAAGATCATCAACATCTGCTCCATGATG
>NZ_CALADU010000219.1 GCF_937890665.1 uncultured Subdoligranulum sp.
TATTGCTGCTGGACGAACCCCTCTCTAATCTGGACGCCCGGCTGCGGCTGCAGACCCGGGAGGAGATCTGCAAGATCCAGAAAAAGACCGGCATCACCACCCTTTTTGTCACCCACGATCAAGAAGAAGCCATGAGCATCTCGGACCGCATCGTGGTGATGAAAGACGGTCTGCTTATGCAGCAGGGCAAGCCCCAGCAGGTCTACGACGACCCGGCGAACCTGTTTGTGGCCAAATTTTTGGGCACGCCGCCCATCAACGTATTTGAAGGCACCGTTCAAAAGGAACGGCTGCTGCTGGCCGGGCAGGATGTGCTGGCGGTGCCCGGCGCACCGGATGGTACGGTCTGGTGCGGCATCCGGCCCGAAGGCTTTGTGCCCGACCCCAACGGCCCGGTGGTCTGCGGACTTTCCCGGGTGGAGGTGCTGGGCCGGGATGTGAGCATCGTCTGCACCCATCCCGCCTGTGCGGCCGATACCCTGCGGGCCATCGTCAACGCCCGTCACGATGTGGACGATACCGCCGATACCGTTCGGTTTGCGCTGCACCCCGACAAGGTGTTCCTGTTCGACCGTGAAACCGAAGCTCGCATTCGCTTCGGCACCCAGGGCTGACGGCCCCGAAGGGAGGAAAATCGTCCATGCATCGCAATTCCCACAAGGCGTGGCTCTACCTGCTGCCGTCGCTGCTGCTGTTGGGGGCGTTCCTTGTCTACCCCCTCATCGATGTACTGATCTACTCGGTGGAGGAAGGGTTCAACTTCGCCTCCCAGACCTACTTCGGGGTAGGCCTGTACAATTACAGCTATGTGCTCCACGACCCCTACTTCCTGCAAGCCGTGGAAAACACCTTCGTCCTCGTCATCATCACGGTGCCGCTCTCCACCGGGCTGGCACTGCTCATCTCGGCGGGGCTTAGTTCCATCCAACCCCTGCGCAAACTGTACCAGACCATCTATTTTCTGCCCTATGTCACCAACACGCTGGCCGTGGGCCTTGTATTTATGGTACTTTTCCAAAAGACCGAGTACACCGACGGCCTTGTGAACTTGATGTTGGCTTGGTTCGGCGCCGGGCCCATCGACTTTATCAACGGCCCCCATTGGGCCAAGATGTTCGTGCTCTGCTTTTACACCATCTGGGTGGTCATGCCCTTTAAAATTTTGGTGCTCACCGGGGCACTGGCTTCGGTCAACCCCGATTACTACAAGGCAGCCCGGGTGGACGGCACCCCCCGGCGGCGGCTCTTCTTCCGCATCACCCTGCCTTTGATCTCGCCGATGATCGTCTATCTGGTCATCACCGGTTTTATCGGTGCGTTCAAAGCGTACAGCGACGCGGTGGCCCTCTTCGGCACCGACCTCAACGCCGCGGGCATGAACACCATCGTGGGCTATGTGTACGATATGCTTTATGGCGACAGCGGCGGTTACCCGTCCTACGCTTCGGCGGCGGCCATCATCCTGTTTGTCATCGTGCTCACCATCACCTGCATCAACCTGCTGGTCAGCCGCCGGCAGTTGCGCCGCTAAGGAGGGGTCGTCATGGCGGAAGATTTTGAAACCCGGCGCCGGGCAGCCCGCCGCAAGGCGGGGCTGGGCAAGGCGCTGACCTATCTGGGGCTCAGCATCTGGGCCGTGGTGGTGCTGTTTCCCTTTTACTGGATGGTGCTCACCTCGCTGAAAAGCTACGGCGCCTACAACTCGGAACACACACCCCAGTTCTTTACGTTGGCCCCCACGCTGGAAAACTACCGCGAAGCCTTCACGGCGGTGCCGCTGGGCGGGTATCTGCTCAACACGCTGCTCTTCTCGCTTATCACCACCGCGGCCATGGTGGTGGTCAGTACGCTGGCGGCCTATGCCTTTGCCCGGCTGGAATTCCGGGGCAAGAACCTGCTGTTCGGCGCGTTTTTGTCCCTGATGATGATTCCCAGCGAACTGGTGGTCATCACCAACTATGTAACCATCACCAATCTCGATCTGCGCAACACCTTTACGGGCCTGATCCTGCCCTCCATCACCTCCATCTTCTATATCTACCTCCTCAAGGAGAGCTTTGAGCAGGTGCCCGACGAACTCTACCGGGCAGCCAAGGTGGACGGGACCTCGGACCTCAAATATCTGTGGAAAGTCATGATCCCCATCTGCCGGCCCACCATCGTCACGGTGACTATCTTGAAACTCATCGAGTGCTGGAACTCCTACGTCTGGCCCCGGCTGGTCACCGACGATCAGGCTTACTTCCTCGTTTCCAACGGCATCCAGCAGATCCGGGAAGAGGGCTTCGGCCGAGAGAACATCC
>NZ_CALADU010000220.1 GCF_937890665.1 uncultured Subdoligranulum sp.
CTATTCAATTTTGACTTTATTCTACACGATACGGAAGGATTTGGCAAGTATTTTAATTTCTGAGAAAGCGGCCGTAAGCTAAAATTCGTTTATATTTCCTGACAACTTGTCGGGAAAATTCATGTTCTGCTTTAGAAAAAGCAATCGAAACGATTGCGTAGCCGACACCATAAGGTGTCGTTCAAGGGGATTGGGATGCTTCCCCAACAAGCAATTTACAAAAATGTGCAACGCAAGATTTCTGTAAATTAGCAAAGTGGTACCACTTTGCATTGCTTGCCAATAACTGAACCGTTTTAATAAATTCCCAAGTTGGAAATAATTTTGTAGTTCCACTTTATACTCGATTGGGATAAAGCTATTTGAATAGCTGAGTGGATGAGCAGGCATAAAAAAGAGGGCCTCCGAAAAAACGGAAGCCCTCTACCCATTTACTTTGCCGCAACTTGCGGCGAAGTAACCGGAAACAACTTGGTATTAACTTGGAAGCGAATTCTCATGCAGATGGTTTCTCACAAATTGGCAAGCAATGCAAACCTGTACAGGTTTACTGAATTTTGCACATCTGCCTATTCGTCAGCTGCGCAAAATGCTTGTTGGGGCAACATCCCCAAACCCCTTCGAACAACAACTGCGTTGTTGGCTTAGTTCTCCTGTAATCTTTGGCTGATATCGAATCAGGATCTATTAGGGCGATTTGGTTAAGTCCACCGAATTTTCCCTACGCCTTTTCAAATATCAGTATTCTTTGATTCATATGAAGTGCTATGGAGTACATCTTCGAGCCAGCCTATAATTTCATCCAAAGACGATGTATTTAATTGGTAAAAGATATGATTACCTTGCCTTGTCCGTTGGAGAAGGTTTGCTGAGTTTAAGACAGCTAAATGCCTGGAAACAGATGCGTCCGTAACGGGAAAATGATTGCAAATTTCTCCCGCAGACATTCTGCCGTTTTTGAGCATACAGAGTATCTCTGCTCGTATAGGATCGGCAAGCGCTTTTAATTTGCATTGTAGCGACATTCTGTGCTCCTCTATTTTACTCTACACACTTTTCAAAAAAGAGCTTTTCCAGTTCTTCAAAGTTTTTGGCGTTATCTGTCATGGAGATTTTTCTATTCTTGTCGAGGAAAATAATCCGATCACAAAAGTTTGACACAAGATCCAGATTGTGAATTGAAAATAAAATCATACTTCCCCGATCTCGGTACTCCGTCAGCAGTCTTTTTAATACGGCTGTGCTTTCTGGATCCAGTCCATTAAAGGGTTCATCCAAAATCAAATTCTTCGCACCTGATAGGAATGCCGCCATCATATAAATTTTCTGCTTCATTCCAAGGGAATAGTTTGCAATATAGTCATGTAAGCTATCCTCCATATGAAGAGCTTGCGATAATTCCTCTATCTGGGGGAGAATATTGTCTTCTGTCCGATGATAAAGCTTTACAATAAATTTCAGGTATTCTTCACCGGTGAGGTTCAAAAACATTCCTTTATCATCCGGCACATAAAATAAATGCTCTCTTGCCTGCATTTGGTGATGAGGAATTCCATCAATTTTTACAATACCGAAATCCTTGAAAGATGCCTCGACCATAGATGTCAGCAGCGTCGTTTTACCAGTTCCATTTCTGCCAACCAGAGCGTAAATACAGGAATCCGTCAGCGAGAAAGAAACCTTTTCTAAAATCTTTCTGCGAGAATAGGATTTCCCGAGCTCAATCACTTCTATCATTCAGTTCACCTCCTGTACGGCACGAATAAGCGATCTCAAGAAAAATAAGAACGACCCCGCACAGAGTAACAAAGAGTATCAGGGAGATCCCCGTACAATATTTTTGCCATAGATTAATCTCGATCACCGTCAAAACCAAAACCGCAATCAAAACATAAAACTTGCTGAGATTTCCGTGTAACAGCTCATTTGTGCTATTGGCGGTTCGGGGCATTTTGAAGTCAAACAGAACGCCGAGCCAGACACATACATAGTTTATGATCGTTCCATACAGCAATAACAGAATTGCATCTGGGAGTGAGATCTTTCTGAATATGAGGGTAGCGGCCCAGAACAGCAAGATCGTCACCTCTCCCCATAGAAAACCATGAAGCGTTTTCCAATAGAACATCTTCTGGGAAGAAATCGGAAGGAACGCATAAAATGTACGATTCCCATCGCTTGAATACGCTGTACTGGACACTGTATTGACGGCTGCGCAGGACACCAGCAAAAGAATCTCGATCTGATACGGGACAAGAAGCTCAGCCCCCAGAAGTTTTTTGGACAGCAAGCCTGTCAGCAGCAATACCGTTATGATATTTTTGATGTTTGAGAAAAATAGCAGTGCCTTATTTCTGGTAACACGCTTCCACTCAAGGAAAGAGTATGGATTTCGCACAAGACAATTTCTGCTATGAACCATACTGTTTTTGCGCTGAAATCCTTGTACATTCTGGTATGCAAGCAGATAGCAAGCGTTGATCTTTGTCCGCAGTCGGGCAGCGACGAAAAGTGTACCTGCGGCTATGGTCAGTGAACTGCATAGAATCAGTGTAACAGAACGGCTGGTCAGCATAGGGACCATAGTCATTCCCGCACCGGCATCCAGCAGCAAGACAATAGGTCCTGCAAATTGGAGAACAAGAAAAACATATCCAACAGACCGATGTGGGGTAATTGTTCCAATCGCTACAGACAGTAAAAATACAAGCAGATTAAGAGAAACCAACATTATCAAGCAATAAAGAACGGCGAAACTGACAGCCAGAGCGTTTCTGAAACAAAAGAGAAATCCTGCCCAATAGACCGCTATGCAGAGTTCTGCCTGTAGGCAGATCACTTTTTTCAAAAGCACAAAAATCACCGTACCGCTGTCGATGGGAAGGGGCAGTACATGCTCAATCTTCTCATTGGCAAACAGAAGATCGGGAATTTGATAAACCGCAATAAATGCACTGATTCCAAGCACGATTACGGCAAGATAAGAAAGATGTGTATGGAGTGGACCGGGAATATACGTCTTCAGGGCATACCAAACCATAAATCCTGCATAGATTCCTGCAATCAGCCCGGAGACAGAGAAAATAATAGATGGCTTTCGTTTGGTAAGGATTTTCAACAGTGTTTTGTCCGTCATAAGACTTCTTAAAGATTCATGCAATATGCAGCCATCATCACAACAAAGAGCAATGCAAAGATGACCGTATTCATCTTAGATAATCTTTTCTGCTTGATGAGAAGCATATTGATCAGAAGTGAAATCACGGGAAACAGCCATACGCCCAGGACACTTGGGATGGGATAATAAGTACCTCCAGACTGTAAAATAGAGATTTCCGGAGGCAGAACAAACAGCATGATCCCTGAAACCACGAACATCAAGATTACAATCGCAAAATTCAGGATAGCAAGTTTTTCATTGTTTTCAGTATAATTCCCACCGAGAAGTTTCTTTAATGCGTTGCGAATCATTTTTTACTTCCTTTCTAAGTTGGCTCAATTTATGTGAGATTTCAAAAAAGCGGTTATCATCTTTTAATTCAGCGAATATCGGATTGTCTAAAACTGAACTCGCTATACTATCTTTAATTGCCTGCTCACTGCGAACCATCATGTGCCCAAGCGTCAGATTTTCGTCGAACCACAAATCCATCAGGTCAAAATAGGGATCGCCATGAAACTGAATCGGATAGATTTTACTTGTGGCTAAATGAGTGTATTTTTTTAATACTTCTATCGTTTTTTCAGAATTTCTCTGTTTTGCATAGCATTGTGCAACTGCCAGATAGAATGGGAACACAATAGCCGGATGCAGTGTTTCAAGAGAAAAAGCATCAATCAATGCATATGCTTTTGATTGTGTTTCGTTAAACTTTTCGGGTTCATCCGCAACCACACCAAGATAACTGGCAAGAAGGTTCATCATCACCACAACATGCTGATACAGGCCAACCTGCAAGATTCCTTTGGCCTTTTTTATTTCTCCGGAACGTCGATAGGCACTGGCAAAAATCGGTTCATCCGAAGTAAAAGAAAAGTCAGGCTCACCCAACAATTCGAGTGCTTCATCAGAGCGATTCAGATATAACAGACACATGGCTTCCATACTGCGTGCCTGCTTTTTAAGGTCAATTTCATCTGCATGCTTTTGTATGCGCCTAAATAGGTCGATTGCATCGGTCAACAGTATGGATGCGCATTTCTGATCTTGAACCATGCCGCTATGCGACATATACAAACTACCAATTTGATACAGCAGGGGAAAACAAGAATAGTATTTTTGTGTCAGCTCAACACATTTTTGCTTTGCTGTTACAAAGGGTTCTGACAAAAAATTCTGCGATAATTGCTGAATACTGGATCGAATCTGCCGTTTAGACATCTGCGGCTCATATCCGAGTAGTTCATCAACCGTGATACTGAAATACGAGGCAATCCGTGGCAGCAATGTAATGTCAGGATATGAAGTTGAAGTTTCCCATTTTGATACTGAAGCTTTGGAAACGCCCATATATTGGGCTAAATCATCCTGCGTAATGCCCTGCTGACGTCTGCACTCGATGATCTTCTCGCCAATTTTTAGTTCTTTCAATGGCTCCGCCCCCTTTCGCTATTATTATACGAATCAGAATTTTGTAAAACAATGGAATCATAAGCAACATTGGTTGATTAAGTTGCTTGCTGAGAAACATTTTGTTTGTCATTCCACAGAAAGACCGGGCTCACCAATGATGATAAGCTGGTCTTTCTGTGTAGATTAGTTCGGTAAAGATGATTTCTTCAGCCTACGCCTTGACCATGTTCATGTGTTGTGCCCAAGCCATCTGATTTGTTGCCTTGTCTGGAGCTGGATTGCTCTCAAGAAGTTGCTTCTGGATCAGTTCCAACCTTATCCCAACGGAAGTTTGTTGATTACAAATGAAAAACAGGCACCGCCAAGATTTTCACCTTGGTAGTGCCTGTTCATTTTTAACCAATCCTGCCTGACAGATGCCATAAGTAGTAATTTTCGTGGATTACTGTTTTATGGCCACCCATCTATCGGACGGGCCTTTTTATGTTGTTTACGCCAGATGCAGGCCGTAGAATCCCACCAGAGACAGGGCCATAAGCCCCGCGGTGATGAGCTCCAGCGGTGCGCCCCGGAAGCTCTTGGGACAGCCGTCTACGTTCAGGTCCAGACGCAGTCCGGCAAAGCTGATCAGGGCGATGGTGGCGCCCAGACCGCCAAACAGGGCGAAGAGCAGAGCGGCGCCCAGGTTGTACCCCCGCTGGGAGATAATGAGGGCCGCGCCCATGGCGGCGCAGTTGGAGGTGATGGAGGACAGGCTCTCATCCAGGCGGCGGGACAGCTCGGGCACGCAGGAGTGCAGGAAGCTGCGCAGAGCCCACACCACCAGCGGGCCTACCAGAGCAAACACCAGGGTCTGGTAGTAGTCCAGAGCAAAGTGGTACAGCAGCTGGTCGGCCACCCAGGTGACCAGGGCGGTGAGGGTCATCACCGCCGTCAGGGCCGCGCCGGTGCGGCCCGCCTCCAGGGGGGGGTCAAAGGCCTGGGTGCGGGTTCCAATGCCCAGACAGTTGACCAGAATAAAGTTTTCCGACAGCAGGGCGGCCAGAGCCACCCCTGCCAGGTATACAGCGGTCATAGGACTGCCTCCTTCCATTTCCGGGGGAATAAGGACTTACACTTCGCCGTCCACATATTCCACACCCTCCGTATCCAGATTGGCCACAATGGACAGGGCCTGGTTGACGCAGTCGGTGACCGCGTTGCAGGTGGCGGTGGCGCCGGAGATGGTATCTACGGCGTTGCTGCCCGAGGAGCGGATGGTGCCCGACTTGCCCTTGTACTGATCCAGATAGTCGCTCTCCAGGGCCTGAGTACCGGTGCTGAGGGTCTCGTTGTGGCTGGTGATGGCCACGCCGGTGACCTCGCCGTTGGTGTTCACGCCCACCACCGCGGTCATCAGACCGCCGAAGCCGTGGGCCTGGACCTCCACGCAGTAGCCCACCAGGCCGTCATTGTTGTAGCCGGCGGTGATGCTCAGGGCGCCGGAGGCGCGGAAGGGAGTTTCCGTGCGGGTGGTGGCCTGGGGCATCACCTGGGACAGCAGCTCCTGCTGGAGCTTGGTCTCGGTGCGCACGGTGGCAAAGTCGGTGAGCTGGTGTACCCCAAAGACCATGCCGGCCATCAGGGCCACGGCCACAGCCAGCACGCCCCACTGGCGCACCTTCAGGCGCAGCTCGTCCAGGTACCCTTCGCCGGGCATGGTGCCCTCTCCCGCCCGGGAGAGCAGCCGCAGCTGGGGCTTGACAAATTTGATCTCGGCCAGGCTGGCACGCACCTGGGTGATCTGTTCCCGGGTGGCGGCAAACCGGCCCACGCCAAAGCGCCGGGGCATGCCGGTGCGGTCCAGCAGCCATACGCAGCAGTTCATGGTGAGGATGGCCCAGCCCACTCCGTCAGGATAGGAGCCAAAGTAGCGCAGCAGCACGGTGAGAAGGCCGCACCCCACGCCAAACAGGACCTGGCCGCGGGGGGGGACGGGGGTGGTGGAGTAGTCAGAGGCCATAAAGATGGCGCCCAGCATCAGCCCGCCGCTGAAGAGCTGGGCCAGCATCCAGGCCACACGGCCGCCGTCTCCCTGGGGAAACAGGAAGGTGAGCAGAGCCACGGTGGCAAGGAAGGCCAGAGGCGCCCGGGGCTGGATGACCCGGCGGGCCACTAAGTAAAGGCCGCCCAGAATCAGCATCATCACCGCCACGCTGCCCATGGCGCCTCCGTGCTGGCCCATCAGCAGCTGACCCACGCTCTGGGGGGGCAGCTGGCCGTTGTGGAGGTAGGACATGGGGGTGGCGGAGGTCACCGCGTCGGCGGTGGACAGCAGGCCGGGGTGCTGGAAGGCGTCCACCCAGTTGGTCATGATACCGGGGAAGGTGGTCAGCAGCATCCGCCCGGCCAGGGCGGGGTTCATGAAGTTGCGGCCCAGGCCGCCGTAGAGCTGCTTGACCACTACAATGGCAAACACGCCGCCCAGCACCGGCGCCCAGTAGGGAGCGGTGACAGGCAGAGTCATGGCCAGCAGCAGTCCGGTGACGCAGGCGGACAGGTCCTGGGTAGTGTCGGGGAGCTTCCGCAGACGGCGGTAGACGTACTCAGATACCACGCAGGTGATGACGCTCACCGCCGTCAGAGCCAGTACCCGGATGCCGAACAGGTATACCGCCATGCCCAGGGCGGGCAGCAGGGCCACGATCACGTCCAGCATGGTGCTGGAGATGCTGGACACCTGAGCGATCTGGGGAGGCTGGCGGCGGATGACAGGTCTGGAATCAGTCATGGGATGCACCTTCTTTCTTGGCCTGGCGCATCAGGTCCATCAGGGGAATGTGGGAGGGGCAGATGTAGGAGCAGCACCCGCAGTCCATACAGTCCTCCAGGTGCAGGTTGTCCAGCAGCTCCTTCTCCCCCAGGCGCATGGCCCGGTAGACCAGAACGGGGTTTAAGTCCATGGGACAGGCGGAGACGCAGTGGCCGCACTTGACGCACACCATCTCCGGCTGGTTGACGTTGTGTTCCTGGGCCGTGAGGCACAGCAGGGCGTTGGTATTCTTCACCACCGGGGCATCCAGGTTTTCCTGGATCATGCCATTCATGGGGCCGCCGGTAAGGGTGATGGCCGCCTCCTCCCGCAGGCCGCCCGCCGCCTGGAGCAGGCAGCGCAGCGGGGTGCCGATGGGTACCCACAGGTTTCGGGGCCGGGCCACCGCGCCGCCGCTGACGGTCACCGCCCGGTGGGTCAGAGGCTCGCCGGTGAGCAGGGCGTGGCGGATGGCGTACACGGTGGCTACGTTAAAGACCGCGCAGCCCACATCCAGGGCGGACTGTCCCGGAGACACCTCCCGGCCGGTGACGGCGCGGATGAGCTGCTTTTCCATCCCTAAGGGGTAGCGGGTTTGGATGGTGACCAGTTCCACCTCCCGCTTTTTCCGGCGCAGGCGGCGCTCCAGAAATTCCACGGCGTTGAGCTTGTCTCCCGCCACCACCAGGATGGCCTTCTCGGCCCGCACCAGGCGGCTGAGCATCTGCACAGCCTGGAGGATCTGGTCGCCCTTCTCCAGCAGCAGGCGGTGGTCGGCGGTGAGGTAGGGTTCGCACTCGGCGGCGTTGACAATGAGGACCTCCGTCTTGCCCACCGCCTGGCGGATGCGCAGGTGGGTGGGGCTGGCGCCGCCGCCCAGGCTGGTGATGCCCGCCTGGCAGATGCGCTGGAGAGCCTCCTCCCGGTTCATCCGCTCCCAGTCCATGGGCAGGGGCAGGTCGGGATAGGGGGTGTTCTTGAAGTCATTTTCAATGACTACCGCGTCCCACTTGCCTCCCCAGGGGTGGGGACGGGGCTCAATGGCCTTCACCCGCCCGGACACGCTGGCGTGGACGTATACCCCGTCGCCGGTGGGCTTGGCGATGACCTGGCCCACAGTGACCAGGTCGCCTTTTTTCACCACCGGCTCCGCGCCGCCCTCCGCGCACATCACCAGAGGGATGACCACCTCTTTGGGCGGCTCCTCCAGGGGCACGATGGGCTTGCGCCGGGTGCTTTCCTTATGGGAGGTGGGGTGTACCCCGCCTAAAAATCGAGTTCTCATAGCTTGCCTCCATAGCCCCGCAAGGGGCGAGTCTGGCGTATCGTTATTGAGGGAACCACTGCTCCAGGATCTGGGCCACGCCGTTCTCCCGGTTGGAGGGGGCGACGAGGTCAGCGCACTGGAGCACATCCGGAGCGGCGTTGGCCATGGCCACGCCCACTCCGGCCTTCTGGATCATAGTCAGGTCGTTGGTACCGTCGCCAAAGGCCGCGGCTTCCAGCAGGTCCAGTCCCAGATGGCGGCACAGGGCCTCCAGCGCGTCTCCCTTGGTGGCGCCCGGTGCGTTGAGCTCCAGATTGGTGGGCAGGGAGATGGACTGGATAAGCTGGGGGAACTGCTCCGAGAGGAGCTTCATGGCCTGGGGACGCAGCGCCAGGTCGGGGAAAAAGGACTGCATCTTCTGCACCGTGTCGCCGCCCTGGGCCATGGCGGCGGGCAGGTCGTCCACCGGCAGGCGGTTGGGACCGATGATCATGCGCACCACCGGGTCGGGGATATAGTGCTCCAGGTGGTCCAGGAACTTTCGGGGCATGATGCCCTTGTCGTTCTGGTAGCAGTCCACGGTGCAGCCCAGACCCTCCAGCAGGCGGTAGACCGCCTGGGCGGTGTCCAGGGGGATTTCGGCCCGGTAGAGGACCGTGTCGGTTTCCCGGTCATACACCTTGGCCCCGTTCATCAAAATAAAGTAGCGCAGGAAGGGCAGCTCCTTCAAAAAGTCGGGCACGCCCCCGAAAAACCGGCCGGTGGCGATGACCACCTGGGCGCCGGACGCAGCGGAGCGCTCCAGGGCGGCGCGGCTGCGGGGGGTGAGATGCTTTTTCTCGTCGAGCAGGGTGCCGTCCAGGTCGGCGAGGATCAACTTGGGCACCATGGCTTAAAACCTCGCGCCGCCGAACTCGGCCAGCTTCAGGTTCTTGTTCCGGTCCTGCACCCACTGGATGGACCACTGGGAGGCGAACAGCAGCAGCTGGTTGCCCTTGTAGTCCTCCACCAGCTTGGCGTCGTTGGGCAGCAGCAGGTCCTCCTCCTTGAGG
>NZ_CALADU010000221.1 GCF_937890665.1 uncultured Subdoligranulum sp.
TCGACCTGTTTTTGCTGCCCAGCAACTTTGAGGGCAGCCCCGTCACGCTGGTGGAAGCCCAAGGCTGCGGTGTGCCGTGTCTGGCCTCCACCAATGTGCCGGACGACGGCGCCGTGACCGATCTGGTGCATTTTCTGCCGCTGGACGCCCCCCTCTCGGACTGGGCGGCTACGGCCCAGCAGATCGCCGGTCACGGCCCCCATGCCGACCACTGGGCGGAACTGGCCGCCGCCGGGTACGAGCTGCACACCGCCGCCGCCCGGATGGAACAACTCTATGACCAACTGGGAGGCCGCCGATGATCTACGCCGAACTGGCCGGGGGACTGGGCAACCAGATGTTCATCTATGCCTTTGCCCGGGCACTGGGCCTGCGCTGCGGCGAGGCCGTCACCCTGCTGGACCGGCAGGACTGGCGGAACGGCGCCCCGGCTCACACGGTCTGCGCTTTGCAGGAACTGAACCTCTCGCCGGAGGTAACGATCTGCAGCGAGCCGGGCTTTGCCAAACAGCACCTGCCCCGGCAGAACGCCGCCAAGGCGCTGATGATCAAATACGAGCAGCGCCGCGGCCTGCTGGCCCGGGACTGGCACCGTTGGGAGCAGCGCTGCGCCCCGCTGCTCAACCTGCTGGGGCTGCACTTTGCCACCGACGGCTACACCCCGGTGCACCGCGGCCCGGCCAAGGATTTTTTGGCGTGGGGGTACTTTCAGGGCGAAGCCTATTTTGCCGATTTTGCCCCGGTGATCCGGCAGGAACTGCGGGCTAAGCAGCCCCCCACCGGGCCGGAAGCCGACGCCATCCGCACCGCCGCCTACCCGGTGGCGCTCCACCTGCGCCGGGGGGACTACTGCAAGCCGGAAAACGAGATCTTGCAGGTCTGCACCCCGGCCTACTATGCCCGGGCGGCCGCCGCGGTGGCCGCCGCCCACCCCGAAGCCACCGTCTTTGTCTTTTCCGATGACGTGGACTGGGCGAAGGAACATCTGGACACCGCAGGGCTGCCTACGGTGTTTCTGCCCCGGGGGGACGCGGTGGGGGACCTGAACCGGATGGCCCTTTGCCGGGGGTTCATCCTCAGCAATTCCACGTATAGCTGGTGGGGGCAGTATCTGGCCGCGCCGGGGCGTGCCGTCTGGGCGCCCGACCGGTGGTACGCCCACACCAAACAGACGGCGCTCTACCAGCCCGACTGGCAGCGCATCGAAACCCGATAAGCAAAGAAAGGAGGGGGCCGCTGTGCCGCAGTTTTCCATCATTATTCCGGTGTATAACGTGCAGAACTATCTGGCGGCCTGCGTCAAAAGCGTGGCCGAGCAGGAAGGCCCCCGGGACTGGGAGTGCATTCTGGTGGACGACGGTTCCACCGACCTGTGCCCCCAGCTCTGTGACGCCTTGGCAGCCGAGATCCCCGGCGTGCAGGTCATCCACCGGAAAAACGGCGGTCTGGCCGCCGCCCGCAACAGCGGCCTGCGGGCCGCCACCGGGGACTGGGTGCTGTTTTTGGACAGCGACGATGCCATGGCGCCGGGGCTGCTGGCGGCGCTGCGCCGGGAACTGGCGGCCCACCCCGGGTATGACTGGTATGTGGGCAAGCATCTGGAATGGCTGCCCGACGGTACCCTGACCCCCCACGAGGGGCTGCGGCTGCTGCCCGGCCCCTTCGACAGCACCGACTGTGCCCAGCGGCTCCACGCTTTGTACGAGGCCGGGCACTGGTCGGTGTGGAAATACTGCCTGCGCCGGGCTTGGCTGGCCGAAAACGACCTGCGCTTCTGGCCCGACGTGCGCTGGGCCGAGGACTGGCCCTTTGACCTGCTGCTGCTGACCAAATGCGAGGGGCTTTACTTCCTCGATGTGGTCTTTACCCATTACCGGGTAGGGCGGCCGGGGAGTCTTCTTACCGACGCGAAAAACCTGCCCAAGCGGTTCAAGGCGTTGGCCGCCGCCCAGCGGCATCTGGCGGCGCTGGCCGCCGCCGGCCATGTGGACGGTGCCACCTACGCCGCCATGCAGGACGCCGCCGCCGATGTGTTTTGGCCTCAGGCCCGCACCGCCGCCGTCACCGACAAAACCCTGCGCCGGGCCTGTCTGCCCTATCTCAAGCAACTGCGCCCCCTTTACACCCACGGCACCGAGGTCAACACTCGCCGGGATTGGCGGCTTTTCCGCACCTTGCTGCGGCTGTTCGGTCCCCGGTTCACCTTATGGCTGGCTGCCCGCCGCCAAAACGGTAAGAAAGGATAACCTGTTTTGCGAACCAGACGTACCCTGATCAATATGGCCTATGCGGTGGGCTCCAGCTTGCTGTTGCTGCTGCTGGGCCTTGTCACCCGGCGGCTGTTGGTCTTTAACTTCGGCACCCAGATCAGCACCGCCTCGCAGGTGGTCACCCAGCTCTTCAACTTTTTCTCCATCGCCGAATTTGGCGTGGGCAGCGTCATCAGCTACCGGCTGTATGAACAGATCGCCGCCAAAAATGTGGAGAAAATCAGCAAGTACATGTCGATGTACAAGTGGGCCTACCGGGCGGTGGGCCTTGCCATCGCTTTGCTGGCCCTGCTGGGCGCCGCTGCCCTGCCTTGGATCATGCCCGACGTGCCGCTGGTCACCGGCTACACGGTGTACGGTCTCAACGTGGTATCCACCCTGTGCAGCTACTTCTTGGTCACCCGGCGGCTTATGTATACCTGTACCCAACAGGGGTACCTGTGTACCCGCATCGACTTCTGCTTCAACGTCCTCACCTCGCTGGCCAAGATCGCCGTTTCGCTGTGGTGCCCCAACTATGTGCTCTACTTCAGCGTGGCTATCGTCTGCAACGTCTGCGCCAATCTGGTGGTGGCACACCGCTTCCGCAAGGACTTCCCCTATGTCCACGATGTCAAGGTTACCTTAAAGGACTTCAAGGACTTGGGCATCTTCCACGACCTGCGGTACTATCTGGTCCACCGGCTCTCCAACACCATCTACGGCTCGTCGGATACCATCGTCACCGCCCGGATGGGCGGCTCGGTCCAGACCACCCTGCTGGGCAATTACACCAACATCTCCACCAGCGCCACCGATCTGGGCAACAAGATCATGGACAGCTTTGCCGCGGCCATCGGCAACATCGTCTACGACAAATCCGCCGCCGCCAACGACCATGACAAACAGGTGTTCTGGGGCATGGACCTGCTCAGCTACCTCTTCGGCAGCTTTGTGGCCACCGCCTACTTCTGCCTGTTCCAGCCCTTTATGGAGGCATGGATGGGCCCCGACTGGCTGCTGCCCATGGGCTTTGTATTGGTCTTCAGTCTGAACGAGTACGTGGGCTGGAACCACCGTATGCTGGGCAGCTACCGGGCGGTGCTGGGCCACTTTGAACAGGACCAGTGGTTTATGGTGACCTCCGCCGCCGTTAACCTGCTGCTGAGCTTTGCGCTCTTCCCGCGGTTTGACATCACCGGCGCTCTTATCGCCACGGTGGTGGCCCACTGCATCATGTGGGCGGGGCGCATCGTGGTGGTGTTCCGGCGGTATATGCAGGGCAGCATGGGCCACTATTTGCGGATGCAGGCGCTGCACCTTGTTACGCTGGCCATCTGCATGGGCGGCACCTGGGCCTTGTGTGAGGCGGTGCCCATCCGGGGCTGGCTGGGGCTTTTGCCCCGGGCGGTGCTGGTCTGTGTGGTGCCCAACCTCTTCAATCTGGCGGTCTACGCGTGGGGCCGGGATGCCGCCTACCTGCGCCAGTATGCCGTCGGCGTGTGGCAAAAACTCAAACACAGAAGGAGCGCATAATGCCAACGATTGGGATGCTCTACCTTTGCACCGGAAAGTACACGGTGTTCTGGCCGGAATTTTACCGCAGCTTTGAACAGAACTTTCTGCCCGGCTGCCAAAAGGAATACTTCGTCTTTACCGACGCCGACCACATCGAGGCCGAGGACGCCGCCAACGTTCACCGCATCTACCAGCAGGCCTACGATTGGCCATACAGTACGCTGCGGCGGTTTTCCATCTTTCTGACGCAGGAAACCGCGCTGGCGGCTTGTGACTTTCTGTTCTTCTTCAACGCCAATCTGGTCTGCCAAAAGACCGTCACGGCGGCGGAGTTCCTGCCCCGGCCCGAACAGGGCGAAGACTTGCTGCTTGTCCAGCAGCCGGGGTTCTGGAACAAGAAACCGCTGTTTTATTCCTACGACCGCAACCCCAAAAGCACCGCCTACATCCCCTACAACTGTGGGCGGGACTATGTGTCCGGCGGGCTGAACGGCGGCACGTCGTCGGCGTTTTTGGCCCTTTGCCATGAGCTGGAACGCCGCACCGAGCTGGATCTGGCCCACGGGGTCATCGCCCTGTGGCATGACGAAAGCCAGCTCAACCGCTACGCCGCCGAGCGCAGTGACTACCGGCTGCTGACCCCCGCCTACTGGTATCCCGAGGGTTGGGACCTGCCCTTTGAGGCAAAGATCGTCGTGCTGGACAAGGCCCGCTTTTTTGATGTGGCGGCGGTTAAGCACAAGGACGGCCGCCCCCGCAGTTGGTTCGCCCGTAAGTGGGAAGCCTTTGGGGAAAACTATCTGCCCTATCTGTGGTACGCCCGGGACGCGCTGCTCCACAAACGGCTGAAAGGGGAGGAAAGATGATGTCCAAACCCGCCGTGCGCGCCGCTTGGGGCGCGTTGGTGCTGGCCTGCCTGTTGGTGATGGTGCGGCAGATCTTTGTGGGGCTGGAAATTGACGAAGTCTACGCCCTTTCGCTGGGCTTCCGGCTGGTGCAGGGGGACCGTCTCTTCGCCACCATGTGGGAACCCCACCAACTCTGCGCGCTGCCTCCGGCAGTGCTGCTGGCCCTTTATATCGCGGTGACCGGCACCACCACCGGTGTGCTGGTCTTTTTCCGGGTGGTCATGCTGGTCTGCAAGGCCGCCATGAGCTGGGTATTCTACCGGGAATTTCGGCGGGAACTGGGCCGCCCCGGGGCCGGGCTGGCTGCTTTGGCGTTGCTGCTCTATGCGCCCAAGTGGTTCTTGGGGCCCGACTACACCGGTCAGCAATTTTACTTTACCGTGGCGGCTTTTCTCTGCTTCCACCACTATCTCACCCGGGGGTTCCGCCGCCCGTGGCTGGTGGTGCTGGGGGCAGTCTGCGCCTGCTTCAGCTTTTTGGCCTATCCCCAAAGCGCTGCCACGTTCCCGTTCCTCTGGATCGGTATGGTGGTGCTGGGCCGCCGGGGCGGCGAACGCCGCTGGCTGGGCCTGCCCCGGGGGGCATGGCTGCTGCTGGGGAGCTGTGCCGTCTGCGGCGGGGTGTTCCTTGTCTGGGCGCTGCAAGGCATGGGCTTTGATCTGGCCGCCTTCCTTGCCCGGGTGAAACTGATCCTCGACGACCCTCAATACGGCTTTACCGCCGCCGAGCGGCTGGCCCAGTTGGCCCAGCAGGCACTGCCGGTGGCGCGCAGCCTGCTGTGGCCGCTGCTGGCCGCATTGGCCGTAGGGGCGGTGGTGCGTTGGCGCAAAGGCGCACTGCCCGGCGGGATTGCCGCGCTGCTGGGGCTGTGGACTCTTTTTGCCATGCTGCAATGCACGGTGCGGGCCGTGGCCGATGCCAGTCTGGACGAACGGCAGTTCCTGCCCGTGCTGGTGCTGGCCGGGGCGTGGGCGTTCTGGCGGGGCCGCCGCCTGCCCGGGGCTGGGCCGCTCTTCTGGCTGGGGTATCTGCCGGGGCTGGCGGCTTACCTGTTTATTGTGCGGTCTACCGTACTGGGACTGCCTGCTACCTTTTTGTATCTGACTTGGCCGGCCCTTTGCGGCCTTTTGCTGCTGGCCCAAAGCGAACCCCAAGGGGTGCGGCGCATCGCCCAAGGATGCTTGGGGGCGCTGGTGCTGTTTTTGGCGGTCTGCCGGCTGTGGTGCGTGCAGACCACCGGCTGGAAAGCCCACTCGGTGGCCGACACCCCGCTGGTGCGCATCCAAAACGGCCCTGCCAAGGGGATCTGGGCCGATGAGAAGGCCGCCGATATGCAGGAATGCCTTTACCAAGCGCTGGCACCCTACGCCGGACAGGCGGTGCTACAAGCCATCGGGGAACAGAACGGTCTGGGCTTTTTGATGGCGGACGGCACCCTGACGGTGGCGCAGGCGTCGGTGATCTCCGGCACCGACAGCGACCCCCGTTTTGAAACCTACTACACCATGGTGCCCGACAAACTGCCCGATGTGATTTTGTATGACGACGCCGAAGTGCGGGACATGGACGCCTTCCACGCATGGCTGGAAGAAAACTTTGCCATCACCGACCGGTATACCGTGACCTACGGTACCGCCAGCCTGCAAGTGCTGGTGGTGGATGGCTGGGCTGCGTGACGTTGCGGCCCGCGGCGTTTTGTGCTATGCTTAAACCGAATCCCGCCCCCTCGGGTGGAAAGGAGCCTGACTGATGGAAAAATTGCTGGTATTCATCCCCGCGTACAACTGCGCCAAGCAGGTGCCCCGGGTTTTGTTCCAACTGCTGGACCCCCGGGTCAAGCCTTGGGTAGGGGAGTGCATCGTGGTCAACAACCGTTCCACCGACGACACCGAGGCCGCCGTGCAGGATTGGCGCCGTCGTCACCCCGACTTGCCGGTGCGGCTGCTCCGCAACGACGAAAACTACGGGTTGGGCGGCAGCCATAAGGTGGCTTTCGGCTACGCGGCGGACCACGGATACGAACATATGGTGGTGCTTCACGGCGACGATCAGGGGGCCATTGCCGACCTGCTGCCCGTGCTGGAAAGCGGCAGCTACCGGCAGTATGACTGCTGTCTGGGGTCCCGGTTCATCCGGGGCAGCCGCATCAAGGGGTATAGCTGGGTGCGGGTGCTGGGCAACCACGGCTTCAATGTGATCTTCACGCTGGTGGCTCGCCGCCATATCACCGACTTGGGCAGCGGCCTCAACCTCTATGCGGTGGAGCCCCTCAAGACCCGGTACTACCAAAAATTCCCCGATACCCTGTATTTCAACTGCTGCATGATCCTCACCCAGTGCTATCTCAAGCAGAAGCTGATGTTTTTCCCCATCAGCTGGCGGGAGGAAGATCAGATCAGCAATGTAAACAAGCTCACCAGCTTCGGGTTGATTTTGCTCAAGCTGTGCGGGCAGTATCTGCGCAGCCCCAAAGCCTTTGTGGCCCGGGAATGGCGCAGCAAAGTCATTGACGCATACACCTACACCGAGATCCCGGTGCAGCAATAAGGAGGCTTTTGTATGAAAGTTCTGGTAACGGGCGCCGCCGGGTTTATCGGCGGGCAGCTGTGGCATCGGTTGTGGCAGCGCGGCGACGAGGTCGTGGGCATTGATAACTTCTCCTACGGCAATCTGGACAATCTGAAATTCGACGACCATGACTTCGGCGGCGAGGTCCGCCGGATGGATATTCGGGACCGGGAGGCCATTCCGGCCCTGTTTGAGGCCGAAAAGTTTGATGTGGTGTACAACATTGCGGGCATCGCCCCGCTGCCCGACTGCCAGAGCGACCCTGTGCAGGCGGTGGAAGTGAACACCTTGGGCCTTGTGCATCTGTTGGAATGTGCCCGCCGCACCGGCGTCAAGCAGGTGGTGCAGGCTTCCACCAACGCTATGTATGAGAACGAGACCGAGTTCCCCACGGTGGAGACCTCTTTCCACACCCCCACGCTGATCTACCCCAACACTAAGTACTGCGGCGAGCGGTTCTGCCAGAGTTTTGCCGACACCTACGGCATGACGGTGACCTGCCTGCGGTTTGCCAACGTCTACGGTCCTCACATCGACTGTCTGCGCAAGCAGCCGCCCTTTGTGGGGTATATGATCCGGGAACTGTACTACGGCCGCACGCCGGAGTTCCATTCCGACGGCAACCAGCGCCGGGACTATATCTATGTGGATGACCTCATCGATCTGGCTCTGCGGGTGGTGGAACATCCCCAGCCGGGCTTTGACGCGGTGAATGTGTCCAGCAACCAGAGTTACTCGGTGCGGGAACTCTATGCCATCGCCTGCCGGCTGATGGGCAAGGACATCGAGGCAAAATACTGCCCCACCAGCCACTACTGGGCCAAATACCCCGAGCTGTACGGCGGGGCCTACGGCATCAAGCCGGAGATCCTCGACCACGAGGTGAACAAGTTCAGCCTCTGCGACAACGCCCACGCCAAGGAAGCCTACGGCTGGGTGCCGCAGGTGGACATTGAAACGGGTCTGGCCCGGGTAGTGGAAACGGAATGCCGGATGCTGGCCGAACACGACAAGGCCTGACACAAAAGGAGAAACGGTATGGCCAAACTGCATCTGATTCTGCCCATGGCGGGCCGGGGCAGCCGCTTTTTTGAGAATGGCTTTGTCTGCCCCAAACCCCTCATCGAGATCCACGGCAAGCCCTTCTTCTACTGGGCGGCCCGCAGCGTGGAAAAGTTCGTGGACTGCGCCGACCTGACCTTTGTGGTGCTGGAGGAGCATATCCGGGACTTTGCCATCGATAAGAAGATCCGTGCCTACTGGCCCGAGGCCCGCATTGTGGCCCTGCCGGAAGTCACGGCGGGGGCGGCGATCACCGCCCTGAAAGGCGCCGAGGGACTGCCCGACGGGGAACCGCTGCTCTTCAATGACTGCGACCACCTGTTCTTGTGCCGTTCCTTCTACGATTTTTGTGCTGCGGAAGATTTCGCCCGCGGCCCGGCGGGGGCGCTGCTGACCTTCCAGAGCGATTCTCCCGCGTACAGTTACCTGCAATACGGCGCCGACGGCAACGTCTGCCATACGGTGGAAAAGCAGGTGGTCAGCCATGACGCCATCTGCGGGGCCTACTATTTCCAAGACAAAAAGACCTACGCCGATGCCTGCCAAGAATACCTGCATGCCTGCGCGTACAAAGAATTTTTCGTGTCGGGCATCTACAATGTACTGGCGGTCCACGGGGCGGCGGTGCAGGGCTTTGCCACAGACCTGCATCTGCCCTTCGGCACCCCCGACGAGTATCGGGCGGCCGAAGCCCCCGCCAACGATGCCGCTTTTGCGGCGCTGCAATAAGCAGCGTCCCCCAAGGAGAACACTATGGTAACAATCCCCAAACGTCTGCGCTGGGAAGCGCTGACCGCCGTGGTCTGGTGTCTGGTGACACTGGCCACCGACCGGCTGTTTTTCCGCTATGATTGGCGCACCCCGGCGTTCTTTGTGTATAAGATCCTCTTTGTGCTGGCAGCTTTTGCCGTGGTGCATGGGCTGGTCACACTGGTGGATAAGGTCCGCCGCCGGGATGCGTTTATCCTCTGCTGGCTGCGCTGGATGCTGCCCTATCTGGCGGTGACGCTGGTGGTGCTGCTTATCGTCTGGCCGGGCTGCTGGGGCAGCGACGATCTGGACGTGCTGTACAAGGCCCGTACCCTGACCCCCGCCCCATGGCAGAGTTTTCTGACCAGTGCGGTGTTTATCCTCTGCCTGATGTTTCTGCCCCTGCCCGGCGGGCTGGTACTGATCCAGACGCTGCTCATCGCCGGGGTGGTGGGCTTCTTTTTGGCGGCGGCCCAAACCTTGGCCGCCCAGCGGCTGCGCCGCCCCGTGGCAGCGGGGTGGTTCGCCATCCTGTACCTGCCCTTTTTGCTGCCGCCGGTGGTGCTTCATGACATGCAGCCCTTCCGCACGACCTGGGCTACTTGGACCGAGCTGTTCACCGTGGCGCTGCTGGTGTGGTGGCATGCCCGGGGCGAGCAGATCACCCGGGGTAAGCTGGCGTGGTTCACCCTGTTGGGATTCCTGACTGCGGCTTGGCGCAGCGAGAGTATCTACTATCTGGTGGCGCTGCCGGTGCTGCTGGCCTTTTTGGTCCACAAAAAGGCGGTGCGTCCGGTGGGCGCAGTGGTCAGCAGCGTGGTGATCGTGGCTGCCACACTGGTCAGCACGGCCTACAACAACCGACTGATGGGCGATGCCTGGACTTACCAGAATGTGGCGCTCTGCTATCAGGCGGCTGCACTGGTGCAGGACGCCGACCCGGTGGAGGATGCCGAGGAACTGGCTATGATCGACCCCGTCTACGATGTGCAGGCTTGCCGGGAAAATTCCAACCTCCACGGACCGGAACTGCGCACGCTGGTGACCCGCAGCATCTATACGGTGACCGAACAGCAGTGGAGCGACTGTAAAAAAGCCATCGTCCGTCTGGCGCTGAAGTACCCCAGCTCGCTGCTGCGGGAACGGATGGGCATGTTCCTCAACACGGTGGAACAGCAAGAAACCAACTCCAACCAAAAGCTGGTCTTTGCCTCCACGGTGCTGGTCTATTCTGATGACCCCGACGGTATGGGAGAGGCACAGAAAGACTTTTTGAACGACAGCGTGGCCGTCTATCCCATCAACCAAACGCTGCGGGAAGACTTCATCATGTCGCTGTCCTACCGCACCGAGTTTCTCTTCGGGATCCCGGCGGCTACCTGGCTGATGCTGCCCTCCTTCGGGCTGTTCGCCGCGGCGCTGGTGGTGCTGCTGGTGCGCCGCCGCTGGATGTGGTTCTTTGCGGCAGGGGCCATCTTCGCCCGCATCCCGCTGGTCTTTTTGACCACCCCTGACACCTATTTCATGTACTATCTCACCCCCTATATTGCGGGGTATGCCCTTACGGCGGCAGGCATCGTCTACGCCGTGCTGTGTTGGAAGAAAAAGCAGGAAAGAGGAAAGGCACAATGATACTGGCGTATTGGCTGCTGGCAGTGGCTCTGGTTCTGGCCGGCCATGCATTCCGCCTGTTGCGGTGGGAGCAGTTCGTCCGCATCTATGAGCGGCCCCAGCGCGGCGCCATGCTGCGAGGCATGGCAGGCGGCTACGCCGTTAACACGCTGCTGCCCCTCCATCTGGGGGATGTGTTCCGGGCGGTCTTTGTGGGCCGCCGGATGAAATCCGGCGTGGGCTTTGCGCTGGCCACCGTTATCATGGACCGGTTTCTCGACGTATGGTTTGTGGCGCTGGGCTTCGGTACCTTCGTGCTGCTGGGACAGGGCGGTGCTTCGGTAGAGGCAGCGGCCCGGTACTATCTGGTTTTCGCCGTGCTGCTGGCGGTGGCCCTCGTGGTCGTCGTGGCCCTGCGGGACAGCATCAAACGGGTCTGCCTCGCGGTCTGCGGCATCTTCAACGATACCCTCAAGCTGGACGGCATGGTTTTCTGCTGGAGCCTGATCAATACCTTCAAGGACCTGCGGCGGATCAATCTGCTGCGTTTGGCGGTGAACACCGCCGTCATGTGGGTGGCCTATCTGGCTTCCTATACGGCGCTGGCCGCCGCGATGACCACGGCCGGTCAGCCCATGGCGCTGGTAGAGGTCTTCGACACCCTTTTTGGCCGTTCGGCGGGGGATCTGCGGGCGGTGCTGCCCGGCGGTTCGCTGGCCGGGACCCCTTGGGCAGTGCGGGCACTGCTGGTGGGGTGGTTCTTGGCACCGTTGGTGGTCATGTGGCTGGCCACCCTGCTGCCCGCCCGGGTGCGGGGTGTGGTCAATCAGGCCACCGCTGCCGCTCCCGCTGGGGAAAGCTACCTCAACCTGCTGCCCCAAGCCGACCCGCAGGACCGGGCCGTGTTTTTGAGCCAGTATTTCGGGCTGCAAAATAAGGCGTGGGTCAACCGGTTCCTGCAGATGAATCAGGACATCACGATTTTGCAGGATTTTTCGGCAGGGTCCAACGCCACCACCATGCTCTGCATGGACAAGACCCACACCTTCTACCGCAAATATGCCTTCGGTGCCGACGGCCAAAAGCTGGCCGAACAGCTCCACTGGCTGCGGGCCCAGCAGGACCGGCTGCCCCTGTGTGAGATTCTGCGCACCGGTGAGGACGCCGACTGCTGCTGGTATGATATGACCTACGAACCGCAGGCGGTGGGGATGTTCCGGTACCTCCACTCCAACCCGGTGGAAAAAAGCGCTGCCGTCCTTCACGCCGTGTTGGATACACTGGAAGAAAAACTCTACCGCCCCACGGCGGTGGCCTCCGACCCGGAGAAGATCGAGCAGTACATCGCCAAAAAGGTGGACGGCAACCTGCAAAAATTGCGGGAGGCTCGTTCCCTGCACGAGCTGATGGCTGCCCCGACTCTCTGGATCAACGGCAAGGAGTACAAAAACCTGAACCAACTGAGTTGGATGTTCGACCATGAACGGCTGCGCACCCTGTTTGCCGCCGACCCGGTGTCCACCATCCACGGGGACCTGACCATCGAGAATATCATCTGCCGCACCGACG
The DNA here is from genome assembly GCF_937890665.1 of uncultured Subdoligranulum sp. Next base: position 12,236 of record NZ_CALADU010000221.1, read on the forward strand.
ACACAGGCTGGTATCTCATCGACCCCAACACCGGCAATCTGCACGAAAGTCCCTTCCTTGATTATGGCAAACTGCTGCAAAGCCTGCATGGCGGGTACGAGTTTATGATGATGACCCCCCGGGTCACCGTGCAGGGCAATCACATCGACTTCGCCCTGACCCGTTCCGCGGCCTACGACGCCCTGCTGGCCGACCTGTTGGCAGATTTGGGCCGCCGTTACCCCGCCGAACAGGTGGACAGCATCCTCATGCACGAGGTGGTCCACTGGCTGCGGCTGATGCCCTATAAACTTTCCAAGGACCGCAAGCGGGCGGCCATGTTCTACGCCGGGCTGGTGATGGTGGCCAATGACGCCGCCGACCACGCCCGCCGCTGAAAGGAGTTTTCCCCCTATGCTGATCTGCGTCGATCTGGACGGTACTTTGCTGGACACCGTGCCGGCCAACGCGGCCTCCTACCGGGCTGCGCTGGAGGAACTGGGCTACACCGTCAGTGACGAATACTACGCTGCCCACTGCAACGGCGGCTACTACAAAGATTTTCTGCGCCCTCTGATGGGCGGCGACCCCGACCCGACCGATGTGGAACGGGTCCATGACCGCAAAAAGGAATTGTACAGCCAGTATCTGGACGCGGTGCGGCCCAACCGGGCGCTCTTCGAGCTGCTGCAGTCCCTGCGGGCCGCGGGCAACCGGCTGGCCTGTGTCACCACCGGCAGCCGCCGCAATGCCACCGAGGTGCTCAGCCATTTCGGCTGTGTGTGCTGGTTTGACTTGGTGCTCACCAGTGAGGATGTGACCAAGAGCAAGCCTGACCCGGAAGGATACTTGAAGGCGATGGAACATTTTGGCGTCACCCCGGCCGAGACGATGATCTTTGAGGATTCGGGGCTGGGGTTGGAGGCGGCGCTGGCCAGCGGCGCGGCGGTGTTCAAGGTGGAGGCCTTTTAAATCCCCCTTGACGAATGCGCCCGGGTGCGCTACAATGACAACCATGCAAGGCGAAGAGGCCCGTTGGGCGCTCTTCGCCTTTTTTACAGGGAGGAACTACCTATGCAAAAGAAAAAACGCCCGCTGATCGGCATTGTTCCGCTGATGGACTACCAGCGCGCCAGCTACTGGATGCTGCCCGGCTATATGCAGGGCATTGAGCAGGCGGGAGGCATTCCGATCATGCTGCCCCTGACCGATGACGAGGCGGCGCTGGCCCAGTTGGCGGACAACTGCGACGGTTTTTTGTTCACCGGCGGGCAGGATGTGACGCCTGCGCTCTATGGGGAGCCGGCCACCGAACTCTGCGGCGAGACTAGCCCGGAGCGGGACAAGATGGAGAGCAAACTGCTGGCGCTGGCCCGGGAACTGGACAAGCCGGTGTTGGGCATCTGCCGGGGCATTCAGTTCCTCAATGCAGCGCTGGGGGGCACTCTTTGGCAGGACCTGCCCGTACAGAACCCCTCGGAGGTCAACCACCATCAGACCGGAGCCTATGAGGCCCCCATCCATATGGTGCAGCTACTGCCCGGCACGCCGTTGACCGACCTGCTCCATAAAGAAACCTTGCCCGTGAACAGCTACCACCATCAGGCTATTCGGGTATTGGCGCCGGAATTGGTGCCGATGGCCCAAGCCTCCGACGGCATCATCGAGGCCGTCTATGAGCCGGGGCGCCGGTTCGTCTGGGCAGTGCAGTGGCACCCCGAGTTTTCGTATAAGGTCAATGCCGACAGCCGCAAGATCTTTGCGGCCTTCGTGGGGGCTTGTTGACCGATTCTTTACGCAAAAATGACCGGAATACGATAGATTTCGCGGGCAAAAGGCGGTATACTGAGGGCAATGACCTACATACGGGAGGAACCGCCTATGCTGCCCTGCCAAACCAACTGTCCGCATTATTGCCAAGGCTGCCACAAGACCTGCGCCGCTTGGCGCGACTTGCAGCGGCACCAACACGAGGAGCAGCAGCGCAAGAAGGAATATCTGCGCCGCGCCAACGAGGCTTGCCGCCAGATGCTGCACATCTACTGGCAGGCGGGCGGGTATCTAGGACCGCAGATGGGGCACTGAAATACAATCGCCGCCGGAAAGGCGGGCCGCACGGGGAGACAACGGGTGCGGTCCGTCTTTTTTTGCGGCAAAACGGGGTGCAGCCCCTTGCGGGATGTGGTATAATGACAAGAAAAAAGCAAATCAGGAGAGTACGGTTATGAAGATACCCGCAAACGGCTTTACCCACGGCGGCAAGTTCCACGCCGACGATGTGTTTTCCACGGCGCTTTTGCAGATCGTGCGGCCGGACATCAAGATCACCCGGGGATTTACGGTGCCCGACGACTTCGAGGGCATCGTCTATGACGTGGGGGGCGGCCTGTTTGACCACCATTCCGAACCCCGGGAGACCCGTCCCAATGGGGTGCCTTACGCGGCCTTCGGGTTGCTGTGGCGGGTGCTGGGCGCCCAGTTGGTGGGGGAGCATCAGGCCCGCCTGATGGACGAAAACTTCATTCAGCCGCTGGATCTGAACGACAACACCGGCGAGCAGAATTCGCTGGCCGATGCCATCGGCAGCTTCAACCCCTTGTGGGATTCCAAGGCCGACCCCGACGAGTGCTTCTGGCGGGCGGTGCCGGTGGCCAAGACTATTTTGGAAAATGAGATCGCCGCCGCCAACGCGGTCAACCGCGCCGACGAGACGGTGCGCCGGGCCTATGCCAATATGCGGGACGGCATTGTGGTGCTGCCCGCCTATATGCCTTGGAAAAACGGCCTCTACAAGACCGATGCCCTCTTTGTGGTATATCCCAGCCAGCGGGGCGGCTACAGCGCCCAGTGCGTCACCGACCACCGCACCAAGCGCAGCAAATTGCCCTTCCCCCCGGCCTGGGCGGGTAAACCGGAAGAGCAGTTGCGCCAGATCAGCGGGCTGGGGCTGCGGTTCTGCCATCCCAGCCGGTTCCTGATCACCGCCGACGATAAGGCCACCGCCATCGAGGCCTGCCGCCGTACCTTGCGGGCTGCGGGCCGCCCGGTCAGCGAATGAGCGGCGAACATCTAGGCCCGTCGCCCAGCTTGGCGGCGGACCGGCTGGCCTATGACCCGGCATGGGTCTACCTGCTGCGCTGTACCGACGGCAGTCTGTATGCAGGGTGGACCAACGATTTGGCCCGCCGCCTCCATGCCCACCGCACCGGGGCGGGCGGCGCCAAATACACCCAAAGCCATGGCAAAGCTGCCGTGCAGCTTGTTTATGCCGAAGCTTGTGCCGATAAATCCGCGGCCCTCAAGCGGGAGGCTGCCCTCAAAAAACTGCCCAAGGCCCAAAAGGAAGCGCTGGCGGCAGACTGGGCTGCCCGCAGCCGCCTGACACTGCGGATGGCTACCCCCGACGATGCGGCGGATGTGATGGCCCTCTATAACTGGTATGTCACCCACGGCACCCAGACCTTTCAGTACGAACCCTCCACCGAGGCAGACTACCGGCAGAACATTACAGAGGTGCTGGAAAAGGCTCCTTTCCTTGTGGCCTATACGGCGGATGGCCGGCTGGCGGGGTATGCCTGCGCCCATCCATGGCACACCCGGCGCTCCTTTGCTTGGGATGTGGAAACCACCGTCTACTGCGCCCACGATGTGGTAGGGCAGGGCACCGGCCGCAAACTGTACACGGCGCTGCTGGAATTGCTGCGCCGACAGGGCTACCACAATGCCTTTGCCCTCGTCACCCGGCCCAACCCCCAGAGTGACGCCTTCCACAAGGCACTGGGCTTCACCCGCTATGGGGTGGAGAAAAACAGCGGCTACAAGTTCGGCCGCTGGCTGGATCTGGGCTACTGGGCCTACCCCCTCAACCCGCCCGCTGACCCGCCTGCCCCGGTGCGGCTCCGCCTGCCAGACGCCGAAATGGCTGCGGTGCTGGCGGAATGCACGGATGCATAAACCCTCAAATGGAAAAAATCCCGGTGACCCGTCGGAATCTGGCTATAAAAATGAATATTCATGCATAGGGTCGCATGGGATGACAAATCCTTTGTGCAGAACACATAGAAAGCTGTAAAATGTGGAAATTCCTTTGTGCGTTTTTTCACTTGTCTTTTGCATAAAAAGCTGTATAATATACAGTATTGAATGAATAAATATTCAGCAGCGGCAAGCAACCGACCCCGGCGCTGACATACTAGGAGAGGGAATCATTATGAAAAAGAACAAAGCGGACATCAAGAAAGTTGTACTGGCCTACTCCGGCGGTCTGGATACCTCCATCATCATTCCTTGGCTGAAAGAAAACTACAACAACTGCGAAGTCGTCGCTGTTTCCGGTGACGTGGGACAGGGCACCGAGCTGGACGGTCTGGAGGAGAAGGCTCTCAAGACCGGCGCTTCCAAGCTCTACGTGCTGGACCTGAAGAAGGACTATGTGGAAAACTACATCTGGCCCTGCCTGAAGGCCGATGCCAAGTATGAGGACTACCTGCTGGGCACTTCCCATGCACGTCCCTGCATCGCCAAGGCGCTGGCCGACATCGCCAAGCAGGAAGGCGCCGACGCCATCTGCCACGGCTGCACCGGCAAGGGCAACGATCAGGTCCGTTTTGAGCTGACCCTCAAGGCGATGGCGCCCGATATGGCCATCATCGCCCCCTGGCGGGAGTGGGACATCAAGAGCCGTGACGAGGAGATCGACTACGCCGAGGCCCACAACATCCCCCTGAAGATCAACCGCGAGACCAACTACTCCAAGGACAAGAACCTGTGGCACCTGAGCCATGAAGGTCTGGATCTGGAGCAGCCTTCTCTGGAGCCGCAGTACAACAAGCCCGGCTTCTTGGAGCTGGGTGTCAGCCCCGAGCAGGCCCCCGACACCCCGACCTACGTCAAGATCCACTTCGAGAAGGGCATCCCCACCGCCGTGGACGGCAAAGAGATGGACGGCGTGGCGCTGATCGAGTACCTGAACAAGGTGGGCGGCGCCAACGGCATCGGCCTGCTGGACATCGTGGAGAACCGCTTGGTGGGCATGAAGAGCCGCGGCGTCTACGAGACCCCCGGCGGTGCCATCCTCTACAAGGCCCACAACGTCTTGGAGACCATCACGCTGGATAAGGAGTCCTTCCACTTCAAGGAGATCATTGCCCAGAAGATGGGCGAGCTGGTCTACAACGGCCAGTGGTTCACCCCCCTGCGGGAAGCCATCAGCGCCTTCACCGACGATCTGCAGAAGACCGTCACCGGCGATGTGACCCTCAAGCTCTACAAGGGCAACATGATCAACG
>NZ_CALADU010000222.1 GCF_937890665.1 uncultured Subdoligranulum sp.
TTCAAATCTATCATTTCTTTTTAATCTTGTTTGTACCCCTTGTACACTGAACTTTAGTTTCCCATATATTGCTTTCCTGCGGTACTTTGGCACAAGTACTATATGGTATTTGCAATTCCAGCAGGTGTGTGATAAGCTTTTTTCGTCCATTTGGATGAACCTCCTTTTGCTGTAGTGCGGTTGGCGTTACCCGCTTCTATTTTAGCAAAAGGAGGTTCTTTTTTCCGTATCAACGCTCGTGCTATATTCGCCCACAAGCATAGCTTGTGGTTCTTATATGAAAAGGAAACAGGCCCTTCCCTTTTCGGGATGCGCCTGTTTCCTTTTTGTTTGGGGAGAATTTCACCATAACAGACATGTTCGGTCCGCCCACACTTCCGGAGACCAGATCACTCACCCATCATTTCCCGTTTTGCACACTTGCCGGTATCTGTCGTAGACATACCGGATTTCGCTCAAAATCACTACCGCATCGGAGATATTGATGTAAACGATCTGTCAGTCCCGCATGAGATTGCCGCCACCCGACAATTTATGTATTTTCCCTTTTTGTATAATTCAATGTTTTGTCGAACACAAAAGTTCTTCCTTATAGATTTCTTGCGCCTATAAATCAAAACCACCCGTTGTCGGCGGTCTTTATTATATCTATATTTTCGAGGGGTTACAAAGATCTCTCATAGCCCCAATTCTATAATTGGATTTAAGCACAAGAAATATGCGAGCAAAATTTTAACAATTCGTGTCAAACATGTCTAATAATATTCTTTGCCTGGTACTCTAACTCTGGAAACAGAAACCCTTCATTTATATTTAATAAATCGAGTTCTTCAACAATGCTTTTTTTGTACTCGGCTGGAATCCTAATTTTTTTAATTACCGGGCACAAAAGTTTTTCTTGACCCTCATCTAATTTTGAAAGTTTAATATATTTCCGCCCGTAAGTTCCCAAATTTTTACTGACCTCAATCCCTGTAATTGACATACCAAACAGCAAAAATCCGCCACTCTGCTGAAGTATTCTTTGGTTGGTTAATCTTGGCAATATCGCATGAGCTGGTACTGACAATGTATGCATAATAATTTTCTCTGCATCGTCATTCTCTAAGAATACACTAGGAAGTCGGTTCCGTTCGCTTGCTCGTTTTACCAATTCTTGAATACATGTTTCTGGGTTAAAAACATAATCTGTAACAAAACTTACCGCCCAGTTATCTTCCCAAAATGTCGGGGTAGAAAAGTAATAAAATGCTCCATCTTTGTCCAAGTTATGTTGACACGCAAAGAATAATGCCACAAGGGGATTGGTTGTTATATCTAATAGCCGAGTCGGTAAGCCATAGTGCTGCATTTTGACTAATTTATCAAAATTATTATCATATGAGAAGTCGGCTGGCCTAAGGCGTTCAAACTCTTTTATGTATATCGACTCATTTTGAAATTTCTCGTTTCTATATACTGCTGGTTCCAAATGCCAATCGTAGTTACTCTGTCCACGATAAAAAGTCATTGAATTAGTTGCTACATGAAACTTTTTCAAAGAATTTTCTTTAACAAAATCTATCAATTCATTTACATTATGTATCTCGACGGATAATAATTCTTCATACGCCATAATTTCGTTCTCCGTATTAAATGATTTTGGGATTTGTATTTTGTAAATTATATTCTAAACTCCATTATATTTTTCTTTTTGGAAAACCTCTTGCTGACGGCCTACAAACTATTAATATAACCGAGTTTTTCCAAGTCCTATAATTACACTCGGACCAGATTGGAAGTGTTTGGGTCGCTGGAACCATTTTCCCATTTTGAAACGGACTGACGGCTGACGCCTAGCGTTTCTGCAACAAATTCCTGCGTCATCTGGCAGCGCATGCGTTTTTCCTTTAAAGCTCCTCCAAGAGATTTTGCCACTGCCTTCTTTTCTTCCCTCACCTCTTTGGAACGGATGTACTTCTTTAAGGCTTTCACAATCAGGACGAAAAGATAGACAATCCCGGCGAAAACAGCGAGGCAAAACAAAATATAAAAAACAGCGAATAAAATTGTAATCACTCTGTATATATCCACAAAAAAATCCCCTTTGTATTATTTTACCTGAAACCAATCGACCTGTCTAGCCGTTACTGCGGCCTCGTCCCCAGTTCTTGAATTTGGTTCAGCGCCTTCTGGGGGAGATCGGTTTCATCAACTACTTCTACACCGACCGTAATCGTTTTGCTGGCGCTGACTTTGATATAGGTACCGGGAGCATAGTAGTCCTCCGCACTGCCGGATTTCTTAAAGTACACTTCTTTGGTCCCTCCATTTTCGTCATAGCCAATCAGGTCATACGCTTTCCCTTTTTCCTGTTTTACGCTATCGGCATCTACAAGTCAGGAATCCTCGTTTACTTCATCCTCCGGGATTTGCGTGTAGTAAAAGCTCGATGCGACATAGCGGTCATTGTAATATCCCTTCGCCCAGAATGCACCTGCGACAACAAGCAGGACGACAACAGCAATGACAATTCCCTTTTTTGTTTTCTTTTCCATTCCAAAAACCCCCATTAAAACTCAAGTTCTTTTTTACGAAAACCGATTATAGCAATCCCTGTGGGAAGGACAATATAAATCAGCAGGGCCGCAACAAATGTGAAAATAAAGGGAGCACCTTCCATCAGCTCTGCCTTCACCGTGTAAAGTTGTACTGTATAAAGATAATCTGTCAGATCCCCGATGGTATTGACCAAAAGCTCCTGCCCCAAGACCATAGACAGCACAATATAGACAGTTTTTGAGGACAGCAGGACATAAGCGACGATCCCGCCAACCGCATCTTGTGAGAAAAAAACCGGAACGGTGGAAAGTGCAAGGTATCCCTGCGCCCGAATCATCTCCACAGCCACAGTAAGTGCCAGAGATACCAACTGCTGTGTATTAGGCACCAGCCCGAGAACGACGGGTGCATAGAGTACCAGCCCCCCTATGATCCCGGCAGTGGCGAAAAGAAGGATTGTACTTTCCATCAGTTTTGCAAGAATGATATGGCTTCTCGGGATCCCGTATCCAATGGCTACCTGCATGGATCTGCACTTAAAATCATCCGCATAGACGGATATGAATACAAATACGCCAATCACCAGCGGAAAAAAGCTCAGGAAGCCTGTCACTTTGGCTACATACATTTCCGTTGTAAAAGACGGATTTACGTCAATAAATACCATCACTACAAAGAGAAGTACGAAAACTCCCACAGAGCCGAGAAAAGATTGTTTGCGCAGGATGCAGCGCAGGTCAGCGTTGAGATAATTCGTCATGGATATTCCCTCCCACCAATTCAAAATAGTAATCTTCCAAAGACTTGTATGCGGAACCTTCCTGAAGAATGGCGATATCGTTGTCTGCAAGAAGTCGTTTGGCTTTTTCGTAATCAGATACTCTGATCTGGATTTTATCGCTGCGCACTTTCAAATCCTCATGGGTGATTTCCCGAAGTACTTGACCGTGATCTATGATGCCGAAACGGGTGGCGGTGTGTTCCAACTCGCCGAGAATATGAGAAGAAATCACCACTGTTGTTCCATACTCGGCGTTCAATTTGACAATCAGGCTTCGGACATCTGCGATCCCCTGCGGATCAAGCCCGTTGACCGGTTCGTCCAAAATCAGGATTTCAGGATTTCCAAGCATGGCATTAGCAATACCGAGCCGTTGCTTCATTCCCATAGAAAAGGAACCGAATTTGGCGGTAACATCCTGTAAGTCTACAAGCGACAGAACGCGATCCACTTCTTCCGGCTTTTGGATGCCTTTCATCTGCCGGTAGTAGTCCAGATTTTCTCTGGCAGTCAGGTAGTAAAAAAAGTTTTTCCCGATAAAGAATCCGATCTTTTTCCTGCTGGCTGACAGTGCAGATTTTGTTTTGCTTCCTGCGATAGAAAGCTGTCCTTTTTCGTATTCTGTCAGTCCCAGAATAATTTTGAAAATCGTCGTTTTGCCAGCACCGTTTTTTCCAATCAGCCCGTAGATTTCGCCCTCTCGGATGGTAAGGTTTACATCTTCAAGAACCCGGTGCGTTCCATATTGCTTATAGATATGCCGTAATGAAATCATGTCCATTACCTGTTTCACCTCTCCTTTGCTGAAAGCGGCTTTGCTTTCTCATCACTCCCTAAAGGTTACCGAAAAAGCCCGGTTGCTACCACCAACTATCCTGTAAAACTTCGCTTACATGGGGGTTACATTTCGCTTTTACGGCTTAAACAGGCTATTTTTAATCACTTTTCAAGGAATTGAATTCATCCCTTGACATTGTGGAAAAGATGCACCATCACCGGACAAACTGAAAGCCAGACAATTTACCGCCGCCTTTCCAGCCGGTGGCGTAACCGCCGGGGCTGTCACCGCTTTTGGTACCCACAGTGCCACCGTGGCACTGGGAACCTTGGCTTCTTTCGGGGCGTACCTTTGGCCGTTGGCGGTCTTGGCATAGCTGGCGTGTTGTCAGAACGGCCTTGCTGTCCCTTCTCTAGCGGTCATGGGGTTGGGGTAGGTGCCAGTGCAAGTGCTAACAAATTTCAGGATTTCTATTTTCCAAAACACTGTTTTGGCATCGACAAATTGGCGGGAGTTCTTGTGCAAAAAAGACCGACTGCCCCCAGTCATTTCAGGGTGGCTCCATCGGTCTTTTTTGTTAATGCAAAGAAAAGCACTGCACACAGATAATGTTAGCAAAAAGCCTCTGCATTTTTGCCGCGTTTCAACATAAGAAAAGCCCCGGTCTTTTCAGACTGGGGCTTGGTGGCATATCTTAACAAAGAAATCGGATGGCTCCAAGGGCAAAAAAGCGGCACTGCCGTTCCAACAGTTGCTGCAACCTTCTAGCGTGCCCCCGTTCTCAGACCGCAAGGCTGACTGCGATCAGGAACATGGCATAGTAGTAGGTCTAAATATTGGCAACGTGTACGGCCGGGTGCTTTGCAGGGTAAAAATACAGGAACAGGATCAGCAGATCCGAAATCCAAAACAGCACCGCCCCGGCCAGCACCAGAAAGCACCAGAGCTCGCCCATGCCAAAGGCTAGCTGTAGTCCCTTGCCCAGCAGTGCCGAGACAAAGGCTGCGTAAAGCACCACCCAAGGGCGCATCCGCCCGGTCTGCATTCCCGGCAGACCCGACAGCACCACCGCGCCGCCGGCGCCCAGCACCGCGGCCAGCGGTACCGGCCAGCCCATGGGCTGCAGCCGGCACAGCCCCCACACAAACAGGGCGTGTCCGGCCAGAAAGGCCCCCAGCCCGGTCAAAAACAGGCCCGGACGGCGCAGATGGTTGTAGAGCGCCAGCACCACATCCCCCACCACACAGCACAGCAGCGCCGGCAGTAACCGCCAAAAGGCTTCGGGGCGGCTGCCCAGCGCAGCGCACACCGCCGCCACAGCCACAAAGCAGAGGCTGCACAGCGTCTTTTCGGGCAGATCCCCCCGCCCCGGCAGGCGCAGCCGCCGCACCAGCAGCCACAGGGCGGCGGTGTAGGTCACTCCCATTCCGACGATATACGGTAGGTTCATAGGCCGCGCCTCCCTTACATTGCTTCCCTTTCAGTATAGGCAAAAAACGCTTGGCCGTCAATTTATACCCTGCCCCAAAATCCGGCAGAGCCGTTAGATATCCTGCAAAGCTCCGTTTCCGGACCGATACCGCCCTTTCTGTCGGGAGAAATCGGTCCACATTGTTAAAAGGGAACGTCAAACTCAGAAAAGCGCCAGCCATTTTCCTCCCGCCGCAGGGAAATGGTGTAGGTTTCGGTGTTAGAAACCAGTCCATCCAGCCACGCCTGCCGGAAAGCCTGATTCCCGGTCTCATCCACAGCATACGTAGCGGTGACCTGAATGTCTATCTTATCCTGCGTTTCCTGCAAAAGAGCAAAATCCATTTGGGTTGTATCCTGACTGAAACCCGGATGGGTACCGCGCTCGGTGGGCAGATAATACAGCCGCCCCTCCACCGGCCGGAAATAAACAGTCTCGTCCGAAGCAAGATAACCGTTTTCCACAAAATCTTTTGTGAAGATACTGTCCAGTGTGTTGTAGAACAAGTCCCAGCTCTGGTAGTGATTCAAGGCCGGAGCATAGTTTTTTCCATCGATGGTCAACTGGTCCCAATAGGTCAGGCTGGTATCCGGCGTATCGCAGGGGAAATACTCGGTGCTGTCAATCGCATAGGTCCCGATGCGGATGATCATCATTTTGTAGGCGCGCCGGTACAGTAGCTGCAGATCCTCCGGCAAGAAGTCCGGGGCAGGCACTTGCAGGTCCTGTTCGGACAGGGGCGGCTCTAACTCTGCTTCCGCAGACGTTTCCTCCCCGGATTGCGCGGCAGTATCGGAGGGCGGCTCTTCCGCTTGGGACGCTTCCTGCGAAAGGCTGGCGGTATCCGACGGCTGTATTGTTGCGGTGGAAGACGCTGCATCACCACACCCTGCCAAAAGGCCGGCGCACAGCAGAGCCAAAAGAAGCCCTTTTCCTTTGCTGGTCTTCACAGTCATCGCCTCCCTTTGATGTAGCTATGCAAAAGTTGTTTTACGGCAACCTTTTCCCGCAGACGATCGTCATGGTGCCTTCTTTCTTAAGTCCAGTGTAGCAACATTGGCGTATTTATTCAACGAAAAAGGCCAGAAATTTTGATAATTTACATCTGTGGCAAAACGCAGCACACGGTCTGCCCCGGCAGGTACAGCCGCCGCACCTGCGGCCATAGGGCGCGCCTCCTTTGCATTGTTTCACTTTCCGTATAGGCCAAAACGCTTGGCCGTCAATTTGTGCCCTGCCCAAAAATCCAGCAAAGCCGTTGGATAGATCGAGCACATCTTGAGAAGCTACGCCGATATATTTTCTGTCTCCATAAAAGTACTCATGCGCAAATTGCGGAAACGCTAGAAGCGGCCACAGACAAAAGCTGCCTCGAAACCGTCAAAAGTCATCGGGGAAGGAAGATCTGATCTCGATCGTCCTACCAAAGAAAGCTGTAAATTTCCCAAAAATCCCATCCATTGTTGTGCAGCTTTTAATCTATCATCGATAATTTTATCCCCTTTGTGATTCGGTATCTGCAAGGAAAGCTTCCGGCCGGGAAAGGCAGTGGATCCCATTTCGGCTTTGCATATGCAGGCTTGGAGGTAGCGACGCCTTTTTGCTGCTCTGTCCCTTCATTGGGCTGCTTTTAATCCCTGCTTCGTTATACAAAACCAAGCGTGAACACGGCCAGATTCTTGCGCAGAAGCACCTAAAAAGCTATGATATAGGTATACGCAGCGGCGAAGTGTTGCCGGGCCAAATTTTTTGTCGACACAAAAATCACATATTTCGCATCCGCGCATTGTACAAAAACCAGTCAGGAGGTGTTTTCATGACCTATATGACCGTGCAGCAGGCAGCCGAAGTCTGGGGTGTCACCGTGCGGCAGGTACAAATTTATTGCACCAAAGGCCGGATACCGGGTGCACAGAAATTCGGTATGGTCTGGCAGATCCCGGCCGATGCGTCAAAACCCGCTGATGCCCGCCGGAAAACTGCCGTCCATACCATGCACGCCGGGCAGCCGGTGGGCGAGACCCTGATGCCCCTGATGAATACAGCTTTCAAACCCGGGCGGTGTCAGAGCGCCATTGCCGCAATGCCAAAGGGCCCACAGCGGGATATCGCCACCGCGGAGTATCTCTATTTCAGCGGACAGGCCGAAAAGGCGGCCCAGCAAACGGAGCGCTACCTGACCCACCCTGACCGGGACACCCGGCTTTCCGCCTGTCTCATCTATGCCTACGCAAACCTGACTTTGGGTCAGATCCAGCAGGCCCGGGTGGCGCTGGGGGAATTACAGACCACTCTGGCCCGGGCCGGGAACAAAAAACAGGGAACCGCCGCAGCCTTTGCGGCGGCTTCGGCGGCGGTGCTTCTGCATCTGCCTCTTCCGGAAAAAATGCCGCCTGCCGAGGATTTTTTACCCTTACTGCCCCCGGGTCTGCGGGCCTTTGCCTTGTATGTGCAGGCCCATTACATGTACCTGAAAGAAGAATATGCCCTGAGCGCTGGCTTGGCGGAAGGCGCGCTGTCGATGGGAGCGGGGGCCTATCCCATCCCGGCAATCTACCTGCATCTGGTGGCGGTCATGGATTACATGAGCCTGAAAAAGACCCGGCAGGCTCAAGAGCATCTGCTGGCTGCCTGGGCGCTGGCTCAGCCTGATGACCTGATTGAAGGCTTCGGGGAGCACCATGGTCTGCTGGGCGGGATGCTGGAAGCGGTCATCAAGCCCCGATGGCCCGAAGACTTTGACCGTATCATTCAAATCACCTATTTGTTCTCTGCCGGATGGCGGAAGATCCATAACCCGGATACCGGCGACAACGTAGCAGATAACCTTTCCACCACCGAATTTACCATTGCCATGCTGGCAGCCCGGGGCTGGACAAATCAGGAAATCGCTGACCATTTGGGTTTTTCACTCAATACGGTAAAACGGTATATTTCCAATGCCATGACGGCTCTCGGCATCAAACACCGGCAGGACCTGAAAGGTTTTATGCTGCGCTGATTCCCTTTGTTTGTACCCGATTTTTCCCAAAAAACGGGTACTCTCAAATCGATTTTTTTATGATATAATGAGATGTTGTTGGGAAAAGCTGCGTACTATCCCAACCCAAGCGGATAGTAGATCATGGAAGAGAGGCATGCCTCTCTTCCGTATGGAGGTTCCTCCATACGGAAGGTTCTTCGATTGCGTGGAGTCCTGAAAGGAACAAACCAAGCCGTAAGGCAGATGATCTGTGGACATTCCGCCCGCCGTAAGGAAAAGACCGAGGAGGAAACAATATGAAAAAGCGATTGTTTGCAGCGTTTGTCTGCCTGTGCATGATCGTGTCTTTGCTGCCGACAATGGCGTTTGCCGAAGCAGGCGTACAGGATAAGATGAATGTCAGCGCAGCTGACAGAGAGGACTGTCTGGGCCGCAGCGGCATTGTCACAAGCGAAAGCGGACTGTGTGAACACCACACCCAGCATGACGAAAGCTGCGGCTACACCGAGGGGGCAGCAGAAATTCCCTGTTCTCATGAACACAACGAGAGTTGCGGCGGGCTGACCGACCCGGAAGCCTGCAATCACAGCCACGACGAAGCCTGCGGCTATGTTCCCGCCACAGCGGGAACGCCCTGCACCTTTGTTTGTGAAGTCTGCAACCCGCAGGACAACGGGAAGTCGGCAACTCCGTCCGACGCACAGCCGGAAGAATGTACCTGTGGAACTCTTTGTACCGAGGAAGAAGTCAATGCGGATTGTCCCGTCTGCTCTGCGGAGGGTGCCGAGCTGGACAAGGTTTGCGTCGGTACAGCTCCTATGCTGCCCGTCACGGCGCTGGCGGTGGAAGGTGCGCCTAATAGTCTTTATGTTGGAGATCAGCAGGTTATCAATGGCAATAATACCACCTTCTGGACCACGGATAAATCAACAGGGGGACTGACAGAATACGAGGGTAACGATGACAATTGGAATGTCAAATACGACCCAAGCACCGTCACATTGACCCTAAAGAATGCGACCATTAAAGGAGTGTATAATAATGTAAACACATCTGGCTCCGGGATCTACGCAGCGAGTAGTTCAGGCCCCGTATCACTGAATATCGTTTTAGAGGAAGAAAACAAGGTTTCCGGAATGTATGGAATCGATGTTAGTAGTAGTGGGGGAGATGCTTCACTGAACATCAGTGGCTCCGGCAGTTTGACTGTGTCTGGCCTCAGTGGTAATGGAATAGGAATATTTATGTCCTCCCAAAACAATGCTAATTTGACGATTGAAGAAGCAAGTGTTACAGCGTTGGGGAGTCGGGACGGCGGTTCTGGTGTCCGGTTGATTACAAGTCAGACCGGTAGTCCGAGCCTCACCATTGAGGTCAAGGGCGGCAGTTTGCAGGCTAGTGGTGAAACAAATGGAATCCATTTTCTTTCGAATGTAAATGATGCCACTGCAGTAGCTAATATGAAGGTCAGCGGCAACGCTATGGTCAAGGCTTCGAACATCATAACAACGAAGGACGGAACAGGCTCGGCTCCTGAATTGAAGCCTGCAGCCAGCGGGTCTGATGGCACCGGAGGCATCATTTGGGATGGCAAGAACGGCACTGTGTACGGCGATGTGACCTTGCAGGAGGACATCACCATTGGCGAGGGCGAGAGCCTGACCATCGGAGACGGGGCCTCTCTGGACACGAACGGCAAGCTGACGGTCAACGGCGGCACATTGAACGGGACTCCGAGCGGTGATGTGACCTATAAAGTCACTGGCGTGAGCCTGAACAAAACCGAACTCCCCCTCTTCACCGGCGAAAGTGAACAACTGACCGCTACGGTAAAGCCTGACAATGCCACGAATAAAACTGTGACTTGGGAAAGCAGCAATACCGCAGTCGCCACGGTGGACGAAAGCGGCAATGTTGCCGCTGTGGCTGCGGGCGAGGCTACCATCACAGTCAAAACGGCGGACGGCGGCCACACCGCTACCTGCCAGATAAAGGTAACCCAAGCGACCTACAACATTTCCATCGATGCCTCTCTCGACTTTGCAGAAGCCTACATTGGCTACGACCGGCCTACTGCCAAGACCGTGACCATCACCAACACCGGCAACCGCCCCCTGACCCTGACCCAGCCCGTCTCCACCAGCAGTTTTGAGGTGAGTAGCCTTTCCAAGACCGAGCTGGCCGTAGGCGAAAGGGCCACCTTCACGGTGCAGCCCAAGGCCAATCTTGGCGTGGGCAGCTATGAAGAAACCATCAACATTTCCGGGTCCAACGGCAACAATCAGGTCTCTACTAATGTGACAGCCTCCTTTGCCGTTGTAGACATCAACGATACCCATGTGAAAACCAATCTGACCGTCAGCACGGGTATCACCGCCGGTATTTCGGGTACTGCTTTTGACACTGCTGAAAAGGTCAAATCCGAACTGACCCGGGTTCTGGTGCAGGATGCCGCCTACACGGCGGGCAACACTGCCTTCTATGATGTGAAGCTGCAGTATTCTCTGGACAATGGGAATACATGGTTTGAAGCCACCGAGGCTACCTTCCCCACCGAGGGTATCACCGTGACCCTGCCGTATCCCAGCGGCACCGGCAAGGGCACCCACAACTTCCGTGTGGTCCACATGTTCACCGCGAACTCCACCCGTCTGGGCACCACCGCCGGTGGTACCGAGATTCCTACCGTCACCAAGACGGACAGTGGCTTGCAGGTCACCCTGAAAGGGCTTTCCCCCGTAGTGATCGGCTGGGACAAGATCGAAACGTCCTCCTCCGGCGGCTCCACCACCCCTGCGGCCACAGCCACCCCGGCCCCGTCGGACAACATCATCTACTACACCTGCCCGTCCTGCGGCTATCATAACTGGACCGCCACCGAGGCAGGCTACCGCTGTGACAACTGCGGCTATCTGGAATCCACCAAACAGTTGTCCGGCTATGGCAACGTAAAGGGCATCTACACCCCCGGCAGCGGCGCAACGTCCACCGCTGCGTCCATCGTCCCGCAGACCGGCGACGAGAGCCCCCTCGTCCTGTGGACGGTACTGCTTCTGGTCAGCGGTCTGGCCCTGAGCGGCCTTGCGATTGCCAAACGCAAGCAGCAGTAATACACACTAACCCAAACCACCCGTTGAACGAGTGGTTTGAACAGGCTCTATAAGGACCTGTCGCCTGTGGTCGCTCCCTAAAGGGAGCACTGAAAAGTCTGGCAACCACACTTTTACCACGAGCTGCCCCCTACTCGGGGGCACTTTTTATGCCTTTTTAGCTTTCTCTCTCTCGAACAGGTCCACCAATTCTTTCATACTCAACTGACCATTGGTTATATCATCTTGCAGTTGATTATGGATGGATTCGCAGATTGCTCCTTCCTATTTCCCTACTGTCATTGACAAGAACCTCCAGCGCTTTTGTATTGCGGTTGTCAGACCGCTTCCATTTTAGTACTGGAGGGTCTTTCTTTCACTAAAGTACTTTTTATTGACCCCCGGTTGAACTGGGGTTTTTATCATGCCTGTTCGGTGCCAATAAGAAAAGCCCCGCTTGCGCGGGGCTATACTTGTGCAGTTGCAGACTGTACCTTTATTTGGCCAAAGGGAGTTTTCCTTTCTGCAGTATCGACTAAAGTCTTCTTTGGGACCACTCACCCAGCGAGTGGTTTTGCTTATACAAAACCGCCGCGCCCGGCCTTGCCGGGAAGCGGCGGCTTGGTATCAAAATTGCATCAGGAACAACACCCAAGGCCTGGTGTGGATGGGTACGGCTTCAGGATTTTACGTGGCACCCCCACCCCGGAGCAGGTCGCTTGGGGGATATTTCGCTTCTGCTGACAGGGAGGAGCATCAATGGCTCAAGGCTCTACCCGCACCGTCAGGCGGGAGGCGTGCAGCCCACCGTGGTGTACCCGATTGTGGGCCACCACGGTCCGGGCAGAAGCATAGCCTTCCCGGGTGTTGCTGTTGGGGAAGATGAAATTCTTGGCGCTGGAGGTGACGGTCACCCGGATGCGGTGGCCTTTCCGGA
>NZ_CALADU010000223.1 GCF_937890665.1 uncultured Subdoligranulum sp.
TCGGCGCCCACCAGCCGGCCGATGGTCGCCCCGGCCAGACTGTACCAGCCCATACCGCCCGCGATGGCCGCGCCGTAGTTCCAAGGCATTTGCAGCAGCCACGCGCAGAGCACGCCGCCGGCCAGCGACCCCAACATGACCCCCGCCGGGATCAAAAAGATGCGCAGGTGGTATTCCCGGATCTTGGCAGCCAGCCCCCGGTACATTCCCACGCTGATGCCCACCGAGAACATCAGCAGATACAGCACGGCGTCGGTGTGCCCCGTCAAAAAGGACACCACCTGCACCTGCCATCCCGACAGGCCATAGACCAGCCCCAGCAGCAGGGCGGCCACGGTAAGCAGTACCATCATGACGGATCCTCCTTTTTGCGGCGGCGCTTTACCAAGAACCGCTCACTGAGCAGGTACACCACCACGATGGACCCCAGCGTGGGCAGCAAAAACAGCAAAAAGCTGGCGATCCCCAACGAGAACAGCTCCTGCAAAAAGTTTTCCTTTTGGCCCAGCATGACCCCCATGGCAAAAATCAAGGTCAGCGTACACGCCAGCGCCACCCGCTCATTCACACGTTTGGCCCGCGCCGGGAACAACCAACGTCCCACAGCCATGCCTGCCAACATCACCAGCAGTATATCCACCGCTGTTCTTCCCCCTTTTTTCACAGATAGAATGATTGTACCAGAAACAGCGCCAAAAGTCATCTGCTTTTCTTGTGAAAACCACACCGCAATTTCTGTAAAGCCGTCACAAAAAAGCGGCCCCGGCCAAAGCCGGGGCCGCTGGGCAACTTTCCTTACGGATTGATGCGCAGGGTTCCGTTGTTGTACTCTTCTTCGGTGCAGGGGATCACCCGGTCTACCAGCCACATGCCGTCTTTCCAGATAGCCTGCATGGTCATGTAGTCGGTGCCGGTCTCCTCGGCGCCGGTCTTGCGGTTGGTGCCCACCCACTGGCCGGCCACGTTCAGGGTAACGGCCTTGTCGCCGTAGGTCAGGCCCTGATCGCTGTACACCATGTCGGACCGTACCAGATCATAGACCAAGGCATCGTAGGCGCCCATCGTGATGGCACCCGACCAGCCCTCGCTGTTGTTCTGGGTGGAGAACCGCAGGTCCGCCACCTGCCGGGAGTTGTAGGCCTTAAGCGTCGACCGGTAGTAGACGGACAGCATGGCGTCCAGATAGTCGGCGTCGGGCTCGTTGTAGCCCTCGGCGTCACAGGGGGTCAGCGACCCGAAGGAGGCCGTGGGGTTGGTGGGCTTGGACACCAGCGCCAGCGTGGTCTGGTAGCTGCTGCCGCTGGGCAGGATGGCCCGCAGCAGCACGTCCTCCTGGGTGAGCAGCGCCCGCTCGATGTAGGGGCGTTCCTCCTCATCCAGTTGGTAGGCGATCTCTACCCCGTCGGCGGTAAGCTTCATGCCGTCCACCACCAGCAGGTTTTCCAGATACAGGCGTTCGGGATTGGCCACCTCGGGGGTCGGTTCCGCCGACTGGGCGGTTTCCACCGTATCCCCTACCGGTGCGCCGGTGGGCTGGGTATCGCCCCGGCCCAGCAGGGTGACAAGGCCGGCGATGGCCAACAGGACCACCACCACGACCCCTACCGCCACCGCGATCAGCCGTTTACGCTGCACCACGGCTTCAGGGGGCCAGGAAGCAGCTTGCGGCGGCGTTTGCGAGAGGGGCGCACCGCATTGGGAACAGAATTTTTGACCGGGCCGCGAACAGGCGGCCCCACACTTGGGACAGCGTTTCATCGTAGATGCTCCTTTCTTTGCCTCGCGGTTCACGTTTCGGCAATAGCCACGAGGTATTTATAAATTTGCTTTTTATATTCGTCGTACAAGCCCAGATGCTCGTATAGTTCCTTGTAATAGTTGAAGAGGGCCGCCCGGGTGGTGACCACATTCACAGGGTTGAGCACGGTGTGTACGGCGCTGCCGGGGGTGTTGTAATAGTTGTAGATGGGGGTGGACAGGGCGTAGAACTTCTCGGCGTAGCGAATGTAGCTAAGGTTGAAGTAGAGATCCTCCGACCAGTCCAGTTCCTCGGCGCATTGGATGTCCGAATGGGCATGGACGAGCTCCGCCCGGTAGAGCTTGTTCCACATGACGCCGTAATAGAAGCTGGCAGGCTCCTGCATCAGTCCGGCGGCGAATTGCTCTTTGTCCATCGGCCCTTCCAGCAAAAAGCCGTAGGTCTGCACCTTGTCGGGCCGGGTGGGACGGGGCCGCCGGGCCTCGGCTTCCTCGCTGCGTGGGCAGGGCGGCGTGATGCGGTTGTAGTGGGCAATGACCAGATCGGCGTCAAACCGCACCGCCCGGTCCACCAGCAGTTCGGTGGCGTTGGGCAGAATGGTGTCGTCGGCATCCACAAATTGCAGGTAGTCGCCCTTGGCGAACTGTAGCCCCAAATTCCGGGTGGCTGCCACGCCGCTGTTGGCCTTGTCGATGAGGGTGATGCGTTTGTCCACCCCAGCGTACATCTGACAGACCTGCAAACTTACATCCTGACTGCCGTCGTTGAGCAGTAAGATCTCGATATTTTCATAGGTTTGGCGTCGAATACTCTCGACACAACGTGCAATATGCTTTTGGGCGTTATAGATCGGCACAATAATGCTGACCAATGGTTTTGGCTGCGGCATAGCGACATCCCCCTCCCCCTTGGTTTCCTTACTTACATAATACCATAAATTTGCGCCGCTGACAATAGAAAATGCTGCCGCGCTGTGGTAAAATAACAGGCAGAACAATCCTTTTTTCAAAACACGAGGTATTTGCTATGAAAGAATCCATCAAGCGTTTGCGGGCGCTGGAAAAACAGCTCTATGCCTACCGGTACGCCCTGAACGCCATCGACTTTGACGCCGAGACGGTGGCCCCCGAGGGGGGTGCCGACGGCCGGGCGGAAGCCTGCGAAGTGCTGAGCCGGGCCAGCTTTGATTTGTTGGTGAACGACGATACCGCCGCGCTGTTACAGCAGGCGGCCGCCGACGCCGAGGACGAGCAGCAGGCCGCCGAGGTGCGGGAATTGCAGCGGCAGTACGACGAGATCGCCAAGATCCCCGCCGACGAGTATGCCGCTTTTACCAAGCTGGTGCAGCAGAGCATTCCCGTCTGGACCAAGGCGAAGCGCACCGACAATTTTGCGCTGTTTGCCCCCTATCTGGAGCAGATCGTGGCAGCCCGCCGGGCGCAGGCCCGGTACTTTGCCCCCGACCGGGACCCCTACGAGGTCTGGCTGGACCGGTACGAGCGGGGATTGACCATCGCCCAGTGCGACGCCTTCTTTGCCACGCTGCGGCAGACCATTCTGCCCCTGCTGGCGGCCATCCGGGACCACGGCGCGCCGATCCGCACCGATTTTCTGGACCAAGACTGGCCGCTGGACGCCCAGAAGCAGGTGTCCCAAAAAATCATGGGACTGTGGGGCCTGAAGCCGGAGCACTGCCTGCTGGCCGAGAGCGAGCATCCCTTTACCACCGAGTTCTGGCGGGGGGATGTGCGGATCACCACCCACTATATGCCCCGGGATATGTTCTCCAACCTGTACAGCGTCGCTCACGAGGGCGGCCATGCCCTGTATGAGCGGCACATTGCGCCGGAGCTGGACTACACGGCGGTAACGGGCGGGGCCACCATGGGCCTGCACGAGAGCCAGAGCCGCCTGTTCGAGAACTATGTGGGCCGGAGCCGGGCCTTTATCCACTGCCTCTACCCCACGCTGCGGGATCTCTTCCCCACCCAGTTGGCCGACGTGACCGAGGAGGAGATCTGGCGGGCGGTGAACCGGGCGGAGCCCGGGCTGATCCGCACCGAAGCCGACGAGCTGACCTACGCGCTGCACATCATGGTGCGGTACGAGCTGGAGAAAGCGCTGCTGCAAGGCACGCTGGCGGTGCGGGACCTGCCGGCGGCTTGGAACGCCAAGTATAAGGAGTATCTGGGTCTGGACGTGCCGGACGATGCCCACGGCTGTTTGCAGGACATCCACTGGGCCATGGGCGATATGGGGTACTTCCCCAGCTACGCCTTGGGCAGCGCCTACGGCGCGCAGGCCATTGCCGACCTGCGCAAGACGATGGATCTGGACGCCCAGTGGGCGGCAGGCGACCTGCAGCCCTTGAAAAACGCCCTGCGGGACCGGCTGTGGCAATACGGCAACCTGAAGGAACCCGCTTGGCTGGTGCAGAGCCTCTGCGGCGGCGCCTTCGACCCCCACTACTTCACCGACTATCTGCAAAAGAAATACACCGACCTCTACCGGCTGTAAGGCATAAATTTACACTTTATTCATAGCCGCAGCCTTGTATTTGGGGCAAAGTATAGTATACTGGTATTGTAGGAATTGGAAAATTCCGGAATTTGGCACCGAAAGGAGCGTTCCCTATGGAGCGTGTAGAGATCGCCGTCATTGGCAGCGGCCCCGCGGGGGTATCGGCGGCCATCACGGCCAAGCTGCGGGGCAAGAATGTTTTGCTCTTCGGCAGTAAGGAGCTGAGCGAGAAGATCGGCAAAGCCCACCGGATCCAGAATTATCCGGGGCTGCCCGATGTTACGGGGGAAGACCTGCGGGCCGCGTTTCAGCGGCATCTGGACAGTATGGGTCTGACCGTCACCGAAGCGCGGGTCAACGCCGTCTATGCCATGGGGGACTATTTCGCGGTACAGACCGCGCAGGAGACCTACGAAGCCACCACGGTGATTTTGGCCACCGGGGTGGTGCAGGGCAAGGCGCTGCCCGGCGAGGAGGAATATCTGGGCCGGGGCGTAAGTTACTGTGCCACCTGTGATGCGCCCCTTTACCGGGGCAAGGCGGTAGCGGTGGTGGGCAGCAGTCCCGCCGCCGAACCGGAAGCCGCCTATATGGCGGAGGTCGCGGGGTCGGTGCTTTACCTGCCCCTTTACGAAGGAACGCCCGACCTGCCCGCCGCGGTGCAGGTGGTGCGGGAGAAGCCCACCGCCGTGGTGGGGGAAACCAACGTAACGGCGCTGCGCACCGATGCAGGCGAGTACCCGGTGGACGGGGTGTTCCTGCTGCGGGATGCCATGGCGCCCACCCAGTTGGTGCCGGGGCTGGAAGGCAACGGCGGGCATGTGGCGGTGAATGCCAAGATGCAGACCAATCTGCCGGGCTGTTTTGCCTGCGGCGACGCCGTGGGGCTGCCCTACCAGTATGTAAAAGCGGCGGGGGAAGGCAACGTGGCGGCGCTGTCCGCCGTGGAGTATCTGGCCGCCCTGAAACGGAACACAAAGGAGTAATGCGATATGGTACACGAAGTACACCACAATGATTTGATGCAGGCCCAGGCCGCCGACGTGGCGGTGCTGGATTTCAACGCCACTTGGTGCAATCCCTGCCGGATGCTGGCCCCCGTGCTGGAGTCTGCCAGTCAGGATCTGGAAGGCAAGGCGCTGTTCTATGGCATCGACGTGGACGAGAACCCGGCCTTGGCGGCCCAGTTCGGCATCCAGAGCATCCCGGCGCTGATCGTCCTGAAGAAGGGCCAGCCGGTAGCCCGGCAGGTAGGCTTTATGCCCAAACCCGCCCTGATGCAGTGGCTGAACGGCGTGCTGTAAGTTCCTTGTCCTTGTCCTTTCTTTACAAAGAAAGGACCAAAGAAATTCCAAAGAAAAACGCATGGTCGAATGACCATGCGTTTTTGTATTTTTTATAGAGAAGAAAATCTTGTGGGAAATCCCGCTGCCGGGTTTGCGGCCAATCAAAGCCCGCACCTAGGCCCGCCCGCGACGGCGGGCGGGGTTTCAGAACGGGAGCCCGGGTGAGCTTTTCCGGCAGAAAACCGCAGACCAGATCGTAGCATCGGGCACCACCGCGAAAAACGGAAACCGTCTCGGGCGACCTCCTCGAAGCCTCAGGGGTTCTTAGGGGGCCCGCAGGCCCCATGAGCCGTGCCCCGCGCGTCGGAATGCGGGGCTTTTTGCCTGCGGGGCTATGCCCCGCAACCGCGCCCCAAAAATAAAGCGCGGTGCAAAAACCAACGCAGAGCGTTGGTTCCTCTGTTCACGGCCCCGGAACCGGGGCCATAAGGCGGGCTGCCTAACTTGCCGTGGCCTTTGGTCGGTCAAAAAGGAACATCCCCAGAAAGCGCCAACCTCCCGGTTCGTCTCTTACTTGCCGTAATTGGCCAAGAACTGGCGGGTGCGTTCCTCCTTGGGGTGGTCAATGAGCTCCTTGGCGGGGCCCTGTTCCACCACCACGCCGCCGTCCATAAACAGGATGCGGTCCGCCACATCCCGGGCGAACTTCATCTCGTGGGTGACGATGATCATCGTGGTCTTGTTGGCGGCCAGATCCCGCAGCACGCGGAGCACTTCGCCGGTGAGTTCCGGGTCCAGCGCCGAGGTCGGCTCGTCGAAACAGAGAATATCCGGTTTCAGGGCCAGCGCCCGGGCGATAGCCACCCGCTGCTGCTGTCCGCCCGAAAGCTGGTGGGGGTAATGCCCCGCCCGGTCGGACAGCCCCATGTCGGCCAACAGTTCCCGGGCATGGCGTTCCAGCTCGGCGTGGATCTCCCGCTTATGCTGTTTGTAGTCGGGGCGTTCCTTGGCCAGCAATTCCCCTGCCAGCATGACGTTTTGCAGCGCCGTGTACTGGGGGAAGAGGTTGAAGTTCTGGAACACCAACCCGAAATGCAGCCGCTTTTTGCGGATGGCGGCTTCGCTCTGGGTGCGGGCGTCGTCGGCGCTCCAAAGGGTTTCCCCCGCCACCGTGATGGAGCCGGCATCCGCCGTTTCCAGAAAATTCAGGCAGCGCAGAAGCGTCGTCTTGCCGGAGCCCGACGACCCGATGATGGCGATGGCCTCGCCCTCGTTGAGGGTAAACGAAATATCCCGCAGCACGGCGGTGCTGCCGAAACTTTTGCCGATGCCGGCTACTTCCAATAATGCCATAGCCGCACCCCCTCAGCGGAAATAGGCCAGCCGCTTTTCCAGCCAGCCGAAGAGCAGCGTCAGCGCCCCCACAAAGACGAGGAAGAAGATGGCGGTGGAGAAGAGCGGCCAAATCAGACCTTTGGCGCTGTACTCTTTGGCCATCATGATGATGTCCTTGTTGGCGATGACGTTGGCCAAGGAGGTATCCTTGACCAGCGTAATGATCTCGTTGCCCATGGGGGGCAAGATCCGCTTGACGACCTGCAGCAAGGTGACCTTGAAGAAGATCTGGCTGCGGGTCATGCCCAGCACCTGCCCGGCCTCGGTCTGGCCCTTGGGCACCGCCTCGATGCCGCCGCGGTAAATTTCGGAAAAATAGCAGGCGTAGTTGATGGCAAAGGCCACCACCGCCGCCACCAGACGGCCACTGGAACCCGAGGGCCAGGGGCTTTCAAAGCCCAGCAGGCCGGGGCCCAGATAAATGACCAGAATTTGCAGCATCAGCGGCGTACCGCGGATGATCCACACAAAGGTTTTCACAGCGCCCCGCAGCGGCGCAAAGCGGTTCATCGAACCAAAGGCCACCACCAGTCCCAGCGGTACCGCAAACAGCAAGGTCAGCCCGAACAACTGGCAGTTGAGCCAGAATGCTTCGGTCAGGCGGCCCCAGATAACACCCGCCTCGCCCATCAGTCGGCCAAGGTCAGGCCGTACTTGTCGGCCAGCGTCTGCATGGTGCTGTCCTCTTTCAGGGCGGCGAAAGCCTCATTGACGGCGGCAGCGGCATCGCTGCCCTTGCGGAAGGCCACGCCGTACTCTTCGGCGTTGAGCTCATCCACGATCTCCAAGTCGGCGTAGTCGGTGCCCTCACCGATCATAGCGGAAGCCAAGGTCAGGTCCAGCACGGCGGCGTCGGCGGTGCCGGCGGCCACTTCCATCAGGCAGTCGGTCTGGACGCTCTTGCTGATGTAGTCAGACTGGGACAGGTTCTCGTCCTCCTGCACGGTGGTCTCACCGGCGGAACCGGCCTCGGCCACCACAGTCTTGCCCACCAGATCGGCGGTGGAGGTATAGCCGCTGTCCTTCTTCATCACGACGACCTGCGCATTCTTGGCATAGGCCTCGGTGCAGGCGGTGTTGGCCATGATGTCATCGGTCAGGGTCATGCCGTTCCAGATGCAGTCGATGCTCTTGGCGTCCAGCTCGACGATCTTGGTATCCCAGTTGATCTCCACAAATTCCGGCTCCACGCCCAGCTTCTCGCAGACGGCGGTGGCCAGCTCGGTGTCAAAGCCCACAAACTCGCCGTTTTCGTCGGTGTAGTTCATGGGGGCGTAGACGGTGTAGCCGATGGTCATTTTGCCCTTGCCCTGAATGTAGGCCAGATCGCTCTCGTCCGCGGCAGCTTCGGCCGTGGAAGCGGCTTCGCTGGTGGAATCCGCCGTGGAGGCGGCATCCGACGAGGCGGCCGTAGAGCCGCAGGCGGCCAAGCTGGCGGCCAGCAGCAAGCTGATGAGTTTTTTCATGATGATTCCCTCCTGTAATGTTCCCGATGGTTCCCTCACGCACAATCTTTACCACCTTAAAGCGGTAAACCGACGGTGTTTTTTAATAGTACCGCAAAAACCGCGTTTGTGCAAGGGAAAACCGCAAAAAAAGCGGCAGGAACGGGGATTTTTCCCCCTCCTGCCGGATTTTTTACAGAACTTTGCTCAAAAAGTCGATGGTCCGGGGCTGTTTGGGGTGGTTGATGACCTCGTCGGGGGTACCTTCCTCCACGATGTAGCCGCCTTCCATAAAGATGACCCGGCTGGCCACCTCGCGGGCAAAGCCGATCTCGTGGGTAACGACCACCATCGTCATGCCTTCGGCCGCCAACTGCTTCATAACTTGCAGCACCTCGCCCACCATTTCGGGGTCCAGAGCGGAGGTCGGTTCGTCAAAGAGCATGATGTCGGGGTTCATGGCCAGCGCCCGGGCGATGGCCACACGCTGCTTCTGGCCGCCGGACAACTGGGCGGGGTAGGCCTCGGCCTTGTCGGCCAGACCCACCCGGCTGAGCAGCCGCAGGGCGTTCTCCTTGGCCTGAGCCTTGGAGGCCTTTTTCAGTTCGGTGGGGGCCAGCGTCATGTTGCCCATGACGTTCAGGTTGTTGAAGAGGTTAAAGTGCTGGAACACCATACCCACGTTTTCCCGCACCTTATTGATGTCGGTTTTCTTGTCGGTCAGGTCGTGGCCGTCCACCACCACCTCGCCGCCGGTGATCTCTTCCAGCCGGTTGAGGCACCGCAGGAAGGTGGATTTGCCGGAACCGGAGGGGCCCAGAATAACGACGACTTCGCCCTCGCAGATATCGGTGGAAACATCCTTGAGCACTTCCAGATTGCCGAAGCTCTTTTGCAGATGGGAGACATGGATCTTGACGTTTTCCTTATTCACGGCCACGGTTAAGTCTCCTTTCCACTTTCTTGGCCAGCACCGACAGGGCGGTGATGACGACGAGGTACATAATGGCTACGATGGTCCAGACCTCAAAGACCTTGAAGGAGTTGGCCACCACGTTTTTGGCGGTGTTGACCAGCTCGGGGAAGCCGATGACCGACAGGATGGAGGTATCCTTCAGGGTGATGATGAACTGGTTGATGATGCTGGGGATCATGGTGCGGATGGCCTGGGGCAGCACGACGCGGACCATGGCCCGCCAGTAGGGCAGGCCCAAGCTGCGGGCGGCTTCCATCTGGCCTTTGTCCACGCTCTCGATACCGGCGCGGATGATCTCGGCCATATAGGCGCCGCAGTTCAGGGCCAGACAGATGGTGCCGGCCTGCAGGGCGGTCAGGGTCACGCCGTTAAAGCCCAGAATGCTGTTGAAGAGGGCGGGCATGCCCAGATAGATGTAGAAGGCCAGCACGATCATGGGCACGCCGCGGATGGCGTCCACAAAGATGATGGACACGATGTTGCAGGCGCGGTTTTTGACCACGCTGAGCAGACCGAAGATCAGGCCCAGAATGCAGGCGAAGAACAACCCGCAGAGCGCCAGCAGCAGCGTCTGGCCCATAGCGGCCAGCAGCAGGTTGCCGTAGGTGGATACGATGCCGATCAAAGGCAGGTCTCTCCTTTCCAAACTTAAAAGGGGGTACACACGAAAAACAGGGACGCCCAACTGACCAGGCGTCCCCGTGGGCTTTTAAATTGGTCGACGGCGACGGACATGCGCCGGCGGCGGCGACACAACCCGGGAAATTTGACCCGAAATTGTGTGCGAGGCCCCGTGCCGAGTGCGCGGTTTCGGGTCAAATTTTGTCGAAGGGGATTTCAAAGAGGGGAAACAGACGCGTTAGGCACCGCCGTGCGCGGCTGTTGCCCCTTTTGACCCCAATTAGCCGAGGTACTTGGCCAGAATCTCATCGTACTTGCCGTTGGCCTTGATGTTGGCCAGACCGGCGTTGAACATATCGATAAGTTCCTGATTGTCGGCGTTGAAGATGGCGAAGCCGTAGTCGCCGCCCTCATTGGCGGTATCCTCCAGCACCTTCAGGGCCAGATTGCCGTCCTTGATGGAAGCCTGCATGATGGGGGTATCCTCGAAGCAGGCAACGCACTGGCCGCCCAAAACGGCCTGATACATCGTGGGGGAATCCTCGAAGGAGGTGATGGTGAAGCCATACTGGTCCTTCAGGCTCTCGGCATAGGCAGCGCCCTGGGTGCCGATCTTGACGGCGACGTTCTTGCCGGCCAGATCCTCAAAGCCGGTGATGTCGGAGTCCGCAGCCACGGTCATGGTCTGGGTGGCGGTGTAGTACCCGTCCGAGAAGATCCAGCCGGATTCCTTGCGCTCATCGGTGATGGACGCACCGGCGATCATGCCGTCAGCCTGACCGGCCTGGCAAGCGGCAATGGCGCTGTCCCAGCCCAGGCTCTTCATTTCATACTGAAACCCCTGATCCTCGGCAATGGCGGCAACGATGTCCACATCGATGCCCACGAAGTTGCCGGAAGCGTCGGTGTACTCAAAGGGCTTGAAGACGGTATCGGTGGCGATGACCCAAGTCTTGTCGGAA
The DNA here is from genome assembly GCF_937890665.1 of uncultured Subdoligranulum sp. The sequence goes on from NZ_CALADU010000223.1 coordinate 10,965, forward strand.
CCGGCGTTCTCGGCGGTAGCACCCTCCGAGGTAGCACCCTCCGCAGCGGAAGAAGCAGCCGCGCTGCTGCTGGCGGAAGAACCGCAGGCAGCCAAAGACAGCGCCATCATAGCAGCCATACCCAAAGCGAACAATTTTTTCATGGTGTATCCTTTCCTCTCTCTCTAAATTCACGGCCCACGGCCGCAGCAATGCGGGCAATATACAGAAAAAGGGCCACAGCAATCCATACGGATGCTATCGCCCTTGATAGTGCCCATACATCGTACTTTTGTATTATATCATTTTTCTATCAAAAGTCAAGCTGTGGGGCGGTTTTCGGTTTCTTTTTTTAAGTTTCGGCCAATTTTTACTTATAGTTGCTTTGCTGCGCAAAGCAAAATCTCCAATGCCTTATCCAACCCCAGCTTGCTGGTGCACAGCGTCAGGTCGTAGTTGCGGCTGTCGCCGTAGACTTGGCCGGTGTGTTTGGCGCAGTAGTTGCGGCGGGCCCGGTCGGCGGAATCCATATCCGTTTCCAGTTTATCGAAGGGGGTGTCGGGCATCATGTCCCGCATCCGCAAAAGCCGCCAGTTGCGGTCGGCATGGACGAACACCCGCAGGCAGTGGTCGAACTCCCGCAGGATATAGTCGGCGTTGCGACCCACGATGACGCAGCTTTCCTTGTCGGCCAGCTCCCGGATCGCCCGGACCTGCGCGTTCCAAAGTTCCTCGCTCAGCGGTTTGTCGTAGAAGTTGAACAGGCTCTGGGTAAAGCCGAACTCATGGGGCACCCGCTCGTCCCAGCGGCGCACCTGCTCGGGGCTTAGGTGGGCGCTGGCCTTGGCGGTGCGCAGGATGATGTCCCGGTCATAGTAGGCGATGCCCAGTTCCCGGGCCAGACGGCGGCCCAGTTCGCCGCCGCCGGCGCCGAACTCTCGGCCGATGGTGATGATTCGTTTCATAGGCAGAAAACCTCCTTGGTTCGTGGGCAGGGCGGCGCCCCGCCCGCGGCGAAAACCGGGCTGCGGCCCGGATTTAGCGGGTTGTGTGCAGTTTTTCGGCGGGCATGTGGGCCTGCAGCAGCGTCCACAGGGCGTCGGCGCCGCCGGGGATCTGTTCCACCGGCAGCAGATAGGCCTGGGTGGCACTGTTATAAAGGTAGATGGTCGTGGGGGTGCGCCACGCCCCGTACAGGTCCGCCCACGTGTGGGTGACGGCCTCCTCCGCCTTGTCCTGCTTGCCGGCGGGCCACATCCGCACACCGGCATCGTCCAGATCCACCCGGTAGGCGATGCGGGGCCGGTCCAGCCCCATGCTCCGGGCCTGCTGCTTCACCGAGCGGAAAAACATACCGAAATAGACCGCCGGCAGCCCGATGCCCAGCACCACCAGCACCACGCCGGGGATCACATCCCCCCGCAAAAAGGGAAAGACCGCGGCGAAGAGCAGCAGCACCGCGAAGATCAGCGGGCGGACCCACCGCTTGCGGCGGCGGATCACATCAAAGACGGCAAATTCACGAAAAATCTCGGTGTTGATCTGCACCGGGACGGAGAGTACGGTATGGGTACCGGCCATGGCGAGCCACCTCCGGGAATGTTTTTTCTTATGATACCATGCCGCCGGGTCCATCGCAAGCAAAAGCAGGCAACTTTTTGCAGGGCTTGCCCGCCGGGGCGGCGGGTGGTATCCTGTAAAGCTGCCGGGGCGCGGCGGGTCCCCGGTTTATTTGCGGCGGGTGGCGGTGTCCTGAAAGCAGAAATAGTCGGGCTGATGCCGGGACTGGGTGTATTCAAAAAGCAGGCCGTCGGCGTTGAAGGTCTGGTTGGTCACCACCGCCACACAGTCGTAGCCGTCCAGATCCAGCAGCCGCTCGTCCCGGCTGGTGGCGTGTTCCACCGTCATTTTGCGCTTGCTGGTGATGATCTGCATGCCCAGCACATTCTCGATGTATTCGTAGATGGAGCGCTCGGCGATGTCGGCGGTCAGGGCGGGCACCAAGTCCTGCAAAAAGTAGTTCACGTCAAGGATCAGCGCCTTGCCGTCCAGATACCGCACCCGCTGTACCGCCCACAGGGCGTCCCCGGGGGCAAACCCGCTGAGGGCGGCCAACCGTTCGTCGGCGGTGATCAGGTCAAAGGCCACCACCCGGGTGACGGCGTGCAGGTGATTGCGGCGGGCGGTTTCTTGAAAGGTCTCGATGCCGCCGATGAGGAAGGTGGTCTTGCCCACCGGGCGGTAGATGACCCGCGCCCCCTTGCCGTGGATGGGCTGCACATAGCCGTCGGCCATCAGTTCGGACAGCGCCCGGCGCACCGTGTTGCGGGAACAGTCGTACTCCATGATCAGGGTATTTTCCGAGGGCAGCAGGGAGGGATAGGCGTATTCCTGCGCTTCGATCTTTTTCTTGATGCTGCGGTAGATCCCCTCAAACTTTGCTTTTGGCACGGTGACGACCCCCAACTTGTTCAAACATTGGTTTCAGTATACCGTGAAACTGCCCAACACGCAAGCCCCCCGTTTGTGCTTTGCGCCGAAAATAGGCCGAGGACCGCGGAATTTTGTGCCATCCGCTTGACTTGTTTAAACAAGTAGGCTATACTCATAACTGCAAACGGAACTTGTTTAAACAAGTTATCTTGAAGGAGGAAAAACCATATGGGCAAATACCAACAGGACGCTGCCGAGCTGCTGGAATACGTAGGCGGCAAGGCGAACATTGCAGCGGTCTCCCACTGTGTGACCCGGATGCGGTTCGTACTCAACGACCCGGCCAAGGCGGACATCGCCAAGATCGAAGCCATGAAGGTGGTCAAGGGCACCTTTACCCAAGCGGGCCAGTTTCAGGTCATCATCGGCAACACGGTATCGGACTTTTACAACGACTTCCTTGCGGTGTCGGGCATCGAGGGGGTCTCCAAGGACGCGGTGAAGAGCGCCGCCAAGCAGAACCAGAACCCCTTGCAGCGCATCATGACGGCGCTGGCCGAGATCTTTGCCCCGCTGATCCCCGCCATCATCACCGGCGGTCTGATCCTTGGTTTCCGCAACTGCATCGACAGCCTCTACCTGTTCGAGAACGGCACCAAGACGCTGTGTGACATCAGCCAGTTCTGGTCGGGCATGGACAGCTTCCTCTGGCTCATCGGCGAGGCAGTCTTCCACATGCTGCCGGTGGGCATCTGCTGGTCGGTGACCAAAAAGATGGGCACCACCCAGATGCTGGGCATCGTGCTGGGCCTGACGCTGGTATCGGGCCAGCTTCTCAACGCCTACTCGGTGGCCTCCACCCCGGCCGCAGACATCCCCAAGTGGGACTTCGGCTTCATTCAGGTGAACATGATCGG
>NZ_CALADU010000224.1 GCF_937890665.1 uncultured Subdoligranulum sp.
GACCGGAATGACCCGGTCCGCCCGCCTGCCGTTGTTTGTTGGGAAAACAGTGTGTCCGTTTTCCCCCGCTTCGGCAGGGTACGGCACTGTCTATATACTTTTTTCAGGAGGTCCTTTTATGGGCATTCAATTCGACACCGCCACAGGCGTTTTTGCACTGGAGACCGCGCACACCAGCTATCACATGCAGGTAGATCCCCGCGGCCACCTGCTGCACCTTTACTATGGCCGCAGCATCGGCCAAGGCTGCCTGAGCGATCTGTATCCCCCCGCCGACCACGGTTTTTCGCCGGACTACTACGCCTGCCGCCGGGAGCGGGGCGTTTCCCCCGATGTGTTGCCGCAAGAGTATACCGGCTGCAATGTGGGCGATTTCCGGTTGTCCTGTCTGGTGGTCCGGGATGAAACAGGCGCGGCCGGTGCGGATTTTGTCTATGTGTCCCATCGGATCCAGCAGGGCAAATACACCTTGCAGGACCTGCCCTGCGCCCATGAGGAAGACGGCGACGCCGAGACCCTCTGCATTACGCTGCGGGACTTCGTCACCGGACTGGAACTGGACCTCTTCTACGGCGTGTTCGCCCAGCAGGACATTATCACCCGGGCGGCCCGCCTGCGCAACAACGGCACCCACATCCTGCATCTGGAAAAAGCGGCCTCGGTCTGTCTGGACCTGCCCTTCGGCCAGTGGGATATGATCCACTTCCACGGCCGCCACGCCATGGAGCGCCAGATGCAGCGCACCCCGCTGGCCAATGCGATCCAAACCATCTCTTCCACCCGGGGCGCTTCCAGCCACCACCACAACCCCTTTGTGATCCTCTGTGACCGGGACGCCACCGAGACCTCCGGCCTGTGCTACGGCGTGATGCTGGTCTACTCGGGCAGCCACCGCACCGACATCGAGGTGGATCAAAACGGTTCTACCCGTGTGGTCAGCGGCATCCATGACGAGCGGTTCCGCTGGCGGCTGGAACCGGGGGACGCCTTTACCACCCCGGAGGTGCTGCTCTGCTGCGCCCCCAACGGTTTGACCGCCCTGTCCCAGCGGTACCAGCACTTTATCCGGCACAACATCTGCCGCAGCCCCTTCCGGTTTACCCGGCGTCCGGTGCTGATCAACAACTGGGAGGCCACCTACTTCCAGTTCAACACCGAAACCATCTGCCGCATTGCCGAGAAGGCCGCCAGTCTGGGCGTGGAAATGTTGGTGTTGGACGACGGCTGGTTTGGCAAGCGGGACGACGACAACAGCGGTCTGGGCGACTGGTATGTGAACGAGAAAAAGCTGCCCGGCGGCCTGAACCCGCTGATCGAGCGGGTCAACGCACTGGGCATGAAGTTCGGCATCTGGATCGAGCCCGAGATGATCAGCGAGGATTCCGACCTGTACCGGGCCCACCATGATTGGGCGCTGACGCTGCCCGGCCGTGACCCTGCCATGGGCCGCGACCAGTTGGTGCTAGACTTTGGCCGGGATGAGGTGGTGGATTACCTCACCGAAGTGCTGAGTGATCTTCTGCGCAACCACCACATTGAATATGTCAAATGGGACATGAACCGCAACATGTCCGATGTATACAGCCGTGCGCTGCCGCTGGAACGGCAGGGCGAGGTCGCCCACCGCTATATGCTGGGCGTGTATCGGCTGCTGGACCGGCTGACCACCGCCTTCCCCAACGTGCTGTTTGAGGGCTGCGCCGGCGGCGGCGGCCGTTTCGATGCCGGTATGCTGGCCTACTTCCCCCAGATCTGGTGCAGCGACGACACCGACGCCATTGAGCGGCTGACCATTCAGCACGGCACCTCCTTCGGGTATCCGGTGTCGGCCATGGGCGCCCATGTTTCGGCCTGCCCCAACCACCAGACCGGCCGCACCACCCCGCTGTGGACTCGCGCCGTGGTCGCCATGAGCGGTACCTTCGGCTACGAGCTGGATCTGGGCAAATTGAGCGATACGGAATGTGAGCAGGTCAAGGAGCAGATCCAGACCTTCAAGAAACTGTACGATGTGCTGCAAAACGGCCAGTACTATCGGTTGAGCGATCCTGCCCGGGAGCCCCGCTACACCGCGTGGCAGACCGTGACCGAGAAGGAAGCGCTGGTCAACTTGGTGCTGACCCACCCCGAAGCCAACGCCCGGCCGCTCCATCTCTGCCTGCGCGGCTTGGAGGAGGATGCCCTCTACCGGGTGGAGAGCCTGCAGGTCTACGGCACCACCTCTACGCCGGAAAACGGCGCTGCGGTCACCGACCGTTTGGTGGGCGCCGTTTACAGCGGCAGCACCTTGATGTATGCCGGATACACCCTGCCCCATCTGGTGGGTGATTTCCCCAGCGTGCAGCTGCATCTGGTTCGTGTGTGATATTCCAAAGGAGGAATCTCGATGAAATCCGGGAAGAAGAAAAAGGCTGCGGCTGCCAAAGCTGCGCCCACCGGTGCGGAGAAAAAGACACCGGCAGCGGCCCCCAAGGCCGCCCCGCAGCCGGTGTTGACTGCGGCCCCGAAAAAGGAAGCCTTGAACGCCGCCCCCAAGAAGGAGGCCCTCAAGGCGGCGCCGAAAAAAGAAGCCCTGAAGGCTGCGCCCCAAAAGCCGGCCCTAAAAGCTGCCCAGACCATTCCCCACGAGGAGGACGCCGCCTTTGAGCGCCGTCTGGCCCGCCACTACGACGAATTGAAGTGGCTGTACTGCGAGCTGTATCACGGAGATATGCAGGCTTTTGACTACTGCATCGCCATGCTGCGCCGGGCATGGGCGGACCGCAAACCGGCCCTGCGGGCGCAGGATGCCGCCCGGGAGGCCAACCCCAACTGGTATCGCCGCCGGGATCTGCTGGGCATGATGATGTACACCAATGCCTTTGCAGGCACCCTGAAAGGGGTGGAAGAAAAGCTGCCCTACATTCAGGAATGCGGGGTGAACTACCTGCACCTGATGCCGCTGCTGCAAAGCCCCAAAGGCCGCAGCGACGGCGGTTACGCGGTGGCGGATTTCCGCACCGTGCAGCCGGAACTGGGCACCATGGCGGATCTGGAACATCTGGCCGACGCCTGCCGGGAAAAGGGCATGAGCCTGTGTCTGGACTTTGTGATGAACCACACCAGCGAGGATCACGAATGGGCCCGCAAGGCCCGGGTCGGCGAACCGGGCTACCGGGAGCGGTATTTCTTCTACGACAACTGGGACATCCCCAACGAGTTTGAAAAGACCGTGCCGCAGGTGTTCCCCACCACGGCGCCGGGCAGCTTTACTTGGCTGGATGACTGCAAGCAGGTGGTCATGACCAATTTCTATCCCTACCAGTGGGATTTGAACTACGCGAACCCCGTAGTGTTCAACGACATGACCGAAAATCTGCTCTACCTGACCAACCGCGGCATCGACGTGATCCGTCTGGACGCGG